>DAORDI010000334.1:0-5599 GCA_035345895.1 Leptospiraceae bacterium
CCTGCGATTGCAACAAAGATGTCCGGTGTAAAACTTCTCGATCCTAAGGACTGTCCCGGTGTGGCATACTATATGCCGACTCCGAAAAGTCCTCATGGAGCTGACGTAGATCCTACAGGAGAATACATTGTAGGGGGCGGAAAGCTGGCTACAGTTCTTCCAGTTCATTCTTATTCAAAACTGATGAAAGCAATTGAAGACAAGAGCAATTTTACAGGAGAGGTGATGGGGATTCCAATTCTGAAGTATGAGTCTACTCTTGCAGGTGAAGTGAAAAAACCTTGTCTCGGTCCTCTTCATACAGAATTTGACAATAACGGGTTTGCATATACTTCCTGTTTTGTGAGTTCTGAAGTTGTCAAATGGAAAGTCGAATCCAGGGAAGTGGTTCAGCATATGCCTGCATTCTACAGCATCGGTCACCTGAGTGTTGTCGGGGGAGACAATAAAAAGCCTTATGGAAAATATCTGATTGCATTAAATAAAATTACAAAAGACAGATTCCTCCCAGTAGGTATGGAACTGCCTCAGAGTGCTCAACTCTATGATATTTCCGGAAGCACAGCAGAGCTTCTTTCTGATTTTACAACTGTGGGTGAACCTCATTATGCACAGATGGTTCCTGCCAGCCTGATCAAGGACAAGACTAAGAAGATATTTCCTCTTGAAGAAAACAAGCATCCTTATGCTGCAAGATCGGAAAAAGAAGCAAAGGTCGAGAAAAATGGAAGAGACGTGCATGTAAGAATGACTTCCATCCGTTCGCATTTTAAACCGGATACCCTGGAAGTAAAGAAAGGCGATATGGTATATTTTCACGTGACTAATCTGGAACAGGACTATGATATTCCCCATGGGTTTGCTGTAAACAGTTCCTCTCAGCCGAACCTTCTGATTATGCCCGGGCAGACCAGAACATTGAAATGGGAAGCTAAGGAAGTGGGAGTATTTCCTTTCTACTGCACTGATTTCTGCTCTGCACTTCACCAGGAAATGCAGCAGTACATTCGGGTAACTCCTTAATGATTCTTATGTGGAAAAAATCATTAAGCACGATGAACAGGCGGCTGGTTTTACTGGCCGCTCTTCTGATGGCAGGTGTCTATTTCCTTCCGCTCTGGTATATCTCTCTTTCTGCACCTCAGTATCCGGAAGGACTCGGAATGTATATCTGGATCAATAAACTTTCCGGCGGCACTCCATATGATCTTCAGAATATCAATCTTCTGAATCATTATGTGGGAATGGAAGAAATTGTATCCTCATCCATCCCTGAGCTTCTGTATATGCCCTATGTTCTGGTATATATGATCTTCGGAGCAGCAGTGACTTATTTCCTTCCTAGACTGTTTATGGTTGCATTCGGGATTCTCAATCTGGGTCTTGTTGCGGCGGCCGGGATGGCGGATTTCTGGAGATGGGAGTACAATTACGGTCATCATCTCAAGCCTGATGCTCCTATCATAGTTCCTGGAATGGCATATCAGCCTCCGCTTTTAGGATGCAAGCAGATGCTCAATATTGACGCCTGCAGTGTTCCTCATACGGGAGCAGTGATTCTTCTTGCAGTCTTTGGACTTCTGGCTTACATTGTATGGTCGGAGAGAAAGGCATTTCTTTCTGAAAAGGAACAGAACTGATGAAAAAAAACGAATATTGTGCTTTTGAGACTGCTTTTCTCTGCCGATTCTGTGAAGGAATTTTGGAGATTTTATCATGAAAAAAGTATTATTTTCTGCCGCAATATTCGTTTTTTCCTTTTTCGGATGCAGTGATCCTGGGCCTGCTGAGATTGTGTCCGGCACAGAAAAATGTGCACACTGTTCGATGGGAATTATAAACGAAAAATATCATTCTCAGATAGTCACATTCAAAGGACGCCATATTCATTTTGATTCCATAGAATGTATGTATGCATATAAAATTCAGAATGAGGATAAGGTCCGAAAAGCCTGGGTCCATGATTTTTCGAGAACGAAAGAATGGATTGAAACTGAAAATGCAAAATTTCTGAAATCGGAAAAGCTTCTTTCTCCGATGGCAGGAAATCTGTCTGCCTATTCTTCCGATTCTGATCTGAAATCGGATCTTGAAAAGTTCGGAGGGCGGCAGTACACAGGAAAGGAAATCGCAGATTTCGTGAAAGCAGAATGGTCGAAAACCGGTTCCGCGTTGAAGCAGAAATAATTTAGTAATATTAAAATAAGTATGAATATAATATATAAAATATTGCTGCATGCTGAAACAGGAATCGGAGATTTTTCATTTCTGTCACTGAAGGCTCTTGTACCTGCTTTTATTTATTTTTCCTTTTTTTTTCCTGCTGATTCTGCTGTCATCAGAGTATGCAGAGACTGCGGACTGCGTTCAGTGCAGGAAGGACTGAAAAAGGCCCAGGCAGGGGATACTCTGGAAGTTCATTCTGGCACTTATGCAGAGGGGACTGTGGAAATCAGAAAACCGCTGCATCTGAAAGGAATAGGCAGACCGGTTATTGACGGAGGCAGAAAAGGGCATGTTTTTGACATTCAGTCTGATTCTGTCACTGTGGAAGGATTCAAAATTGTAAAGGGCGGTGTCAGCGACATTCGTGAGTTTGCCGGTATACATACGGAAAATATCAGGGACTGCAGATTTATAAACAATGAACTCGAAGACAATGCTTACGGTTTCTATCTTGCAAAAACGGAAAAATGCACCCTGAAGGGGAACAGTTCTGTCGGAAATGCAAAGGATGAGGTATCAGGCGGAAACGGAATTCATCTATGGTACTGCACTGATATCAGTATCATCGAAAATGAAGTGAGAGCTCACAGGGACGGACTCTATCTTGAATTTTCAAATCATCTTCTGATTGAAAAAAACTTCAGCACGGAAAGCATCAGGTACGGTCTGCATTTTATGTTTTCGAGTGAAAACAGGTTTTACAGAAACAGGTTCTCCCGAAACTCTACAGGAACGGCCATTATGTATTCAAAAAAGATAGAAGTGCGGGAGAATTCCTTTGAAAAAAGCAAGGATCTGAATTCCTACGGAATACTTCTGAAAGACATATCCGACAGTGACTTTTCAGGAAACGTCTTTCAGGAGAATACTGTCGGAATCAATGCGGACAGTGCTTCGAGAAATGTCTTTGCCGGTAATCAGTTTAAAAACAACGGCTGGGCAGTCAATATGTTCGGAAACTGCGATGACAACAGGCTTGTTCAGAATAATTTCATCGGAAATGTATTCGATGTGTCCACAAACTCAAGGGAAAATCATAATCTTTATGAAAGGAACTACTGGGATCAGTACAAGGGATTTGATCTGAATTCGGACGGAACAGGCGACAAGCCTTTTCTGCCAGTCAGATTTTTCGGGTATTGGGTATCCCTTTATCCTTTTCTTATGGTGCTTTTCCAGTCTCCTGTCATAGAATTCCTGGAAACTGCCGAGAGAGTCTTTCCTGTGATGAGTCCTGCTGATCTGAAAGATAATTATCCTGTAATGAGAAAGTATACCTATGACTGAAATCAGAAATCTCTGCAAATCCTATGGAAATTATGAGGCTCTGAAGTCTCTGACTCTTTCCCTCCCCGATTCGCGGGTGACTGCGCTTGTCGGCCCCAACGGATCCGGAAAAACCACGCTTCTGAAATGCCTGCTGGGACTTGTGTTTCCTGATTCAGGGGAAATTCAGACTGATTCCCGTGCAGGGTATATGCCTCAGGTCCCTCTGTTTCCGAAAAACCTGAAAGTCCGTGAAATACTGAAGACACTGTCCGTAA
The DNA here is from genome assembly GCA_035345895.1 of Leptospiraceae bacterium. Taxonomy (GTDB): domain Bacteria; phylum Spirochaetota; class Leptospiria; order Leptospirales; family Leptospiraceae; genus DAORDI01. The sequence goes on from DAORDI010000334.1 coordinate 3,771, forward strand.
TGGAAAAAAAAGAAACTGTATTTCAGTCAAGACTCCTCGAAGAACTTGAGGTAGGAAAATTTCAGGACAGATACTTTGGAGAACTTTCCGGAGGAATGAAACAGAAGGTGAACATCGTGCAGTGCTTCGGGACTGACAGAAAAACCTATGTCATTGATGAACCGACTGCAAGTCTTGACCCCCATATGTCGGTATACCTGAAGAATCTGATCAGAGAAAGAAAGAGGGGAGGTGCATCCGTCCTTTTTACTTCGCATATTATGTCCGAGGTTGAGGAAGTGGCGGACAGTGTCGCTCTTCTGGTGGATGGAAGACTGATTCTGCACGAGACTCCGGATGAAATACTGAAAAAAAGCGGTGCAAAGGATATGGAATCCGCGCTCCATGTATTCTGGCTCAAGGCGGGAAACCATGTCTGACCTCCTTATGTCTGCAGGATTTGAACTGAAGGAAAATGTCAGAAACAGATGGATATTTGCCTATTTTTCTTTTTTCCTCATATTATCCGGTTTATTATTATATTTCGGCGGAAATGAGAACGGAAAGACAGCAGCCAGCCTTCTGAATGCAGTACTTCTTCTGATCCCCCTTTTTTCGCTCCTTTTCGGTGCGATGAACTTTTCTGACAGCCTTCCTTTCATGGAAGTGATTTTTGTCAGACCAATCTCAAGAAAGGATTATTTTATCGGGAAATGGCTGGGGCTCTCTTCCGCACTGAACATCGGTTATTTTTTCGGCGCGGGAATCCCTATGCTCATTTTTATGTCGGACGGCAGATTTCTTTTCCTGTCATTTCAGCTCCTGGTCTACGGCTGTCTTCTGAATATGTCCTTTACCGCAATTTCCTTCTTCATAGGAACAGTATTTCTGAAAAGGGAAGCAGTTCTTTCTGCAGCACTCTCTGTCTGGTTTTTCTTTTATCTGTTCTACGATTTTCTGATGCTCGGGATCAGCATTCATTTCGGGGAATATCCTCTTGAGATCCCAATACTGATTCTGACGGTTCTGAATCCTCTGGATTTAGTAAGAATTGTTACTATATTGCAGATGGACAATGCAGTTCTTTTAGGGTTTACATCCGCATTCTATCAGAAATATCTGGGTTCTTTCGGAGGAATATCCCTCTGTCTCACGTTTCTTTCTTTCTGGACAGTTCTTCCTGCATACTTCAGTCTCAGACTTTTCAGCAGAAGGGATCTCTGATCTGCTTCAGCAGGTCATTTCCTGGTTTCCATCAGCCATTTTTTTGCTTCATCATAATTTGGAAATGCTCTGACAGTCACATCTCCCATTACCTGAATCAGCGAATCAATTGTCATCTGAGACAGCACTGATTCAGGAAGATTATACTGATTACCAAAAGTAATTGCGCTTTTTACATTCGAAAACCTTGATTTTACAGGCTCACTAAAGTAGAAATACGCAAAGACTTTTGAATATGAGTATATAAGTGAGTCTTTTCAGTCCTGCTTTCAGGGCTCTTGGAGTCCAGTCCTTGTCTACCCAGCTCTGAAGTTCCTGACTCACTGCTCCGTGATTTGACGTATCTGCGAACCAGTTTTCCAGTTTCAGTTCTTTCAGTTTCTCGAGTCCTGTTTCCAGAACTTCCTTATATTCGGCGGGTGTCACTTTTTTCCACACAACAACGACTGCACCGACTTCCTTGTCGCAGCTTATGACTGCATTTGAATTTTCAAAAAATTTTTCCACTGCTGTTTCCTCTCCTATATACTCATTTTCATAAATAATTGCGCTTTTCCCGGCTGGCAGACTTGATTTTACTGAGTCGTGAACAAATAAATACGCAAAGACTTTTGAAAACTAGTATA
>DAORDI010000335.1:0-5599 GCA_035345895.1 Leptospiraceae bacterium
AAGCACAGCAAGTACAGGCGGTCGTAGAGACGGATTACAATCCGTCTTTACAACGGATCGAAGACGTGAGGGGGGGAGGAAAACGGGTCATAGTGTCAGGTTTAGGACATTGCCGAAAGGATGTCAAGAAGTTCCGGATATTCGGGATCAATGTCCTGCAGTCAATACGGTTTAATCTCTGCTGCATAAACAATGGCAAAGCAGTAAATATTGCAATTGTCCCTAGGCTGTTACGGCAAGAAATCTGATCTGGAGATTTGACACATAATTATATTATGTATCATTAGATTTCGCATAAAAGTTTTTTCCCGAAATTGAGTACTCTCTTTAAGTTTAGTATTTTGCTGATCCGAAAATTGTACTGTAGCCGGAGCAGGATTTGTCCAGATTTTCAAAAACATTCATTTATGAAAACCAGGAAAGAGGAAAGACCTTTTTCCGGGAAGGTGACCTTGATAAAGCAGTGTACCATTTTACTCTTGCATTGGAAGAGGAGGAAAATGAAGAACTGCTGTTTTATATGGGTCTGATTTCCAATCAGAAAAAAGAAGCAGTCAAGGCATTAAATTATTTCTACAAAGCTATTCAGAAAAATCCTGAGTACGGCAGTCCCTGCAATGAGATTGGAGTCATTCTGCTCAGACATGGCAGAGAAAAGGAAGCAGTCTTCTGGCTGAAAAAATCTGTCCGGTGCAGGATGAATGATGCAAGGCATATTCCACTCTACAATCTGGCAGCACTTTACAAAACCTGGAACCGTCCTGAAAGATCACTTCAGTATCTGTACAAAGCTTTGGACATAGAGCCGGATTTTGATGAAGCCAAGAAACTGAGAGATGAAATTATTTCCAACTGATCTGCCTATTCTTTAGAACATTGATTAAGTCAGAAACAGTACAGCAGACGCAGGCATTTTGAAATTCGGTTTGCGATTTTGTGAAAAAAAGAAATAACTGCACTCAACAATTACTGCGCTTTGAAAAACCGTTTTTTCTTCAGCGAAATGAAGATTCAATTAACATTGACTAAAAAGAATGATTATAAAATCACTGAAAGTTTATAGAAGCAGGTTTTTCCCTGGAATAATGCACAGACTGACATTTTAAAGCACTGGCAGCCACAGTAAGCTTCAGTCCCTGCTGCATTTTGCAGGTGAAAATCAGAGAATTATAAGGATCCGTAATTATGAAAATCACATTTATATTTGTAATCTTCATTTACAACTGCAGTACTTTCACTGCCAAAAAGGATCCTTTTGTCAAGGATTCAGAGGATCATTACAGAGTCTGCTTCTGGAATGTAAAGAATCTTTCGGAGAAGGGTCTGAAAAAGAGCGGAAAGGGGCAGATGATTATTGAGTTTGCAAAGAACTGCGACGTGATCAGTTTTATGGAGGTCCGTTCAGCAAACGTCGATATGGCCGCTGCATTCGAAAAAGGATTTCAGGAGCACGGGGCCGATTATATCTGCATGGAAGGCGATCCGAAGGGAAAAGAGGACAGCACAAGGACAGAAAAGTATCTTGCCTGCGTGAGAAAAGAATTCGCGGATGATATAGAAAAGCATGAATTTGAAGATAAAAATAATGATTTTGCAAGAGCACCTACATTTTTTCTTTTTTCAGGGATAAAGAAAATACTGGTCGTTCCTTTTCATTCCACGCCCGGAGACAGAAATGAGCTCATTCAGTTTCAGAAGGTGGCAGACTTTGCTACAAGAAATTTCTCGGACAGAAAGATATTTCTCGGCGGGGATTTTAATACAGGCAAAAGATATCAGAAGCCTGATTTTCTTGCCTCACTTACCTATTTTGTGTATATGAATCAGCTGATCCGCGAGGCTACCACATTCGGAGATCAGAAACATGACCTGATATTTACGGATGCAGTTCTTGCGAAGCAGTGCAAGGGAAAGGTCTGGAGACTCGATGAGTTCTTTCCGGAAATTGACGGAAGAAAGGAACTCGAAAAAATCTCAGATCATTTCCCGGTATCGGCAGAGTGTAAATGAATCATAATTACATCTCCGACGCGCTGCCGTCAGTATGAGCAGCTGCTCATAATTTAGATATGTCCAGAAAGGGAGGATGGGTCAGATTCGGCTCCACTATTTTAGGCATTCTTCGAAAGTCGGCGAACTCTCTCAGAAATTTTACCAGAATGTGACAGGTAGCCCCCCAGAGCAGATGATCAATATCCAGATAATATACAAATTCACCATCCAGCTTTCTGTGATGGATTGCAAAAAATCTTTTTGAATAAAAATCTTCAGGATCAAATTCGAGTATCTCTGAGACTTCGTTTTCGTTCGGACTGAAACTGCTGTCACCTCGATATCTGGCAATGATCGGATGAATAATGAATCCTGTAAATGTATGCATCGGCTGAAATTCAGAAATGATTTCCAGCGTGTCCGAACTGGAACCAAGCTCTTCTTCCCATTCTCTTCTTGCCGTATCCTGAAAGGATTCTCCCTTTTCAACAACCCCGCCAGGAAAGGAGATCTGTCCCGGATGACTTTTCAGATGAGGACTTCTTCTGGTCAATAGAATGAGATCTCTTCCGTTCTTTTCGAAAATCGGAATGATTACAGCAGAATCCCGTGCTCCCGCATTATGAATATTATGGCTGAGCGGAGTCGGTCTGAATGACTTGAGTTTTTGATTCTCGAATTTCAACCTTCGCTCCTATCGGCTTCAGATGAGTGATGAGATCATCATACGGTTCTTCTTTCAGCATTTTCAGGAAAGAAGGGCCGTAGTTTTTTACCTTCCAGCCGGAAAGGATTTCCAGTTTCTCAAGAGCTTCCAGGTCTGCCGGTTTGGTTCTCAGGATCTGCAGGAACTGTCTGTTGGAAAGGAGCATAGAGTGATCGATGTTCCTTTTTTTCATTATCTTGTCTCTCCACTTATGAAAGTGTCTGAGTTTGACTTCCTCTGCAGGAGTCATATTTTCATCCAGCTTGGGAATGTCCTTTTTCTCAAGAGGAGGGCCGCTTGGATTCTGAAGAAGATCAAAAACATCCTTTCCTTCTTTTTTTCCGAGAAGTGCAAGAAGGGATTCTTCCGTATGTTTTTCTGTTGCGATTTTCTTTATAATTTCATTATTGACGATCCGGAAGGATGCCTTGTTGAGACGTTTTGCCTTTTCTTCTCTGTACTGAAGTATGTCATGTACAGTTCTTCTCTGCTCAGGAGTAAACTTCATTACATTGGGAAATTTATGCCAGGCGATTTCTTCTGTTTCCCTCGGCTTGTACACTTCTTCACAGAATTTGCTGAATTCAGATTCTGCTTCTTCCAGAAGTCCCTGTGCTTCCAGTTCAGTGTTCATCTTTGCCCAGATGGTTTCCAGATATGCTGTATCCAGTGAGGCATATTCCAGCTGGCTTCTGTCCAATGGCCTTTTTTCCCAGTTGGATTTCTGTTCTGTCTTGGAGAGTTTAATCTTCAAATAGTATTCAGCGAGAAAATTCAGCGAATTATGCTCTAATGCTAAAAGTTTTGACGAATACATCGTATCTGCGATGTTTTTGAATTTGAAACTGAAATCTCTCTTCAATGCCTTAATATCGTCTATTGCTGAATGAAATATCTTAAGTACTTTAGTATTCTCAAAAATATCGCCCAGGATTCTCAAATCTATGCCTGAAAGAGGATCTATGATATAGTTTTTGCCTGTACAGGTGATCTGAATCAGACAGACTCTCGGCACGTACGTATAATATCCTGAAGATTCTGTATCGATTGCGATTTGTCTGGAATTATTGAAACTGACTGCAGCAAGTTCCAGTCCTCTTTTATTGGTAATCAGTGTGTAATTAGATTTCGTTTGCATGTTTTTCTAAGAGATTAAATTTGTCCTTAGTATGGGCGATAACTCTAATTATTTAGAACCCTCTGAATCTTTCCAGCCTTTTATTATAGCCAGTGAAGATAAACCGAAGGATGAATGTGCTATTTTTGGGATCTACGGAGCCAAAGAAGCTTCTAATTTCACTTACCTAGGTCTCTACTCGATGCAGCATCGAGGACAAGAATCTTCCGGAATTGTGTCAACAGACGGGGAGCATATCTACAGGTATGCAGGAATGGGACTGGTTGCTTCTGTATTCAATCAGACGACGCTGAAGGAACTCTGCGGTTCTGCAGCAGTGGGTCACAACAGATATTCCACTACAGGGGCCAGTTTTCTGCGAAATGCACAGCCTCTACGGGTGGAAAGCAACCTGGGGCCTCTTGCTCTTGCTCATAATGGGAATCTGGTCAATTCCTATGAAATCAGAAGAAAAATGGAAGCAGAAGGAAGTATATTTCAGACTACGATAGATACAGAGATCATAGTCCACCTGATGGCCAAATCGGGCGAGAAGGATCTTCTGACGGCTTTCAGCAATGCTCTTCGGCAGGTGGACGGGGCCTATTCGCTTCTTCTTCTGACTGAAAAGAAACTGATTGCAGTTCGAGACCCGAACGGATTCCGCCCACTTGTGATGGGAAAGCGGCCGGACGGTGCAATTGTATTTGCATCGGAAACCTGCGCATTTGATATCACGGACACGGAATATGTGAGGGACATCGAACCTGGAGAAATGGTAGTCATTGATCAGTTCGGTGAGAAATCCTATTTCCCTTTCGGTAAAAGGAAAAAGAGCCTCTGCATTTTCGAATATATCTATTTTTCCAGACCGGATTCAAATATTTTCGGACAGTCGGTCTATAAGGTTAGAAAACATCTGGGGGCACTCCTTGCTAAAGTAAAGCCTGTAGATGCCGACGTAGTGATTTCTGTTCCTGATTCTGCAAATGTGGCTGCTCTCGGTTATGCAGAAGAATCCGGCATTCCCTATGCAACCGGTCTTATCCGTTCACACTATATCGGAAGGACATTCATTGAGCCGGATCAGAAGATCAGAGACTTCGGTGCAAAGATAAAGTACAATGTCATCAGAGAAGTAGTGAGAGATAAAAGAATCATCATTGTAGATGATTCCATTATGAGAGGGACAACAAGCAGGAAGATCATAAAAATGATCCGTAATGCGGGTGCGAAGGAAATTCATTTCAGGATATCCGCGCCGCCTACCGTGTCTCCCTGTTACTATGGAATTGATATTCCGACGCACAGTGAACTGATTGCAGCGACTCATACGATAGACGAGATTGTAAAGTATCTCAGAGTGGATTCGCTTGCATATCTGTCCACGGAACTGATGCACACTGCAGTTGCAAAGTCGATGGAAGAGTCTGACTACTGTGATGCATGTTTTACTGGGAAATATCCAGTAGAGTTCAGAAAGTCGGATGAAGTAAAAGAGAAGTATCTTTTTTCCGAACTTTCCGAGGGAGAATAAACTGAAACTTTTCTGTTCAATTCTGGGATACATTGTATTTTCTTTTTTTCTCGGCTGCAGTGTTTCGAATGCTGCAGTCAGTGAAAACGACATCCTCGGACTTTGGAAAGAAGTTTCCAGGGTCAGCGGTGAGTCCAATTTTGCCAGGGATTCCATTATGATGCACTTTCGGAAAAAAGACAAGGACTGCATTGAAGCAGTGATCGTCGGTCTGGACCATTCGCTTGAAGAGAACAATATGGAGGAT
>DAORDI010000336.1:0-1411 GCA_035345895.1 Leptospiraceae bacterium
TAAGTGATTTTCATCAGTGAGAGATCATCAATGAGTTCACCTGCGGCATTCAGCTCCTTGTAGATGATCTGCAGATCTCCTTTTGATTTTTCAACAATGCTTAAAAACAGTTTCTCATCTTCATTGATTTTTCTGGTTTTTTCAAGAGGGGTAAGGTTGATATCATCCCTTCCGTCGCTTCCGGAAATAATGATGTCACCGGGATAGAGCTGGTACTCACTGATATGAATATTTTCCTCCGAGTCGGGAAAACCGATTTTCCGAATTGGACTGTCTTCAAGAAAGAAGGCTTTTTCATCTCTCAGGATGACGCTCGAAGGATGTTCTGAGTTCAGGTAAAGCATTTTTCCGGAACGTGTGCTGATGAGTCCAAGGAAACAGGAGATCATCATGGATCCGTCAAACTCAATGAATACATTCTGCAGTTCATTGTATGTACTTGTCAGCCACTGTTTCGGCTGCACGTTGATTGTCCTGCCTGCATTTCTGGAAAGGATGGAATTGATGACTGTTCCCATCACAATCGCTCCTCCGGCCCCCTGCATTGACTTGCCCATTGCATCCGCATTGATGAACATAGTGTATTCTGTTCCTCTGAAATTCAGATTCCCTGTAATGCAGATATCTCCTCCCAGCTCCCGTTTTCTTCCCTTGAATACAAAAGACTTTTTCTGCTTCATCAGAAAGTCTGTCTGAATATAATCACTGGAATTCAGATTCTTGAACAGAGGAGAGATAATCTGTGTTGTGAGGAAATAGTCTCCGTCCTGACTTTCCTTCAGAAGAATGAGCTCATTTTCTGCCCTTGTATTTGTGAACTCGAGGCTCAGAACAACTGCAAATATAACCAGATAGGTGGAAAAAAATATGGAATAGGCAAGATACTCTGCTTCCTTTCCCTGAAGAAGTCCCTGTGCTGTCCTTGTGCGGTCAAAATATTCAAACACAATAAAACAAATCAATCCTGCAGAAGCGGAAAAAATCACCTCAACTCTGTTCTTGAATTCAAAGAACACAAAAGGAAGTGAGGAGAATGCAATGAACATCACATATACACCTGAATGTTTTCCAAGAACATAACTGTAATATAAAAGAATGACAACCATATTGGAAAGCAGGCATATTCTGGAAAAAACAGTGAATCCGAATCTGTTTAGAATCGGCACGCATATATAAATAAAGGAACCTGCTACGAGTACGTGCTGTATGTGCGAAAGATTCAGTGAATGCAGCACAGGAATATAGGACGTATTCGTAAACAATACTATAAAAGAGACTATATTAGAAAGTTTTACTTTTCTCTTTGCCTGACTCGATTCAGCAAACTCTGAACCGTACATGAAAATTTCACTGATTTTCCGAACTATGTTTTTGAGTATCATTTTCAAGATCCTTTAAGGTCAACTGTCTC
>DAORDI010000336.1:1511-5592 GCA_035345895.1 Leptospiraceae bacterium
ATCAAAGCCGATCTTTCTCATATTCAGTGAACTGAGAGGAGGAAGTCCGTGAATGTCTGCCTCCTCAATTGTGTTCAGAACTGCCCTGTTCATCAGATCTCTAGGATTCAGCTGAATGATTCTCTGTGCATGATTTTTAAATGCCTGCTCAATCAGATTTCGGGCTGTCCTTGCATTTGCAAAATCAGGATCCGTTTTTCTTCTTTCCAGAAGCTGAGAAACCAGTTTTTTATGAGCAGACTCAGTAATGTCGTAACCGTCATTTGCACAGATGTCCTTGCAGATATCACTCAGTTCCTCATCTGAAAAATTATTGAACAGGAGGGTCTTGCTGAAACGGCTGAGAAGGCCAGGGCTGGAATTCATCAGTTTGTTCATCGGTTCCTGGTATCCTGCAAATATAATGACAACTTCATCTCTGTAATCTTCCATATATTTTAGAATTGTATTGACTGCTTCCCTTCCGTACATATCTCCTGAATGTGATTCACTGAAAAGAGAATATGCTTCATCAATAAAAAGTATCCCGCCCCTTGCATCCTCAATGCATTCCTTTGTCTTGAGAGCTGTCTGTCCCAGATAACCCCCTACAAGACCGGATCTGTCCACTTCAATCAGATGACCGCTGGGAAGAACTCCCAGATCCCTGTATATGTCTCCGATCAGTCTTGCAACCGTTGTCTTGCCTGTTCCGGGATTTCCAGTAAAGACCATATGAAGCTGAAGTCCTCTTGCAGAAGAAGCTCCCTTCCTCAGTTTGCGGATACGGATAAAATCCGCCATTGCCTGAATCTCTTCTTTGATTCCCTTCATTCCTCGAAGAGCATGAAGTCTGTAAATTCCCGACTTTGGATTTTCCTTCGGATCTGAAGGCTGGAGTCCGGACCTTGTTCCGTCATCAAACGGATCCACTGTGATATCACTGTAAATAAATTTCTGGTGAGTTTCCTTGGGAAGACTTTTCAGATCCTGATTGGAAAGCCGCACACAGTGCTGTGCTGCCGTGCGCTCGAAAATATTTCTCACCTCTCTCGCATTTCCGAAACCCTTGCCTCTTTTTTTGATCAGAACCTGCTCTATCGCAAAGGTTCTGTCCTTTTCGTCCATCTGCATCTCATGTTTTGTACACATATCATCCAGAAGTTTACCAATCTGCTCGTCTGTAAAATCGTCAAACTCGATTACATTAGGAATACGGCTTTTCAGTCCCGGATTCAGATCCAGAAAACTGCGCATCATTCCGGTGTACCCTGCCAGAATGACTACAAGCTCATTTCTGTAATCCTCCATGAACTTGATGAGAGTGTTGATTGCTTCCTGACCGGGAGTGTCATTTTTATCAATTTTCAGACTGTATGCTTCATCTATGAAAAGAATTCCGCCTCTCGCCCTTTCCACTGCATCCGCTGTCCTAGGTGCAGACTGACCTATGTACTCTCCTACCAGATCCAGTCTGGAAACTTCCACAATATGACCGGAACGGAGAATTCCGATTTTTTTAATCTCCTGTGCATAGTATCTGGCAAACGTAGTTTTTCCTGTACCGGAACTTCCGGTAAAAACTGCATGAAGATTGACCTTGAATGTAGGAAGAGAATGCTTCTTGCGTTCCTCATTTACGATTGCTAGTGCCAGGGCCTGCTTCAGGGAGTGTTTTGCAATTTCCTGCCCGATCAGATCCGATTCCTTGATCAGAGGTTCAGCCTCCGCATTTGCGCCTGCAGTGAGAGGAGCAAGAATGGATACAACCAGAGAATGATCCTTTGCCTGAGCATACTCCAGTGCATTCTTGCCGGTCTTGTCTTTCAGATTCGGATCCGCCTTTGCATAAAGAAGAGCTTCCACAATATCCTCTCTGCCTGACTCAGCGGCAATCATCAAAGCCGTTTTCTTTTCGGCTGAATAAACCCCGTCCACTTTTGCGCCCCAGTCCAGAAGAAGCTCCACCATATCCAGTCTGCCGTTTACACAGGCCTGACCCAGAGTCGTGATTATGCCGGATGTGGTAAAATTAGGATTTGCACCGTGAGTCAGAAGAAGTTCCAGAATTTCCAGGGACTGCCTGGCAACAGCATAATTGATCGGCGAGGCAATTTCCGCAGGCTGAAAATTCGGTCCGACCCCTGCTTCCAGAATCTCCCTCACATCTTCTACATTTCCTGTATCTACTGCTGTGATCAGTCTGGACTTCAGCTGTTCTATCGACTCTGAAAAACTTTTCGGTACTTTGATATTTGCTATTTCCGGCATATTATATCCTGTCTCTGCTCTGAATCAGATTCCTTCCAGTCAGACTGTGAATTCCTATAAAATAAATTTATCCAGTCAGGAAAGCCAGCACTTTTTAGATGAATTCAGGACAAGGAATCGCTTCTGCAGAAATTTAACGGACTGTCCAAGCTGATCGGCTGGAAACAGGATAGTCCGAAAATTGGAACCACCAGGGATTTCAGCCGAGCAATTATATACGTCTGCAGATTATAGAAGTTTTATCAAGGATGCGATATATACATTCAGAAGAAAAAGGCATTGATGCAGATTCTATGCTTTTATATAAAGAGTGAAGATTTAATTCTTTGGATTCTCTTTAGGTTGTCAGGCAGAAAATCCTTTGTAATTTTCCATATAATTCCAAAGTCTATTCCAAAATATTCGTGAGCTATTCTGTTTCTCAGTCCATACATATCTGCCCACGGAATTTCAGTATACTGATTTTTTACTGTTTCCGGAATCCGGTTTGCCGCTTCTCCCATAACTTCGAAATTTCTGATGACTGCATCCTGAATCATTCTGCTCTTTTTGAATTCTTCAAAACTTATACCTTCTGTATAATTCAGAATATTCTGTATTGCCTCCTCCATATCGGTCAGATACAGGGAGACATTCCTTTCTTCTTTCTTCATACAAACAGAACCCTGTTCAGGATATTGTCTTTTATAATGGATTTTAATGCATCAGGTGTAATTAAATCTACATTACGATGAAATACACTTTCCAGTTCTCTGTTCAGTTGGAAAAAATCCCAGCCGGGAGTTTCATCGAATTCCACGAGGATGTCAATGTCGCTTGTGTCGTTAAAGGTCCCATCGGCAAAGGAACCGAAGATTCCAATCTTTCTGATTTTGTACTTTTCAGCCAGAGTAGGCTTCAGAGCTGAAAGTGTTTCTTTTACGGACTGTGATGTCAGATTTTTCATAAGCCTGCATTATCTCTTTAAACACTCTCCTATTCAACCCGGAACATTCAAGAAAAATATTCAGTATAAAATGAAGTTCAGTCAGAAATAAATCCGAACCGTCCGACTGAGTACATTACCGGGTCTCCTTCGATGTTTGACCCGCTCAAGCCGCAGGAAATTATCCAGTCTCCTGCAAGTTATATCCCTCTGAAGGACGGATCAGAGGCGAGTTACATTCCTCAGAAACGGGTATCAGCAGATGTTCCGAATGATACGGGAAACAGAAAACCTCCTGCAAATGAGAATGTTCCTGACGATGAAGTTTCCTTGCCTCATAAACCTGTTCAGCCGGATACAGGATTTTTTCCTGATTTTTCTGATATTCTCCAAAGCATAAAAAGAGGACTGAATACAGTCAGTGAACCGATTGTCAGCGGATTTAAGAAAGCCGCCTCTTACGTAAGTTCGGGCTATGACTGGCTGAAGAACAAGGTTCTCTCTCCTTTCCGTCCAGGTCCGGTAATGACCGGGGAGGATTTAACTTTAGGGGATATAGACAACCTTCCGAAAGACTTAAAAATACTGCATAATAAACTGAAATTGGTGAACAATAAATATCCTGATTCTGGGTATACCAAAAACTGTGCGAACTGCTCCATTGCAGCTGATAAGACCATCTCTAGTGGGAGCAGAGTTCCTGCCAAGCCTGCAGATATAGGGTTTTAGAAGTGATATTGAAAAAGCTTTTCCGGGCAGGGAGTTTAAGACTATAGAGGATGGATTTTCAGGAGTTCAGAAAAAAATGTATGACTATGGTGACGGGTCAAGAGGTATTATTGGAATCCTTCCAGAGCGAGTAGGTGGCGAAGGTCGCGATCAGCACCAGCCAGGCCATGCCGACGG
>DAORDI010000337.1:0-5515 GCA_035345895.1 Leptospiraceae bacterium
TAAAATCGGAAGAAAGGCAGTCAATGCCCTTGGAAATACTGAGGGTTGCATAATTGTTCTGGACAAATCGTCCAGTCCCAAGCGGGTAATTAAGCTGATCGCCAGAGGATCAATGTCATTTTTTCTTACAGTGAAAATGTTTTTAGCTGAACTCTTCCGCAAAGACAACAGTATCAGCGGAGAATTTGAATCTGTCCGATCTAATAATGAACTTCTGGTACTGCTGGAGAAATACAGACCTTCCGTCGTAATTCTGTTTCGGGCAGGACTGATTATCAACAGCAAGGTGATAGATTCAGGCATTCCATTGCTGAATATTCACTGTGCAAAAGTTCCAGAATATGGCGGACTTGGTTCTATCAGCAGAGCTCTTACGGACAAAGCATTCGATCAGTGTGCAACAATGCACAGGGTAACAGTAAAAATTGATGAAGGTGAAGTAATTGATACTCTGAACTATAGACTGGATCCTTCTGTATCCTATTCTCAGAATGAGGAAATCGCATATAACGCAGGAATCGAACTGCTGAAAAAAAGGGTAAAAAACTGATGGCAGAACCAAGTGTTTTAAATCTTTATTTGAAGACAGTGTTTTTTCTTCTGGTTTTCGGACTGGCTGGGTGGTCTGTTTTCCCGCAAAAGCTGTTCAATAGGGACAATTGTAGTAACTTTTTATATTGGATTATATCAGGAATACTGATTTTGTTTCTGTCAGGTTTTATAATGACAAGACTTTCAGTTAGAGGATTATGGATTCCTGCAGTAGCATTTTTTCTGATATCAGGCAGGATTGCATTCCTCGTCATGAAAAAAGGAAAAAGAGAAGATTTTTCATTCGTTCAGTCCAGAATATTTTGGAAAGAGTTGTCAATATTTATAGCAGTTAATATAATAATAGCATCCATTTTTTTCCTTCCTTTTATGAACAGAAATACAAGCGGAATACTTGCCTATGGAGGAGGGGATCAGTCCAGTTATTTTGGTCTTTCGGAATATGCAAAGTACCATACTTTTGATGAAGCTTTAAGTGAAGTGAAAGGGGATCCGCTTCAGATCCTGCCCGGGCAGGCGAACTTTGCAGTAAAATCGCTTGCAGCTTATATAAAAATCGGTCAGCAGAATGTGTACGCTCCTCAGACTCTCAGTCTTCCGTTTCTTGCTATGGGATGGGGATCTGATGAGGAATCATATACAGCAGAGACAGCAGTATTTATATGTTTGGCGGCATGGACTGCCTTGCTTTTAGTGAACATCAATCTGAAAAAAAGAATACCTGTTTTATTATTTCTGTTTACTGTTTTAATTGGCGGAATAAGTAAAGGAATATACAGTCTGGCCTTAAAATCCGCACTTCCTGCTCTTTTTGTATGGACAATCTGTCTGTTTGTTCTGTGTTGTCTGCTTTATATAAAAGATAGGCCGATAGTCATCATACGATTTCCATCATTATATATAGGCATTTTTTTAGTATCAGCTACAGTGCTTTACCTTCCGTCATTGGTTCTTTTAATGCCAGTGTATGCTTTTTTATTTTCAGTCATTCAGAATCGGGAATCAATGATTTGGAAAAAGATCAGCCTTGGTGTTCTTTTTTGTTTTATCATTGGGAATTTGGAATTGCTCAGACCAGTCAGACTGATTCTTTCCAATGTGAATGTTGTGCTGGACTATGGAGTTAATTGGGAACATATTTTCACAGCAGTAACTGGAGTTTTGGATTTTGAGACAGTCCTTACTTTATGGAAACATACTACGGAGTATCATTTTTATCTTTCTTATGCAATAGTTGCCGGCAGTGTCTTATTCCTGTTCAGCATAAGGAAGACAAATGCAACAGCTTTTCTGATTCTGTTTCTCTTGGCTGGAATAAATATTTATATGTATAAGCAGAAGAAGGGGGACTATCAAATAGTCAGATTGTCTGATTTTATATCTGTACTCCTTCCAGTCTTTTCTTTGTATGGCTATTATTTAATATTAAAAAAGATTAAATATTTACCTTACATTTTATCAGGAGCATTTGCAAGCTTATACTTGTTTCTGTCAGTTAATGATAAAAAACTCTTTATGCGAATAGCGGAAAATGATGTTGTTGAAACCAGGTTTTCATTGAAAAGCTCCGAAGATATTCAGGCAGTATCAGAGCTGAGTGAAATCTATGAATCAAGAAAAAAAGCTGGAAAGTCTCCTGTTTTTTATTATATGGGATGGGGGGTAGTGGACAGCGCTAACAATGAGATAATTTACCGAAAAATCCCTTATTTTGAATCCATTGAATATGATTATACTCCGCGAGGTATCGATATTCTTTCCAAAAAGTATTTAGAGCATGCCTTGTTTGTTTATCCTGCAGGTTTTCTTCCTGATTTTCTAAGTGTTTCATCTTCTTACAAAGCGCAGACAGTATCAAAAATACCAGGGTTAAAAGTCTTTGACGCAACTAAAGGAAAGGGGATATGCCTGATCGGGACAGGATGGTTCCCATACCATGATAATTTATTATATATGAGAGACGGTCTGGAAAAAGCTTTGGTGATTTGGTCAGATTCAGATGAAGCTGTTCTTTTGAATTTTTCTCTGCTTACAGCCCATATGTCTTTTGAAGGATATATTTCTGCTGTGAGTGATTTTGAATATGAAATGCCAGCAGGATATATTGATGATCATAGTGTTGCAGATAAAAATGAAAAGCATATGAAAGCAAAAGAATTCAGAATTCCCCTGAAGAGACAGTCTGGGGAACTGAAAGTAAATTTGGCCTTTAAGGTAAACAAAGGTATGAATGTTATCAGGCTGATTCAAAGAAACGACAAAGGCGAAAGAAGTGGCTTGGTATTGTACACAGGAATTAATTACAGTGGGCAAGGTAAGGTTTCTGATTTATTTTTAAAGAGAATTAAACTAAACCGGATTCTTTCTCCCCTTTCCGTTAATGGAAGGTTTCAGATTTTGACTGAAACTGATTTAAAAAAAATGGACATTGAGAACTGAATTATGAATGCAGCAGTTCTTTTTTTAAAACTTGCGGGAATTTTTTCTCTTTCTTGGGTAAGTGGCTGGTCTTTGCAGTTCAGCAGTCAGACGGAGAGCTCAGATCTGGTTTCCGATATAAAGAATTTGATTCTGGGATCAGCGTTCCTCCTTGTATCGGTTATTTTATCGACAGTATTGGGATTGCCCGGAGCAGCAGGACTTCTTCCTCCGGTATTAATCTTTCTGATTAAGATGTATTTCAGAAGGGGACGCGTTTATGAATTAAAGAGAATCCACTCAGTTCTTGTCCTTCTGCTTATTGCCGGAGCCTCTTATCTGATTCCTTTTCTTCAAAAAAACGAGACGGGTTTCTATTCCCGAGGTGGCGGTGATCACAGTACGTATCTGACTCTTTCAGAATGGTTCGTCAGTCACAGTTTATGGGAGACAGGAAAGGCAGATCAGGTTAATCCTCCGAAAGTAAGGTGGGAACTGAACCGTTTTCTGGATGACCGAAAGGGATTTATCGCGGATTTCCCTTCAAAAAATTTACAGCCTCTGGCCAATCAGATGATATCCACTCCGTACATGGCAGTATTTTCTGGATATTCGGAAGAAACATATACTGCATCTGTGGCTTTTTATCTGTCCATATCCGCACTGAGTTATATTCTGTTCTTCTCTTCGTTCTTTCATCTGACAGGATTTTCTGTATATGCTATTGGAACAGCACTGTCTCTGTCTTCTATGCTGATGTATGTAGCTACCTGTCATTCAATACCATTTCTGTACAGTATCGCCCTTTTTAATTATCTAATCTATTTCAGTCTTTCTGTCGGTTTCACTGCGGATACTGAATGGAAACGTTATTTTGGAGCTGTTCTTACTGGCGGATGTCTTCTGATGATTTATCCGCATCTTTGGATTTTGTTCTTATTCCTGCTTCTTCCTGTATACTTCTTCTCAGCAGAGAGACTCCCGTTAGTATATATAATCAAAAAGCTTGCAATATTTGCAATTGGATCAATTCTGCTGGCAAATGTATTTCTGTTTATTAATATTCCTTTGGTTCTTTTTTCGTCAAGGTCTGTAGCTTCTTTTCAGGCTGATATGACAGTTCTGCAGATTCTGAGTCTGCTGTTCGGGTACATCGATCCGGGAATTATCCTGTATTCTGTAATAACTGCTGCACATTATAAAGCTTTTCTTCTGATATCATCACTGAGTGTAGCAGCTGCAGTGTATGCCTTATTCAAATCAGGAAGAAACAGAAGAACTGCTCTGACTGTTTTTTTATCACTGACGATATTAATAACAGTGTATTACACATATAAGAATCTGACATATCAGGCAGTGCGTTTTGCAGAGCTAGTGCATGGTTATCTCCTGGCATTGTCTGCTTTGGGCTTTTCTGTATTGAGTTCTTCAGAAAAGAAAGTGAAGTATATTGGATGGACAGGTTCTATTCTGATGCTACTTGCACTGCTTTATTCCAGGTTCTTTATCATATCAGAAGGATTTGCACCGGAAAAGAATTTTCAAACGGACTTCAAAGGCAGGAATTTTCTACAAGTTTCTGAGAAAGCTGCTTCACTTCAGGCTGAACATAATAGAACTGTGTACTATTTTGGAACAGGATATGGGGTGGACAGTGCGGGAGCTTCTGTTCTTCTGCGAAACTCTGGGTATTTTAATGCCTCAGGTTTGGATTATGGAAGTATGACTGGAGGCAGACAAATCTGGGAAAAGGAATATGCTGAAAATGCTGTTCTGCTGGATTCTGCAGACCTAAAGGATATAATTCAGGATCTACGTCCTTCATCAGAAAAGAAGACTGTCTATCCGAGTATAACAGAGACATCGAAAACAAATGCAGTAAGATTTCTTGGCCATTCATGGAATATTCCACAGGAATACAATGCAGGAAGCTCAAAAAAGTATTTCCGATATTTACGGTTTATGCCAGGGGCGATAGTGCTGTGGAATCAGCAGGAAGAAACACTAAAGCTGAGAATGACTGTACACACTGACAGTGAATCTGCTGTCTTGAAGACAGAGGATGGGAATTCCAGTCCTCTGTTCTTTAAAATCTCCAAGTGGTCAGGAGAAATATCTGAAAAAAACCGCATTGAATTTTCTGTACGGCTGAAAAAAGGATCAAATTCTGTAGTTTTTACTCCAATTTCTGATTCAGGAAAAACTCCATGGATACTGTTCTGGGATTTAAGCATAGAGAACTAATCAAAAGAATGACAATTGGAAAAATTATTCAGTGAACTGATTCACCTGTCGATGATTTTCGGTTTCTTCACTTCCTAAAAAAAAAGATAACTAGTGCACTGAGCGGTGATTCATACAGTGATCCTGGAAGAGGGATCATTATATTTCCATACAAAAGGTTTTGCTTTTTTATTATAATCTTTAATGAAAGCTTTTATCTTGGATATCAGGTCTTTGGTGCTGTCAAAAACACCGCGCCTGATGCATTTTCTTGAAATAATGGAAAACCAGCATTCCACCTGGTTCAGCCAGGAGCTGTATG
>DAORDI010000338.1:0-5463 GCA_035345895.1 Leptospiraceae bacterium
TGCTCATTCTTACATACTTGCATATACTTCGTCCGATATGTATCAGACTTCTGAAACAATCTTCTCTGAAACTTCCCAAAGCTTTTTAGCTGTCTCTTTATTCTCTGCATCCTTTCTCGGTTTTGCCGGATTGCAGTCTGCAAAAAAACTTCCCGATAATGATGTTATATCCTTACTGACCGCCACATAACACTGAGTCGCGGCACCCTGCTCAACAGTTTTAAAAAACAGAGGATTTCCCAGACTGAAGAAAAAATTCATCACAGGATTCATATGTCTTCCCAAGTTTGTCTGAATCACTCCAGGATGCAGAGAAAATGCAGTCTTCTTTGTTCCCGCAAATCTGGCAGCAAGTTCCTTTGCAAAAAGCAGATTGGCCATCTTAGACTGACCGTATGCCTTCCAGGAACTGTAGCCTTTTTCTCCTTTCAGATTGTCAAATTCTATTCCTCCTGAAGGAGCCATCTGATGTGCAGAGCTGCTGAGCATTACTACTCTTCCTTCTTCAGTAAGACTGTCGAGAAGTCCAGTGACCAGAATAAAATGCCCGATATGATTCGTAAAAAACTGAAGCTCGTAACCGTTAGATTTCTGCAGATCAGGAAGAGCCATTATACCTGCATTACAAATAATGATATCTAATTTAATATTGTCCTTTTTTATTGCACTCACGCAGGCCCTGACGCTTGCAGGATCTGAAAGCTCACAGGCAAATCCCTTTGAATCCGCACTGCCGACCTCTGCACAGGCAGCGGAAGCCTTCTCTGCAGTTCTGGCTGTCCCGACTGTTCTTGCGCCTCTTTTGGCCAGAACCCTCATCGTTTCCTTTCCCAGTCCTGAATTGCATCCTGTAATCAGAACTGTCTTTCCTGACAGGGAAACACCCTCTGTAACTTCCTCTGCGGTAGATCCGTATCCGAATCCGTTCGGCCCTTTCGGTATAAGCAGTGCTGCTAATGACATATAATCTCCAGTCAACTGATAATTTCAAAAATCCTGTCTTCAGTCTTCCGAACGGATCAGTTCAGGTCAATGAGAAAAGTTTACTCAGAAAACCTCCTGATTCCATCCGAAACGCATTGGCTTGAAAATACAGACGCATCTCAGGAATTTTTTATTGACAAAAACTTCAGAATTCAAGAAATAAATGCAGATCAGCCGGAAGACAGAGAGAAATCGATTCAAATCAGCCCGAAAACAGGTGAATATTTCTCAGACAGTCCAGTTGTTCATTATAAAATATCACTTCTTGCAGGGAAAATTATGAATCTGAATCAAGTTACAGTACCTTCAGCAGACGTAGCCAGATCAATCCGGTTTTATCAGAAGCTTGGTCTGAAACTCATTGTAAAGAACCTGCCGGACTATGCGAGGTTTGAATGCACGGAAGGTGATTCGACATTTTCCGTTCATAAAGCGGAAAAGCTTCCGGAAGGAGAAGGAACAATTGTATATTTCGAAACGCAGGATCTGGAAAGGCTGACAGAGAAGCTGATTCTGGATGGAATTGTTTTTGAAACTGGACCCGTTCTTCAGGGCTGGCTTTGGAAGGAAGCATCCTTGAAAGATCCGGATGGAAACCGGATCATCCTGTTCACTGCAGGAGAGAACCGGAAAAATCCTCCCTGGAGGCTGAGTTCTTGAGTTCTGCAGATTTAAACTGCAGAACTTACAATCAGGATTTAGACTGCAGACTGACAGTGAAAATCAGTCATCGTTGTCTTTGTCTTTTTCCTTATCTTTATCTTTGTCCTTTCCCTTGTCTTTGTCTTTATGGCTGTGTTTTTCCTTGTCTTTTCCCTTATGCTTTCCTTTGTGCTTATCCTTATGGAATTCAGCCAGTTCTTCTTCTGTTACGGAACCGTCTTTGTTTTTGTCCAGTTCAGTAAATCTGCTCTCATGAAATGCATTCCATTCTTCCTTGGAAATTTTTCCGTCTTTGTTTTGGTCCATTTTCTGGAACATTTCTTTTTTTCCGGCACCGTGTTTTTTGCCGCCATGAGCCATAATACCAGCTGTAAAAAAGCTGATGAGAAGAAAGATGAATAATTTGTTCATACTGTATCCTTTTGTATTGAGCAGAGGAAAATCCCCTGCACTTCTACACTGTTAGACTTAACTTAAATGAAATTGTTCACTCATATCTTCATCCTGCCGAGTCGGAATAATGCGACTTTTAAATACCCTCAAAGCCCGTCTGCTGCCTATGACTGCGAGGATCGCTTTAAGAGGACTGTAAGAAATGACAGCCCAATCACCGGATTGGAAACCGACTAAACTCCCGCAAGCCTGGAAGCAGTGAAGCGGCTTTTTTTTCTGATTCATCGTAATAGTGTAAACTGCTAGATTCTTCCAGTGCTTAGGAAAAGTTACAAGTTCTATTCATTATATTCTCTTGACGCAAGATGAGTCATTAAATAACAAAGCTGCATTAATAAACATCCACTGACTTGAAAGAGGATATTTCCCCAAGACGTCTTCGAGACAGCTTCTGGTTGACAGTCAGCCCTTCCAGAATGAATTCAATTCCGGCAGCAAACATCCCCTCATCTGAATCAAAACCCTTTTCATGAAGGAGGTCCCAGATCGCAGGAACAGATTTCAGTATATTTCTGTATTCGGAGTAAGGCATCTGATCCGATATCTCCAGTCTGTTCAGAGAATACACCTGTTTTGCAATATCCTCAAAGGAATGAGAATATTTTTTCATTGGATAATATTCTTCAAATACCGTCTTAAGTGCAGCATCCAGAAGTTTCAGGAGTACCTGATACTCATTCACTGAATCGTCTCTGTAAGGATCAAGTTCTATCTTGCCGGAACTGGATGCAAAAATATTTCCAAGATCAGTAATTCTGACAACGCCTTTTTCCTGCCCCATCACAATAGCGCGCACTCTTGCAGAACTTACAGCGATTTCATAATTCGCAATTGACAGTCTTGCACTGACTCCCGATTTCTGATTGACATAGGAAGAGCTTCTTGCCTGAACAGTCAGCTCTTCCAGAACATCTTCCACAAACGGAGGAATAAACACTTCAGGTTCACTCACAGGAAATCTTGCTTCCTGTCTTGTGATCTGCTTGCCTGTCTCCCTGTTCTTCGGATAATGCGTTCTGATTTCGGAACCGATCCTGTCCTTCAGCTGAGAAATAATTTTCCCGCTCCTGGCATAGTCTTCCGGATTTGCAGTGAAGCATACCATTACATCCAGCTCAAAGCGGATTGGGATACCGCGTATCTGAATATCATTTTCTTCCAGTATATTAAATAATGAGACCTGCACAAGATAATCCAGATCAGGAAGTTCATTGACTGCAAAAATTCCTCTGTTCATCTTCGGCAGAATCCCGAAAAAGATTGCCCCTTCCGAAGAAAGAGCTTCTCCGCCTATGATTTTGGAAGGATCAATATCCCCTATGATATCTGCAATTTTTGCACCGGGAGCCAGTCTTTCTCCATACCGTTCCGATCTGTGAATCCATTTGATTCCGGCATTGTCTCCTTCCCTCCATAAGATTTCCTTTGCCTTTCCGGTAATAGGGTGGAAGGGACTTTCAGGGATTTCAGTATCGCGCAGCACAGGAATATACTCATCCAGAAGATCAGTCAGTGAACGCATAATCCTGCTCTTTGCCTGCCCCTTCTCTCCCAGAAGAGCAATATTATGTCCGGCTAATATTGCATTCACAAGCTGAGGAATGACAGTTTCTTCATATCCGTGTATGCCCTGAAAAATCTTTTCCTTCTTCTTCAGTTTTGTGAGCAGGTTAAATGCAATTTCTCTTTTGACAGGCCTTTCCGCATAACCTGATTCCTTCAATGATGCAACTGTTTCAATGTTCTTCATGATCTTTCCTTTTTTCATTCACAAGCATCCAGTTCAGCACAAGTCTGGATATGGATTCGCCGCTGACAGGCTTGCTCAGATAAGCATCCATTCCAAATGCAAGATATTTCTTTTTGTCTTCAGTAAATGCGTTTGCAGTGACTGCCACAATATAAGGACAGTTCGTTCTGAATTTTCTCTTGATATTGCCTGTAAGTTCTATACCGTCCATTCCAGGCATCTGTATGTCTGTAAATACAATGTCGAAGAGTTCTTTGTCCATCTTCAGAAGAGCCTCTTCACCGCTTTTTGCAGTAACAATTCTGGATGCATATTTTTCTGCAAGATTTTCAAGGACGAGAAGATTGATTTCGTTGTCTTCCACGATAAGCAGTCTGGGCCTTCTTCCTCTGAGAAGAATTTCGTCGCTGATCCTGGGAGTTTCTTCTGCACCGGAAGGGAGAACCTTCAGTATTACCCTGATGCAGAAAGTGCTTCCTCTGCCCTCCTCACTCTGCACTGAAACAGTTCCGTTCATATGCTCCACGAGACTTCTCGAAATCACAAGACCGAGACCGGTCCCGCCGAATTTTCTCTTTGTAGATGAATCTCCCTGCGAAAACGGCTGAAAGAGTTTTTCCATTTTCTCTGAAGAAATTCCGATTCCTGAGTCTTCTATTCTGATTTCAATCTCAGCCTTTTCATCCCTGATTTTGAGAACCCTGACCGAAATTCGGACCGTGCCCTTCTCGGTAAACTTCACTGCATTCCCTACAAGATTCAGAAGAACCTGCTTGATTCTGTCAGGATCGCCTTCCAGAAACTGAGGAAGAGAAGAGTCCGTATCAATGATCATTTGTATGTTTTTTTTCTTGATTTCTAATGCAAATATATCCCCAATTTCCCTGACAATGGATTCCAGATTCAGCTTAATGCTCAGAAGTTCAATCTTTCCCGACTCAATCTTGGAGAGATCAAGTATGTCATTGATGATTCCAAGAAGGCTTTTACCGCTGAGACTCATAATACGAAGAAATTCCCTGCCCTCTGCATCCAGCTTTCTCGACTGCAGAAGTTCAATCATGCCGAGAATTCCGTTCAGAGGAGTCCTGATTTCATGACTCATATTTGCAAGAAAAATATCCTTTGCCCTGTTTGCAGCCTCAGCCTTCTCCTTTGCGAGCTGAAGCTCATTCGTCTTGCTCTGCACCTTTTCTTCGAGGTTGCGGAAAGATTCAGAAAGCTTGCCTGCCATAATGCTGAAGGATCTGGTCAGTTCTCCAAGTTCATCGTTGCGGTCCGTATCATCCACAGTAAGAAGTTTGTCTTCAGCAATCCCCCTTGCGGCAGTATTCAGCCTGAGAATCGGCTGGATGATTTTTTTTCCGATCAGGAGACTTGAAAGAAATGAAAAAAGAACTGCAGCAATGCTCAGAAAAACTGCCGTCCTTGTATTGTCATGGATGTCTGAAAGAAATTCGGATTCCGGAATTGCAATGACTATCAGCCAGTCAATTCCCATATTATTGGAAAAATTCTTTATAATATAAAAAACTTCTCCTGCACTGTTGAAATAACTTCCCGATGTATTGTCTACTATATCCTTGAAATTGAAATGATGCTTCTGAATATGC
>DAORDI010000339.1:0-5439 GCA_035345895.1 Leptospiraceae bacterium
ATGTTTTCTAAAAATTACCGCTTCTAGGCAGCATATCGTATTTGCGTAAGGTGAGTGATTTAAACGGGATATTTTCTCTCATTGCTCCGTCAAAGCCGCCTGAAATCAGCCTTTACTCAGAAATGACCTCGGATGCATAGGAGAGGATTTCACCGGTCCTGAGTTCAACAATTTTTCCTTCCAATACGTTATAATTAAGATTCATCAGAAGAATCATATCGGCACCCGCAAGCTGTGATTTTTCCGAATCGGTGATTCCCTGAAGAGTCAGTGATTTTTCCCTCAGAAGAGAATTGATATGTTCTCTTTCAATAAGTGTAAATGTTCTGCTGCTGAAAATTGCATCGGCTGCCTTGCTGTACATAAATCTTCCAATTTTTCCTGTTTCCGAGTTTTCATTTGTTCCGTTTATTTTCTTCACTGAGACCAGTATTGTCTGTTTCTGCGGTCCTCTGTAATTTTTCAGGAGTTTATTTATCGTATGAATGATTGCTTCTTCCATTGCAAAATTCAGAATCGGCGGGCCGCTGCTCCTGGTCTTTTTGAATACAGGTTTTACTGAGATCACGGGACCTGTTTTTTCACAGGCGGCGGCATTGATCTGTTTCGGGACATTGCTTGTCTGAGACATTCCTTCCGCAGTTTTCAGAGAACTGATATTCTCCACATAAAAAACCTGTTCTTCGGACGGTCCATATGCCCAGATCAGGGGAAGAAAATAAAAAATCCACGAAAAGAATACGTTGAACGGTTTCCATTCCAGCCGAAGTTTTTCTCTTTTCAGGAAAAGATTCTTTGACCGGAATTCGATTTCGTGATCTGATCCGAAATAATTGGATGCACGGAGAGAAACTGGGGTTCTTCCAATGTATTCTGAATTATAATAAGCGTCATATCCAGAGGCAGGTACTGTCCTGATTCTGACATCACTGCTCATCTGGCAGGACATCAGTATCAGCAGTGAAGGCAGTAAAACTATTTTTATCATGATCTTTTATCCATACTTTCCCGAATCTCAAGAAAGTATGGCTCATATTCCTGCCGAGTGCAATAGGGAGTTTCAGCATCATCTTAGGGGTTAGGGATAATACCTAAATGCTAAAAGAGAAGACAGTCTCCGTACTTATCAGTTCCGAGAACGCAGACTTTTGCTTCTTTGGAACCTGTAGTGAATATCCATGTGTATGGAGAGGATATTTTATTTCCTGCCATATCTTTCAGGCCTGCTGCGATTCTGACTGACAGAACTGTATTTGCAGGAAGATTTGCTGCCGGTTTGAAGCTGATCGTGCTTTCACTGAGTTCTGCTGTTCCCGCAATGCTTCCGTTTGAGACCGTCACCATATCTGCCTTGAAGCTTGCCGGATTGATTGTTTCGCTGTAGGTGGCAAGAATCGCCGCATTGATCGGGAATCCGGTGCTGGAATCTGCAGGAGAAGTATTGGATATTGAGGGCGGAGTCAGATCCACTTCCGATCCGGTGGAAAATGTAAGTGAGATCGCAGAAGAAGGTGACTGATTTTTCAGACTTTTTGCTCCGGTTCCGATCGTAATTGTATGCTTGCTTGTACTTCCGAGATAGGCCTTAGGCACAAAGGATATCATTTTTCCGTCTACACTGATGTCTCCGGAAACTGTTTCCGTATCAGACTTTACTGTAAGTGCAGAAGACAGACTGGAAACATCCATTTCCGTATTCATTACAATTACAATCTGAGTGTTTCTGGCACTTCCTGTGCTCTTGTCCTTCGGAAGAACTGAGCTCACTTTCGGTTCCACTGCACCTGCATAGCTGAAGAGAAGCTTGATATTTGAAGGAATTCCTTCCTGTGCCGGAAATTTACAGGCTCCAAGCAGTGTCAGAAAAATACTAATAATAGATTTTGTATACGATCTCATAATTTATCTCCTTTTTTAATGATGTGTCAGCCGCCCCGATAAAAACAGGATCTGCATTCAGATGAAAACCTGTCTTTTTTTCCATATTCCCCAGTCCCAGAATCCGCTTTTCTGTAAAATAGGCATCCAGCAGGTTCATCAGGTAAACCGCACCTATAATGAGAAAAGCCTGTTCTGCCGCTTGCCCGTTTTTCCTGTATTCTGCGAATGCCTGTCTGTCCTTGGCGAAATAAGCGAGTTCAGCACCTGTCACAGCCGGCATAATCAGAAATGAATTGTGGACTGAACTGTAATTATTCTGACTGCTTTTATATTGCGTATGCCTGTAGGCAAAATTCAGAACCGTCAGACCGAATACAGATCCGAAACCGATGCCTTTCCACTTGTGCCAGCTGCTTCCTGACTTGCTTCCATAGTTGTACTGACCCCAGCCTGGAAGAGCCATTGATTTGAATACAGCCTCGTACTTGCTCTCTGCCCCTTTCGCCCCGATGCCTATGTCCGCATAGTCTGCGATTCCCCCTGCTGCCTTCTTTGCTAGAAACTCACTTGCATGCTGAAATTCCGAATCGGATTCGGCCACTGCACTTTCCGCAAAGTCCACTGCATCTTTTTCCGGATCATTGATTGTTCCGCTGATAAAATATTTTTTTCCGGTCTTAGTCACTGTTCCAGTGATTGCCTTGGAGGCCTTGATTTTCTTCATCAGTTTATCTGAACATTCTCCTGAATTGCAGTTCAGATTTTTTGCAGCCTCATCCATTGTGATTTTGTCCACAACAATGAAGAGTTTTGTCTTCACAAAACTGACAGTCACGAGTTCCGTAATGATCTCAGCCTCAGCTGCAGTCACTCCAGTGCCTGCCTTGAACTGTATCACAGCCACACGCGGTTTCAGGGAAGGATCAATCTCCCAGTCGGAAACCTCTGCCAGTGTTTCTGCGATACGGATTTTTTCCTTTTCTGATTCTGCCTTTGCTGCAGCTGTATTTTTCACCGGAACGATGACTGATTTCAGTCTGACTGACTTTATCTCTGCCTTTGCTATCGTAATCACTTTCCCGTCCATTGAAGTAATCGTCACTGCTTCCTTCGAAAGTTTTGTCCGGACATTTTCAAACAGTTTCCCGTTTTTCAGAGTTACCGTATCCGAAAAAATCTGTGAACTGATTATCATTAAAATGAATATCAGTGTTTTTTTTAAAATCCTCATTTCCTTGCCATCCTTTCCATTGCAGAAAGTCTTCTCTCCAGACTTTCGATTTGAGACGATGTGACCTGTTGAAGATCCCTTTGCGGCATACTGCTGTGCGCCCTTGCTGAAGCGATTTCCTTTCTCAGCTCCGCCAGTTCCTTCTTCAATGAGTCGTTTTCCTGTTGGGACGCACGGCCTTGCACCTTTAAAGAAGCGAGTTCCTCAGTCGCTGTGCGGAGGGATTCGGTCACTGAGCGGAGTCGAAGTGACAGGTCGGAGGTTTCCTTGTCATGAAGGGATTTGAGTTCCTTGACTGCATTGACAAGATAAGGAACAATGAATTCGGATTTCAGTCCAAGCAGGTCTGAGCCATTGCCGTCATTGATTGGTTCCACTGCTTCAGGAATGACTTCCTGTACATCCTGTGCAATGAATCCAATTTGATTTTTCGAACCTTGGATATAATCAAATTTTGCAGGTCTCAATTTCAGTATTTTGTCCAGATCATTGTCCAGATACCGGATATTCTTTTTCATTTTTTTATCAGAACCGTAAGTCCATGATGCTGCCTTCAGATAGCCTACTCCATCATCCCGAGTATAGAAGACCGTTGTAGCAGTAGAATCCGTCGCAAAAATGGAAAACGTGCCTGATGTTGTTCCTTGTCCTTTAACATAAACCTGTGTGCCGCCTGCCCCTGAAGAATTGATACTCAACAAACTCGCTGGACTTGTCGTGCCGATGCCAACATTGCCGGTAGTATCAATAACCAATCTATTGGCTCCAGCAGTTCCATCATAAATAAAAAATTGCCCTGCAGGTGTATTGTTGTTCCCTATTTGCCAATTTCTGTCTTTATTAAAAAAATGAATATAGGACGACATATTAGTTGAGGCATTTGAAGCATTTAAAAATAAGGCCGCATGACCAGAACTGTCTTTTATTTCTAAGTCTGTAGTGGGACTCGTTGTCCCAATCCCCACATTCCCTGCATTATAATATATATTCGAACCATTGCTGGTCCACTGCGATGATGTAATCCCCTCAATCGCCGTCTTGAGAGAACTGAAATTTGTATTCAACTGAGATGCTTCCATTACAGATCCGTTGACGAATGTGTTGATAGTCCCTGATACAGCCACTGCGAGAAGAGCAGATGCACCGAGAGTGAAGAGGAATCCGATGCCGAATAGAATGCCATTTTCAAGGAATCGGGAATAGGCAATTGGGAATGGGGTTTGACCTCACCCCGCCTCTGGCACCCCTCTCCACTCCTGACGTCGCAGAGAGGGGCTGAGGTGAATGCCTTCTCGTTCGGGCAGGTTTCGAAACCTGCCACTGCATTTGATTCTTTCTCAGAAACAGATATATTGTATGTTGTTTTATTGTCTTGGTTCATTTGTTTCTCCTTATTGTTTCCTTTCCTTCCCCGCATTCGCGTTCGCTGCTGCAGCTGTCTGAAAAGTCTCTAGTGCTCTGAGCCTTTTGTCAGTCTCTGCAATCAGTTTTTCCTGCTTCTCTATGATGCGCTGAAGATTCTGTTGAGACGCACGGTCGTGCGTCTTTATGGAAGCCAGTTCCCCTGCAAGTTTATCATTTTTCTTTTTCTCTGTATCCAGTCTTTCGGACGCTTGCTTCAATTGAAGTGACAGGTCGGAAGGCTCTTTCTTTTTCTCGCTGAGTTCGTTTCCTTGCGCCTCTTCACCGGATTCAAAACTGGATTGATAAGAAAGAATTTTTTCGGAGCTCCCCATTGTCTTGCCTATATATTCCATTCCGTGTTCCTTCCAGCCAGCAGCCGCAAGAGAATCCTTTCTTGTACCAAGAAGCAATACATTGTATGTTCCTGTCCTGTCTGCCTGAATAATGACTTTTTCCTGTTTTGTATCCACATAACCGAAGGAAGCAGCAGGATGTTCTGCTGAGGAAACCCAGACCATCGGATTTTCATTCAAGTGTGTCCAATACTTCGGAAGTTTGATGAAGAATTTTCTGTTTTCCTTTGTCACCTTAATCTGCCATCTGTATATATTGTCTCCGGCAGTAGGGGATTCCACAAAGGAATGCCTGAGCCTCGAACCCTTAGGCATAGACGGATCTGGATGAGTTATATCAAATGTACCGCCTCCCTTGGAGAGAGTTCCTGGAATGCTGACTGCCCCAGTGTTATCAATGGTCATTCTGGTAGCATAGGAAGTGGATCCATTTGGTGTGGTATAAAAGACCATCCGACTTCCATGACTGCTTGCATTCCAGTTTTCTGTCGCATCGCTATTTATGTATGTAGAATGTAACTACTCAGCGAAAAAAAGAATTGTACAAAAGAAGAGTTCTCTGACAATGAC
>DAORDI010000340.1:0-5424 GCA_035345895.1 Leptospiraceae bacterium
GAGAAATAAAGATTTAGATATTTACTCTTTAAATAATTCAGTTCAGGTAATCATTGACAGAATTATTTTTCTTCGCATTGCAGAAGACAGGAATATGGAAAAGTATGGAACGTTATTGAATGTCGCCGTAGGGACCGACGGCCGTTCGTCCCTGCGGGATCAATTAAACAAAATCTTTTTAAGGGCTAATGACAAATACAATTCAGGATTGTTCAAACCAGAAAAATGGATCTCCGATTTAGATATCGATGATAAGATATTTCAAAATATTATTAAATATCTATATTATCCAGATTGTCCATACGAGCTTTCTGTTCTGCCAATTGAAATTTTAGGAAATATTTATGAGCAATTTTTGGGAAAGACAATTCGCCTAACGTCTTCTCATCAGGCTAAAGTAGAAGAGAAAGAAGAAGTCAGAAAGGCTGGCGGTGTCTATTATACACCACAATACATTGTAAACTACATTGTTGAGAATACTATCGGTGAAATGCTTCGGCTCCGCTCAGCAAACGACAAGACATTTGATCTGTACGATCATCCAAAGCTTACAATTCTTGATCCTGCCTGTGGTTCCGGGAGTTTTCTTGTAGGCGCATATTCATTTCTCCTGGATAGATACTTAGAAAGCTATACTGATAAAAAAAGACTGCAGAAGTCCTTGAAGAACGGCCTCATTTATCAAGTCTCAGAGAATACTTACCGGCTTTCCATCACAGTCAAACAGCATATACTTCTTCATCACATTTATGGGGTAGATATTGACTATCAGGCAGTTGAAGTTACGAAGCTGTCTCTTCTCCTCAAACTTATGGAAGATGAGAACACAGAAAGCGCAGACAGACTCTTCAAGCACAGTGATGTAAAGCTTCTTCCTGATCTGCAGAACAATATCAAATGCGGCAACTCTCTGATAGGTTCTGATTTTTATAATGATAAAAATCTTTCCTTGTTCGGAAAAGAAGAAATGAGGAAGGTAAATGTGTTTGATTGGGAAAAAGAGTTTGCGGAAGTATTCCCTTCGACACATTCGACAGGCTCAGCCCAAGTTCCACTCAAGGAACGGACAAGCAGTAAAGGAAAAAATCGGTCAGTGAGCGAAGTCGAACTGAAGAATCAAGGCTTCGACATCATAATTGGTAATCCTCCCTATGTAAGACAGGAAACATTAGGCGAAGAGTTTAAAATATACGCAAAGAGTCATTACAAGAATACGTTTGCAGGAACAGCAGATTTATATGTTTACTTCATCGAAAAATCATTGTCTCTATTGGCGGATAATGGTCTTTATTCTATCATAGTTGCTAATAAATGGATGAGAGCAAACTATGGAGAAGCCTTACGGAAATTTTTAAAGACAAAACGAATCTTTGAAATCGTAGACTTTGGAGACTTGCCTGTTTTTAAAAATGCGACCACTTATCCTTGTATCATAAAAGCAAACAATAATAAACCGCAAAATATCCAGACAGTTCAAGTAAAAGATTTAAACTTTCCTTCACTGATAGACCTTGTAAAGAAAGATGCTTACCAAGTAGATGTGAATTCTCTAGATGATAAAGGCTGGTCACTCTCCAATCAAAAAGAATCTGCCCTTCTTGATAAAATCAAACAAGCTGGAATTCCACTGGGAGAATATGTAGAGGGAAAAATTTATAGAGGTGTATTAACGGGATTAAATGAAGCATTTGTAATTGACGAGGAAACTAAGAAACGGCTAATCAAAGAAGACGCTAAGAGTAAGGAAATCATTAAGCCATTTTTAGCCGGAAGAGATATCAAAAGATATGGAACATTAAAAGTGGATAAATATTTGCTATTCACTAGGCGGGGTATTGAAATCAAAAATTACCCAGCAATCTTAACACATTTGGAGAAATTTAAAACTCAGCTTATGCCAAAGCCTAAAGACTATCCTGCGAATAAAGAATGGAAAGGAAGGAAGCCAGGGTCATATCAATGGTATGAAATCCAAGATGCCGTTGATTATTATAAAGAGTTTGAAAAAGAGAAGATTATCTACCCAAACATCCTTCAAAAACCTGAGTTTACTTATGATTTGAATCAATTGTATACAAATCAAAAATGTTTTATCATATCACAACCGGATAAGTATTTACTTGGGATTTTGAATAGCAGCCTAAATTATTATCTTTTTGAAAAAATTCTCCCTAAATTACGGGGAGGATTCTTTGAGCCAAGTTCAGTATTTTTTACAAAATTCCCAATTCCTAAATCTCCCGCTCCAAAGACAAAAGGTAAAATCGTCTCTCTCGTTGAACAGATGTTATCCGCACAAAAAGAATTAAATGCGGTGACTAACGACTCTGACAAAAAACTGCTTCAACAAAAATGTGATTTGTTGGATAAGCAGATTGATAAGCAAGTTTATGAATTGTATGGATTGACTGAGGAAGAGATTAGGATTGTGGAGGGCAAGGGATGAAAATAGATTCTCTTGAACAGTTTTATGATTTTCTCGAGACATTCGAAGATTATGGAGAAGACAGTTTTTTTTTAGATCAGTTTTCTGAATTTCGGGATGATTGCGAAAAAAGAGGAGAGATTGAATCTGCTGAGAAAATTCAGCTAGAATTACTTATTTCAAAGTTTCATATTCTGAAAAGCGAACTGAGAGGAAATTTTCAGTTTAAAGATCATACAGGCAGACTCATTGAATCTCCCCACTGCAGTCTGTTTACCAAAAATGATATCGAATATATAAAAAACAGAATTACAGTAACGAAACTTCCTCCTTTGAAGGCAAGATATGCTCATATTGTATGGCAGAGCCAATGGAAACATTTGGATTATTTGATGATCGCAATAGAAAACTATTTATCATCTGCTGAACTATTGGAAAAGAGAGACGAACAGGAGCCGGATAAATTTTTTGGGCTGCGAATTACATCTATGATAAAGACTGCTATTTATCTTGCACAGACTGCAAAGCTGGAAGATACTCTGAAAAATAGAATCAAGGAAGAAGTAAGAAGACTTGTCTTTACATTTAATTTTGAAAGCTCTTCTTTCTTTGCTCTGCGGGCTGATCTGATAGAAACTTCCTTGGAAAGCAGAAAATTCTTCGGAAAGGAATTTTTTACAGGAATGGATGAAGAGTGTGAACGAGTTTCAGAAAAGCTGAAATTAGACGGAAATCCGGAAGCACAAATTGTCATCCTGGATATTGGTGCTAAGGTTTCCAGATTATTGGATAATGGAAAATATATATACTTTATTGAACGTATTGCGCTTTTGTATCAGGAAAAAGCGGAAAAATACGCAGATCATTCAGAATATCTGAACGCACTTCATTTTGCAGAATTGGCAGCGGCAAAATATAAAGAAATCAAATATCAGGAAGAAATTGATTCTGTTACAGAAAAGATTATTGATTGGAAGAAAAAGCTCGATTTTAAAAAGATTGAAACATCTGTTCCTCCCGATGATGAATATGAAAAGCAGACAAATGATTTGCTTGACAATTTTTCAAAGCTGTCCGGGGAGGATTTACTGCTGGCATTGACATTTAGTTCAGTGCTTATTCCTGAATCAGAAAAGATGGTAAAAATTGCGAAATCCATCAGTTCAGAAC
Organism: Leptospiraceae bacterium; assembly: GCA_035345895.1. Classification (GTDB taxonomy): domain Bacteria; phylum Spirochaetota; class Leptospiria; order Leptospirales; family Leptospiraceae; genus DAORDI01. Next base: position 3,596 of record DAORDI010000340.1, read on the forward strand.
GCAGTTTTTCCGATCTTATACCTATTGAAATAAGGGATCATTACGGAAATGTTGCTCAGAGGTTTGAAACAGAAAATGAGATAGGAAATTATAATAATTTAAATATATATAACATAGCATTAAAATATATAAAATTGCCTATAATTAGAAATATCGTATTCACTGCAATGTATGAGGAAAGACTGACTTTAAATCATCTGATTGACTATTTTTCAAAATATGCATGGTTTGCAAAGCCGTATGAACGGAATATAAATGGTACCGTAATAGAAGTCAATTGGCTTTCTCTGATTTTTCCTTCATTGAAAGAATTTTTTTTGAAAGTAGAGGAAATGATTCAGACAAAAAAAGGGACCGATTTTATTCTGGCCGTAGACTCTTTGACACTTAAATTAGAAGGCATTATCAGGAATCTTTGCGAAATACTGGGTATAAAAGTTTTTAAAGAGGTTCGAGATAAATCAGATCAAGGGAAAGAAAGAACAATTCAACAGCAAGCAGATATCAATATGCTATTGAAAGAACCTAAACTGCGAGAACAGATTACTGCGGACGATATTTCGTTTTTTGAGTTTCTGCTGATCGAAAAAAAAGGGTATAACTTACGCAATCGGGTTGCGCATTCTTTACTATTTTTTCAGGAATATGGTTTTGATTTAATGGTTTTATTATTGATGGCACTGCTGAGGTTATCCGGATATGAAATCAACAATGAAGAAGGGGATGCAATATGAAAGCATTATTTGATTATGACGGAATCAAAGATAACAGGCGTATTTTTCCTTACGAAGAGACGGGAAATGAAAATGTTTCTGCTGAGTTGTTTTATAAAAAAATAAATCATACAGAATCATATAATCTGACAGAAAAAATATGGACAGAATACAGAAAAAGCCAGGAAGAGTCTGATGATGATTCGACTCCTCCAGACAGGGGCTCTTTTCTCAAGTCTGTTCACTTCATAAAGAAAATCAACGGGTACAGGTCATTTGTAAAATCAGTCTGTGTTTTAGGAGACGGAGGGTTCAGTTTCCGTTTTCAGGCAAATGATACTGAGCATATAGATATTGATATCTATAATGGGGACAGCACGTTTGTATTCCTGCATTCGAAAAAGGGAGAAAAAACAGAGGCGTTCGATTTATCATTGAAGGATCTCATAATTAAGCTGAAAGGAGTTTTGAAGAAATGGGAAAATGCGCAGATTTAGGAATACCGGAGCATTTGCACCAAAATGGCCGGAAGGCTGAAAATGATAATTTTACTCCGGATGAAAGAATGTTCAGACGATTTCGCCCAAAAGATTCCTTGTCCGAAATCGTTAAGACCAATTTTGACTTCAAATCGATGTCTTTCAATCGTGAAAGATACTCAAATCCTGAGGATGTGCTATACAATATAAAAGAGAATAATCATTATAATGATTGTGGAGTGGCATCCTTAACGGTTTATGAAATTGAACGAATTCAGATTCCTCATCCTGATGATAAGCAGCTTTACACCTTCAAAGCAGTCCATGACCCGGAAGAATGTATGTACCCGCACTCTATAGTTCAGGTCTTTAAGAATGGAAATAAAGTGTCCGAAATAAAACCAAGCTCAGTCAAATCCTTAATCAGAGATGAATATGAAAAATCAATTATGATCATCAGAATGCCTGATGGTCATTCTCTGTAAAGGCAATGAAGTTAATCATATATAATTAGATAATAAATAAAAATTATTATCAGAAAATTATGAAATCATAAGGAAGTAAATACCATGAACAGCCCCGAAGAACTGGCATCTAAACCCATATTGGCGAATGAAGATATGGAGAAAATAATTTC
>DAORDI010000341.1:0-5359 GCA_035345895.1 Leptospiraceae bacterium
TTTTTCGAGAACCCTGAGAAGAGAGTTTTCCCTGTATCTTCCTGCCGGATGGACTGGAATGTTTCCTGATTTGGATACGGCTGTCATCCATTCATCCTCATAAATGATGCTGTACTGATTGTCTGTTTCCGGTTCCTGAAAATCGGGAGGGCAGAATTCCACTGTATCCCCTGTACAGAGAACTGTGTCAGGAAGGACATTCTGCCCCATGATCAGAATTTCCGAACGGAGAATTCTTTCAATCCATACAGTTTCTGTCTGGTAGGGGAATCTTGCAGAAAGAAAATGAGAGACTGATTTTCCGGAATCCTCCTTTCTGATGACCGTCCTGAAAACTTTTTTTTCAGTCAATTCAGTTGGAGTAAATCATTGTATAGTCCCAGGTTTTGTTCCCTGGTTTGTCCACCGTTTCAGAGAGCGGAAATCTGTACACCAGTGATCCCAGAAAAATCTCACCCTTGGAGGATCTGCATTCCCAATTGTTCGGAAAGATGACTTTAAAAAGAATGGAACTGTCGCCGAGAAGCTTCAGAGTTTCCGCATGGATCTGCTTTTCTCCTGTAGTGGAATTCTGATCCAGTCCTTTCAGAACTGATTTGAATTCTCTTTTTACTATAAGTGAACTTCCTTTCTTTTTCACGAAGAGATATCCCAGAAGTATTCCGTCGAGCTTGTTCAGATCTTCAAAGTCCAGCTTGTAATTGACCCTGGCCTTTTTCTGATAAAAGGAAACTGAATCGTTTTCTGTTTTTTCCACATAGGTCAATGTATGCTCCCTGATTTTCAGGTTCTTGGAAAAAATTCCCTTGTTGATTTTTTTTTCTATTTCTTCGGAAGTCAAAGGAAGAAACCTGAGCAGGGATTTGCCTGTTCTGGGATGAACAGGCACAGTGTATGTAATTTCTACATAGCCGGAAAAAGGCTTTCTGAAATAAATCACTTCCTCATAGTCAAAACAGTTTGCAAAAAAAAGAAGCAGGAGAGGGAAGAATCTTGCTATGAGTTTTTTTATCATTATTCTTTTTCAGAAAGAAATTTCTCTGCTTCGAGGGCTGCCATGCATCCCGAACCTGCTGCAGTGATCGCCTGACGGTAAACCTTGTCCTGAACATCACCTGCTGCAAAAACTCCCGGAATATTTGTCTTTGTGGTTCCGGGAACTGTCTTTATGTATCCTGTCTCATCCAGTTCGAGAAAATCCTTGAAGACCTCAGTATTCGGAACATGGCCTATTGCATAAAAAAGTCCGCCTGTTTCCAGCTGTCTTTTGGTTCCGTTCACAGTGTCTGTCAGCACAATTGATGTCAGGGATTTTCCGTCTCCCTTTGCTTCTTCCACGGCAGAATTCCAGAGGATTTCAATCTTCGGATTGTTGACAGCTCGTTTCTGCATAATCTGAGATGCACGCAGTCTGTCCCTTCTGTGAATCAGATAGACTTTTGATCCGAACTTAGTCAGATGACAGGCTTCTTCTATTGCAGAATCTCCTCCGCCCACAACTGCGAGAGGTTTATTTCTGTATATTGGAAGTGCTCCGTCGCAGACCGCACATGCAGAAATGCCTCTCTGCCAGTAACTGTCCTCGCCGGGAACATGCATTCTTTTTGCAGTTGCTCCTGTAGCAATAATGACTGTCTCTGCTTCCACCTCGCCTTCATCAGTATATATTTTAAAAGGATGCACTTTGAAATTGACTTTTGTGACTGTTTCTGTTTTGATTCTTGTACCGTATTTTTCAGACTGTTCTCTGAAAAGCTGAGTCAGTTTTGTTCCGTCAATTCCTTCCGGAAATCCAGGGAAATTCTCGACCTCGGTTGTTGTTGTCAGCTGTCCTCCTGCCGCAATTCCTCCGGCCATAAACCCTTCAAACATCAGCGGACTCAAGTTTGCTCTAGCCGCATATATCGCCGCAGTGTGTCCTGCCGGTCCTGATCCTATGATTACTACTTTCTCTGCCATTTATCTCTCCTCCTTCTACGTTTTTCTGTCAAAGATCACAGATCAAGAAAAATTTTCTCTCCTCGCAGGTGAAGTAAGGAAGCAGTGCGGCTGTAATCTGCAGAGAAATTTTTTAGGAGGGGAGAGGGGAAGAGTTCGAAAGTGCTGCGATAAGGCTGCTTTTCTATTTTGTAAACAGGTGTGGGGGCAGCACTGCCTTTCTGTATTGAATTTCATTATATAATATATACGAGGGATTGAGGGTTTGTAAAAGTAAATAAAAGATAATACTCACACAGAGCCTGCCGAATGCAGCAGAAGACAATTCATTCTATGTTCTTCTTTACTTCTAGAACTCTCTCGAGAGAGACTTCCAGCATTTCCGAAATTTCTTCAGGGGAAAGTTTCCCCTTTCGGAGAGCATTTTCAATGGCAGTGTCTTCTTTTTTTATCCTGATCTGTTCACCTTTTTCCAGACCGATCTGCTCCCCTTTCTCAAGACCGATCTGTTCGCCTTTCAACTTGCCTTCTTCTCTGGCAGTTTCAATCACATCCTTTTCTGAGGCCAGGTTGATCAGGAATCTTTCATACTGTTTTCTCTGCTCAGAAGTCATATTCAGGATGCGAAGTTTTTCTCTGGCCTTGTCAATATTCTTTGATCTGAAGTTTTCCTTCACTTCGCTGTTCTTCAGAAGATAAATCCATTCATCTATCGGTGAGCTGATCACATTCTCAAACTTTTCCGTGTGAATCAGATAGTATTCGGGAAATATATTTTTCTGCTGAAGCCTGATCTTTATCTCAAAGTCCTCTGCTTTCTGGACCTGTTCCTTGACCACAAGAGGATGATTTGTGTGCACTCCGAGAAGATCCGTTCTGCCGTAGTAAATATAGTCATCACCTTTGCCGAGATTAAAATACAGTATACTGACAGAAATAACCTTTGCAATATCAGAATATCCCTTTCCCAGATTAACGCTTTCTGTAATTGTTTTAGAAGTGCCGTAAAGAAGCCTTTCGAGATAATCTGTCTCGCGGTTGTTCTGCACCTCAATGATAAACTTTCTTTTCTGAGAGTCTTCGACCAGAAGATCCACTCTGTTGAATTTGTCTGTTTCCTCTTCCTGGTTTCCTTCAGTTTCCAGAAGATTCAGAATTGTAATATCCTCTTTCAGGAGAGCAGTGAGAAGTCCTTCGAGAACATCGAAATTCGCCTTGTCCCTCAGGATATGTTTGATTGCCCAGTCAAACCGAACCAGTTTATTTTCAGGTATCATAAAACCATTGGACATAGAATCAGATGAAGAAGGCAAGCAAATAAAGAAGACTTTCACCGCCTCCGAATTCCCCTAGGCTGGTTCTCCGCACCGACTGCCACTGCCGGAGAAGATACAGTTCAAATTCTGATCTGTTTGACAAAATATCCCAATTGAATAGTGATGTAATGTTTAAGGCTGCTCAGTGCTACTGCTCATTTACAGCAGCGTTTGGGACATAAGGATCAAAAGTGGCAGATAATTACGACGATTACGACCGGGAAGAATTGATTCAGCTGCTGCGGGAGCGTGACCGCAGACCCCGCTTTGGACTGGTCTGGGAACGAAAGGAAATCGAGCACGAAAGAGCAATCAACAATGATTTTGTGGCATTGGATCTGGATAAATCGTTATCGTGCGGGGATGCTCCATATCAAAATTTAATTATTGAAGGAGATAATTTTGACGTGCTCCGTTATCTGCGCATAACATATTCAGGAAAAGTGAAATGCATTTATATTGACCCGCCATACAATACCGGAAACAGGGACTTCATTTATAATGACCGTTTTGTAGATAAGGACGATGTATATAAGCATTCCAAATGGCTGGAGTTCATGTACCAGCGTCTGCTTCTGGCAAGGGATCTTCTGTCTGAAGACGGAGTTATTTTTGTTTCGATAGATGATAATGAAGTTTTTAATCTCGGATTATTGATGAATGGTATTTTCGGAGAAGCCAACAGGATCGGTTTATTTGTATGGAAAAGCAGACAAAATAAAGATAACAGAACGAAAACAGGAGCATCATTAGATCATGAATATGTTTTATGTTTTGGGAAGAAAATCAGAGGTGATGAAAGAGACAGAGAGCAGTTTAAAAATCCTGACAATGATATTCGGGGAAGCTGGACAAGCGGAAATATGGCTGGTCTGGCAGATGAGAATGCACGTCCCAATCTCCATTATGATTTAATTAATCCTAAAACAGGCATTAATTATGGAAAACCAAAACAAGGATGGAGATTCGACAAAAAAAGAATGGCCCAACTGATTGACGAGAAGAAAATAATATGGCCGGATAAATCCAGCGGGAGACCAAGACTGAAGGTATTTTTAGCTGAGATGCAGAGTGATTTTACAGGTTATTCTTCATTAATTGGGCAAGATATATACACATATCATGGCACTAGAGAGATAGATGATATTTTTGATTATCGTGCTTTTGATTTTCCAAAGTCTTCACAATTTATAAAGGAATTGATCGAACAAGGAGCCGCGGACAAGGATTCAATCGTTCTCGACTTCTTCGCAGGTTCGGGGACGACTGCCCATGCAGTATTAAAACTGAATGCAGAAGACGGTGGGAACCGCAGGTTCATTCTGGTTTCAAATACGGAAGCCACAGAATCTGATCCGGGCAAGAATCTCTGCCGTGATGTATGCGCTGAACGGGTAAGGCGTGTCATGCTCGGCTATAAGAATAAGAAAGGGGAAGACGTGCCGGGATTAGGCGGAAGCTTTGCTTACTTTAAAACACGCCGTATTGCATCTGAAGTCATTCTGCATGAAATCAGACACGAACAGATATGGACTGCACTGCAGATGATTCACGGAACATCTGTCGCTGTATTCAATCCTGATTCCACTGTGCAGCAGCTGCAGACAGAGAATGAGGCAGTTCTGTATCTCTGTGAACTGAAGAAACGGGAAGTCAGTGCAGTCCTCAAATCTCTGCAGTCTATGAAAAAGATCACTGTGTATTCCTGGCAGCCTGCACTGCTGTCTCAGTATGCAGAAGAGAAACGTCTTGTCTGTCTGCCTATACCTCAGTTCCTGACGGAGCGTTTCAGCAAAGGAGGCAGATCATGAGCGTAATTTCCCCCAAGGGCTATCAGGAAGATGCTGTAAATAACGCTCTCGAAATCTTTCGGTATGCAGAAAGCCAGCTGCAGCAGGCAGACGATGCAGAGAGCCGCTGCACTGTAAGCGCGTTCAACGGCTGTGTACTGCTTGAAGCTCCTACAGGCTCCGGCAAGACTTTAATGGCAGGACTCATTGCGGAAACCTTTTCCAGAAAGGATCATCATTATAATGCAAATATCATCTGGTTCTGGTTTACTCCGTTTGTAAATCTGGTGGAACAGTCCAGAAGGGCATTGAAGA
>DAORDI010000342.1:0-5329 GCA_035345895.1 Leptospiraceae bacterium
GATTTGCAGCAGTCAGCTACGGTGAAAAGGATGAAATTTATGAGGAAATCATTTCCTCGAATCTTCCCGGTATTGCTGTATTTGTCATCAGTATGCTTCTCGGAATCATTTTTTTTTCCATATACATATTCAGCAGCAGAGATCTTTTCTATCTGGCAACTGCATCATTTTACATATTCATAGGCATCTGGCTCTTCAATATCAATCCGATTTCCCAGTTTGTTCTGCCCGAATCACCCTGGAGACTCAGATCAGAATACATCTCTCTGTACCTTGCACCGATCGGATGTCTTTTCTTTCTGGAATCCATAGTAATCTCGCGACTGAATATAATATCCCGTTTCCTGCGTTATATCCTTTTCCTTTACGCAGTGATTTCAGCATTTCTTGATCTGGCGGGCATTTTTCCTCTTTGGAAAACACTGATTCCATTCGATATTTTCCTGATCTTCAGCTTTCTGCATTATATTTATCAGGTAATCGTATACTCATACAGAGGGAACAAGGAAGCAAGGATAATAGGAATCGGTATAATCCTGCTGGTCTCTTTCGCACTTCATGACATTCTCGTTGTACTGAGAGTTGTAGACAATATAATGCTGATGCATCTGGGCACTCTGTCCTTCATTCTGTCCATGACAGGCGTAGCAGTTCTCAGAATCACTTATCTGTACAGCGATCTGAAAAAAAAGACAAGGGAGCTCGAAGAAAACAATAAAGCACTCGATGATCTCAATCAGAACCTGGAGCACAAGGTTGTGGAAAGGACAAAAGAAGTGACTGAAAAAATGAACCTGATTGAAAACCTCATGAACCAGCAGAACGGAGACTATTTCCTGACTTCCCTCATCCAGAAACCTCTTCTCACAAACAGGAACAAATCCTCCATTGTGCAGACGGAAGTTTACATCAAGCAGAAGAAAAAATTCGCATTCAACGGAAAAGAGTCCGAACTGGGCGGTGACCTCTGCATAACAGGAAATCTGAGGTTTTATTCTGAAACAGAGAGATATGTTTTTTTCTTCAACGGAGATGCAATGGGCAAGTCAATGCAGGGAGCAGGAGGAGCAATTGTTGCAGGAACGGTTGTCAACAATATCATAGCCAGATCTGCAAGAGACAACAAGGTTCTGCATATGAACCCTGATGAATGGCTTCTGAATACATTCAGGGAAATTGATGAAATCTTCTGCACATTCGACGGATCCATGCTTCTTTCTGCCGCAGCAGGAATCATACAGGAAAGTACAGGCCTCCTCTGGTATTCCAACTTCGAACATCCCAGAACAATTTTATACAGAGACAAAAGAGCTGATTTCATTGATTCAGAAAAAGACTCCACATTCAAGTTCGGAAGCATGATTGAAGGACTGGAATATCCCATAATGAAATTTCAGCTGGAAAAAGGCGATGTAATCATTGTCGGTTCAGACGGAAGAGACGATCTGGACATTTCCAGATCCGAAGGAAGGGAAAGAATCATCAATGAAAATTACAGTCTGATCCTTGCCATGACAGAGATGGCCAGAGGAACGATATCCGGACTTCTGGAAATACTTCCTGAATACGGGGATCAGACCGATGATATCTCTTTTATCAGAATCAGTTACTGAAAAAATCAGCTTCAGTATACTGTCACTCTATTGTTCCCGGTATCGGAAATATACAAATTTCCGAAAGAATCAAACTCCAGCCATTGAGGATTACTCAGTCCTGAAGCCGTTACAAATAAATTCCCGTCGGAGTCGGACCTCCTCCGAACGTTGTCTGTGTACAGGAAGTTCCGCCGGTATTCATATTATCTGTCCGAAGAGCTTAGCAAGTGCAAGCCCGGCAGGCAGGTCCGGAGAAGATGCACAGGCGACCGGCGGATTTTCTGTCAGAGCAGGCGCAGCTGCAGGAAAAGCAGTTCCTTGAAATCCCGAATACAACGGTTTTGCAAAAATGAGAGACGGAGCAAAAACTGACGGAATGCCGACGTTTGAACTGCTTGAAGAAGTGCCGACAAGAATATTCATTCTGAAGAGTGCATCTAAAAGTACCCTTTTAATGGACGGGTTGCATCATAAAAATACCACAGACATAAAGCAAAGAGAACAAATATCTTTCGTGAAGATTTTCATAATCTAAGTCATTGTGATATTTTTTTTAGTCAAGCGGTAATATAAAAAATTAATTCCGTATCATACTGACTTCAATTCCAACTCAGTGCTCATCATGCAGAATAAAAAACTGCCTATAAAGATGTCTCTGAAATGAAAGGCAATACATAGTATCTCAGCCTGCATCATTAAAACCGCATCAGCCTGAAGAAAGCCTGACAGCGAGATTTTTCAATAGCGGTGTAAATACGTCAAGAACTCCAGGGAGCTCATACTCCAGAAGGTCTCCTGCCATTACAATGTCAGAACTTTCCAGTGATTTCGCGACAGAACTCATCAGTGAATGAAGCTTTTCAGCCGGTTCATCCAGGACGCTCCAGTCGGAACCGTGAAATTTTGCTTTGAGTGAGATCAGTGCATTCAGAAGAATTTCCAGTCTTTCCATCGAATGAACCAGAAGTTCTCCTGCCACCGCATCCTTTCCTGACTGAAAATTGACATTGACCCGGATAAATTCTTCCTTGAGAGTTTCCATAGATTCAGAATATGCTGTAATTACCTTTGCAATTGTATTTCTGTCCACTGCAAGCAGAGATACTTTGTTTACAAGATTCATTACAAATATTTTCAGATCTCTGAGATCGTTCAGATACTTTTCAATGGAAGAAACAGAATCCAATGATTTCACTGCGGATTTCAGATCTTCCAGTATTTTTTTGACAGGTTTTCCGTTTTCAGACACACGGCTTGCCGAAAGATCAATGCTCAGCATGGAATCTGCAGTTCCAAGAGCTTCAGTACACCATAGAATTCCTTCCTCCAGATGTTTTTTCTCATCAAGAGTCAGCCTGTCCCTTCCGAAAATGGTATTTCCCACAGTATCAATGTATCTGTCCATTTCGAGAAGAACTGAGAGAAGAATATCGGCAGTCTTTCCGGCATAAAAATCCAGTCTTTCGGCAGAACCCAGACGGATGGAACTGAGTTCTTTTTCCGTCTTTTCATTCCCGTCTGCCAGACATTTAAGAATGTATTTTCCCTGAGACTGAAGCCACTCGTCTATCTGTCTGTACACCTGACCCAGATTCTCCTCATTCTCAATCTTCGAGTCCAGGAGTTCATCATTAATATATATTTTCATTATCTGTTTTCATCCACGCTGTAACTGTTTGCCTTCATCTGCTTAATGCTGTTGATAAGATGATTTCCCACTGCCTTGTTTTTTCCCACTCCCTGCTCCATATGCTCAAACTTTTGCTTCAGTTTCTTTTCATAATTCACAAGATGGGACTCGTATTCCTTGATCCTCTTGTTGTTGTCCTGAATCTGAGATTCCACAAGCTTTACCTTGGTAGATACAATCCCTGAACTGAACTGAGTATAAGGCTTCAGAACTTCAATCAGTGCATTTGCGAGACCGTCATCAATCTTATTGTCGTCATTTGTATCGGATGCAAACAGCTCCTTCACTGATTCAGGATGTTCTGTAAGAGCGGCCTGGAGCATTGATTCATTCAATATGAGAAATCCTTCCTGAATCTGCTTCCAGCTTGTGCCTGCCTCGCCTGTGGTAATTCCTATGTCGGAAAGCACCTTGTATCTCGGCTCCGAGTTGGACGGATAGGATGCACTCACTGCTGACTTGAGTCCGGTAATCAGCCGCACAACGTTGGCCTCGCCTGTAAGCACGCCTGACTTTGCCTTCTGAGAATAAAACTCTGCAGAAATATCCTTTTCCGGGTTCGGATGAAGGGGATTTGTCTTGTCCAGTTTTGCTTCCCTGTTTGCATGGGATACTTCTCTTGCATATTTCATTAAATTGTTATATGCCTCCACAAATTCACGGAACATTGCAAGACCCTTGCTAGTATCTGCAGTCACTTCCACAGTAATCGGAGCAGGAGTGACCTTAAGAAGATTCAGAGAAGCACCGTCCACCGCATCCCGAATATTTTCATTTGTATCCCTTGTGATTTCGATCCCGTCCACTTTGAATATGGCATCCTGGGCTTCTGCTATGGGAACCTTTGCCGGCGCTCCCTGGATTTCTCCCGGAATTTTCAATTTTGCAGCCTCCATTACAAGATCCTTGTCATTGACGTTGGCCAGAACAATTCCTGTCACTTCCTGATCCTTTGCAAAATCATTCAGTTTCAAAAGGAATTTCCCGTTTTTCTGTTCTACACTGGAAAACTTGGATTTTTCAGAATCCTTGACTTTGTATGTCACTCCAAAGCCGAGAAAATCAGGTATCTTTCCGTCATTGGATGCCTTGAGTGAAACCTCAAGGAACATTTTTTTATCCACCTTGAAAGGACTGACTGGAAAAATAAATGCAGTCCCCGGTTTCAGAGAAATCCCGTCGGCTCTGGTCGGTGCATTTTCAGGAGCGGCTGAAAGAGTGAATTTTTCAGGCTGATACGGTTTAGGAGGATCTGCAGAAAAACTGATTCCCGAATAGGAAGGTTCCGGTTCAGGGACATTGTCTCCTACAAGACCGGCTGCCTTCAGCACACCGTTCGGATCAAGAAACTTCAATTCTGCTTCCTTTCCATACTGGACTGCATGCATGGAAAGAACAAAGTTCTCCTTGTCCACCTTTGTCAGAGCAGATCTGGCTACCTGCCCTCCTGCCAGCTTGATTCTTTCATTCAGTTTCTCGATGTCGCCCCCGGAAAAACTGATCTCCACTCTTCTGTCCTTAGACACGATTGTAAAGCTTCCTTCAGGGATGACTGTATCCTGATGAATCTTTTCACCTGCCACCTTGTGTTTTGTGGCAAGCTGAGTGATCTCCACTTCCTGTTTGCCTACCTTTGCTCCCCTGCCTGCCTCTCCGCTGACATAACCCTCTGAACCTGAACTCAGTTTTTTCGAGGAAAACGGTGCAGTAAAGGAAGTCAAAGCCTTCACTTTTACCTGAAGATTGACTGCCTGATTTTTCAGCTCATTCCATGCCCGGATCTGAATCTTTCCATTTTCATTTTCCTTCTCCCATCTTTTGATGGGCTTGGACTCCAGATCCACAAGTCTCTTGACTAGATCATTCGTATTCTGTCCTGAATTGATACCTGATACAGAAAATGCCGGCATAATGTACTCCTTAGAATAATTCTCGACGTATGGAAAAAAAAAATTACTCTGGTGCTAGATTTATAATACAATATGAACATTCAGATCAGCATTGACAACCCCGAAATATTTTTTGAAAGAGAACTTTCCTGGCT
>DAORDI010000343.1:0-5318 GCA_035345895.1 Leptospiraceae bacterium
CGTTTCAGGCGCAGTTTCTGCCGTTACGATGGCAGGGGTTCAGGAAGCGGATATCGCAGCCGGTATTTCTGAGTATCAGGCAGAGGGAATGCGCGGAATCATTGAAAAAAACTTCTTTACTGTACTGAATGACTGTTACAATGCAAATTCAGATTCAGTAAAGTCCTCACTTGAGGCAGCGAAACAGATTTCAGAAAAAAGAAAGGTATATGCTGTTCTCGGCGATATGAAAGAGCTTGGAGAATTTTCAAAAGGTTTTCACGAAGAAACCGGAAAATTTGCAGCGGAAATTGAGCTGAACGGACTGATCGGCTTCGGAACCGATTCCGAATACACTGTCAGTGAATTCAAAAGAAACAGCCCAAGAGCAGAATTTGCATTCTGCAGGAATGACAGCGATGAATCCTGTTCAGAAATTGCCGAATTTCTGAAACAGAATGTCCCGGAAAACTCAGTGATTCTTGTCAAAGGCTCCCGTTCAATGAAAATGGAAAGGATAACAAAGAAACTTCAGGAAATAAAATGAACAATACTCCGTCAGTCAGTGTAGTCATGGGTTCTCATTCAGACTGGGAAACAATGAAAGAAGCCTGCATCATTCTTGATAAATTCAATATATTATATGAAAAACAGATAGTATCAGCGCATAGAAGCCCGGAGCTGCTGTTTTCATTTGCCGAACAGGCAGAATCCAGAGGAATAAAGGTCATCATTGCGGGCGCCGGAGGTGCAGCGCATCTCCCTGGAATGATTGCCTCCATTTCTGTGCTTCCAGTGCTCGGTGTCCCGGTTCAGTCCAAGGCTCTGTCCGGAATAGACAGTCTTTATTCCATAGTGCAGATGCCAGGCGGTGTCCCAGTCGGCACACTTGCAATAGGAAAATCCGGTGCAATGAATGCAGGACTTCTTGCCGTCAGGATTCTTGCTTCGGGAAATCCTGCTCTTTCCTCAAGACTGAAAGAATACAGAATTGAAATCAGAGAAGCAGCCCTTTCCAAAAACAGCGAACTTGTATGAAGTTTAAAACAGGACTTTCATTAAACTCCAGACTGGGTGTAATGGGAAGCGGACAGCTGGGAAGAATGTTCACTCAGTCCGCATCTGCAATGGGCTTCAGGGTAAAGGTATATTCACCGGATTCAGACACTCCTTCAAAATTTGCAGGAGCGGAAGAATTCACCGGGAATTATGAAGATGCAGAAACGGTTTGGAAATTTCTTTCAGAAACAGATGCACTGACCTTTGAATTTGAAAACATACCTGAAAAATGTCTGTCTGCAATTGACGATTACTGCAGGAATGTCCGGGCAATTCCAGTCTGCCCTTCAACGGATTCCATAAGAATCTCTCAGAACAGAATCAAGGAAAAAACTTATTTTAATTCCATAGGACTGAAGACTGCTCCTTTCATTCCGGTTAATTCAGAATCCTCCAGGGAAGTTCTCGGGAAGTTCAATTACCCTGCAATCTTGAAAACTAATACTTTCGGTTATGACGGCAAGGGACAGACTAAATTCAGTTCCTCGGAAGACCTGTTCCGGTTTCTGTCAGAGCACAGCCAGACAGAATTTATCCTCGAGGAAAAAATCAGCTTTGACGCTGAAATCTCTGTAATTGGAAGCAGAACCGAAAACGGTGAAATTTTCTGCTATAAAGCCTCCGAAAACTTACATGAAAATCACATACTTTCCAAAACTGTTCATCCGGCAAATATGGATGAAAGCCTGCTTAAAAAGGCGGAAGAGCTGACCGCTGTTCTTCTGAACAGCCTGAAATATGTCGGAGTTCTCGGACTGGAGTTCTTTGTCAGGGGAAACGAACTTCTCTGCAATGAATTTGCACCCAGACCTCATAATTCGGGACATTTCAGTATGGATTCAGGATTCTGCTCGCAGTTTGATCTTCAGCTGTTCAGCCTCGTTTTTGAAAGCCTTCCTTTCCGGCCGAAGGACTCAAGTCCCTGCATCATGTACAATATCATAGGAGAAGAATTTTACCGATCTCCGGACAGCTGGATCAGAGACAGGGCACAAGGGGATGAATGGAGACTTCATTTATATCAGAAAAACTTACCGAGACCCGGAAGAAAAATGGGACATCTGAACGTACTGAGGAAACATTCCTAAAATCGAACACAAATAATGATACTGTATTTCAGGTCAAACATCCCGTTCACAGGAAATTCAGCATTAAAAAACCTGACAGAACAGATTATCAGGAGCTTAAAACATAGTAAGCTTATACAGTAACTGCACTTATCCTAATTTCTGATCTTATGCGGGAGTCTGCGCTTCTGCCGGCAGGAAATTGGAGAAATAAAAACAAATATCGTGAGGAAATAAAATGGAAAAAGAAATCATAGGCATTGCGGGTTTCGGCAATATGGGTTCTGCAATCTGGAAGGCACTGCACGGAGAGAGGGATCTGCTTATCTACGATCCGTACATCTCTCAGTTCCCTTCTGATTCCAGACATACGGAGAGTCTTAATAATTTTATCAATAAATCAGATATCATTATTCTGTGTATAAAACCGGATAAAATTGAGGGATTTCTTTCTCATATTAAAACTCCGAAAAAAATCATTTCCATTGCGGCAGGCATCACGCTTTCTTCCTTAAAAAAAAGTCTTCCGGAGGGAAGCTCCGCTGCACGACTTATGCCTAACCTCCCTCTTACAGTCGGTCAGGGGGCAATAGGATATATCTCAGACAGTGCTCTAAAGGAAAAGACAGTTGAACTTTTTTCCAAGCTGGGACTGCTCGTGGAAGTAGCTAAGGAGGAACTGATGAATTCTGTCACTGGGCTTTCCGGTTCAGGACCTGCTTATGTATTCAGTTTTATAAATGCGCTGGCCGAGGGAGGCGTAAAAAGCGGACTCAGTTATGATCAGGCTCTTCGTCTTGCTCTTCAGACAGTGAAAGGCAGTGCGGCCTATATGGAGGAAGAGCTTTCGAAAGACAGGACAGTCCATCCGGGAACATTGAGAAACAGGGTCACATCCCCCGGAGGCACTACAATTTACGGATTGGAAAAACTGGAACAGAATTCATTTCATTATGCAGTGATGAATGCTGTATTTGCTGCCTTTAAGAGATCTGAGGAGCTGGGAAAATAAATGGTGGCGCGGACAGGATTCGAACCTGTGGCCTTTGGGTTATGAGCCCAACGAGATACCAGCTTCTCCACCGCGCTGAATACCATTTTTTTTAACCTTCTCCTTTTGTATATAGAAAAATGATAATATTCCAATTATCAGTGATTATTTTTAAAAAAAGAGAAAAAATGAAGTATAGAAAGTGAGTTTTGAGGTTTTATAGAATAGAGACTGTGCTTGCTGTCATTTCCTGTCCTGAAAAATCGGCACAGTCTCAGTTTTTCAGCGGAACTGACGCTGATTTATTTGATTTTTAGAATATTCCGAGCTTTTTTCCTATTGCATGAAAATTCACTCCCCAACCAAGACCTACAAAATTTTTCGGTGGAAAAATCTCCTCAGTGCTTGGATCCCAGAGATCCTTTAAAAATGCTTCTGTGCTCACTTCTTTTCCTATCGGAAGCCCCCAAAAATTGTCTTTTTGTTCATCCATCTGTTTCTCCTTGATGCTGTACTTTTCTAACTGCAATGGAACATTCTCAAAAAAGATTGCAAGCCTTTTTTAATTGAGAATTGACTTATGAACAGGGTTTTGCAGAGATTAACAGGGAGACTTTATGCAAAGGCAATACGGAAACTATCAGGTACGATTCGGGCCGAATTTTACACCAATGATCAAAATTCTAATTATCATCAATGCTGCTGTATTCATCATGCAGCTTGTCACAGGATTTCTAAACTTCCCTTTCATAAATGTCTTTTTCTCTCTGAATCCGGACAAGGTGACCAATTTCCACATTTACCAGCTGGTCAGTTATTCCTTCCTTCACGCCAATTTTATGCATCTGGTTCTGAATATGCTGGCTCTCTGGATGTTCGGTGCAGAACTCGAAGAATACTGGGGAAAGAAAAACATTCTGATATTCTATCTGTTTACGGCATTTACGGGGGGACTCCTCACCTGGGCTGTCCACTTTTTCCATCCTCAGGGAATTGTGGTCGGTGCGTCAGGTGCTGTATTCGGAATTATGTGCGCCTATGCGCTTATCTGGCCGAACAGAGAAGTTCTTTTTATGATGTTCTTCCCGGTAAAAATAAAATACCTTGTATTTCTGATAATGATACCTATGGCTCTTCTTCAGCCGGAACCGGGTATTGCACATATGGCTCACCTGGGAGGTGCTCTCGGAGGAATACTCTATTTTTTTCTGAACAGAAAGTACAGATTCGAATTTGACACCGCATTTTCCTGGGATGACTTTATGAGAAGGAGGAAATTCAAAATGTACCAGGAAGAAATGAACAGCAGACTTCATGTTGAAGAAAAAGTGGATGAACTGCTCGATAAAATCTCCAAAAAGGGTTTCAATTCCCTTTCTAAAAAAGAAAAAAAATTCCTGAATGATGCATCGGCAAAATATTACAAAGAACAGTAATTTTAAATATTGTCTTTGGGATATACTGTATTTTGCAGATGAAATATGAATTCTGTCCGAACCGGAAAAAAACGGCAATCCTGCTTCTGATTCGGTCATTCTGCCGAAAAGCACCTGCTTTCTTTTTTTTGCCTTTTTCTGTTTTTGCAGATTCAACTTTCAGAGCCTTTTTTGAAAATGATCTCCTGCTTTCAGACAGATACTATACCAGCGGGCAGAGGCTGGAATACGGCAGAGAACAGATGTTTTCTCCTTCCGAGTTTCTGTATGGAAAATTTTTCAAAAAGGGAGAAGGTCAGAAATCTTATGTCACACTGTCTCTGAATCAGAAAATCTACACTCCCGACAATCTGTTTCAGAAAATGCCTGTATATGGCGACAGGCCTCACGCAGGAGTGCTCTATTTGAGCAGCTCACATTCATTCATCAATGAGAGTTCTGCTGTTTTTGCTGAAACAAGAATAGGAACTCTTGGAAAGCAGAGCTATGCAGAATCAGTACAGAAAGGAGTTCATTCTCTTCCGCTTTTTATGACAGGCAGCGGCTTTATTTCACTTGAACCTGAAGGCTGGGAACATCAGATGCCTGACACAGGAATTTTGAACACTTCTCTTTCCGGTGCACAGAAACTGAACAGAAATATTTCCTTCAGGCAGACAGCCTCCGCAGGAAATCTGGACAGCAGCATTGGACTCAGTATGCTTTTTATGTACGGAACTGTGAGACAGGATACATATCTGAACGGTCACTCAATGGACTCGCCTATGCTTCCGGGCAGGCGATCTG
>DAORDI010000344.1:0-5289 GCA_035345895.1 Leptospiraceae bacterium
TTTGCAATGAAAGAGGGACTTTTCGTCATCAGGGCTGTAGGCGACAGTGCGTCCATACTGAATCCCAGCAACTTTCAGCCAAGACAGTTCTAATATTCCTTGACCTCTTAAAAAAAAGATGCATTTAAAACAGTGTTCAGAAGAATCTAACTATGAAACTGATTTTATTTTTCCTCTCAGCAGTTATTATTCAATGCTCGTCCTCAGATCAGAAAACTTCCGCTGATAAAAATCTGAAACCAGTCATATTCGTTCACGGATATCTTGGAAGCAGACTTGTAAAAGAAGACGGAGAAAAAAAGGAAACTGTCTGGATTACTCCCTGCCAGGGACTGAATTTCTGCACATCGGATCTGTCATTAAAAAATAATGACGGTATCGAATCAGAAGAGATCCTGAAAAAGATTACAGCTGTTCCAATGCTTTACGAGCTTGACATTTATGATTCCTGGACTAAAAGACTTTTAAAAACAGAAGGATTCCAGGCTTATTTTTTTCATTATGACTGGAGGAAGGACAATTCTGAATCCGCAGCTGAACTCGAAAAATTCACAGAAAAAATCTCCAAGGATCATAACAGGAAAGTCTTCGGAATAGGACACAGCAACGGGGGGCTTCTCACTCTGTCTGTTCTGAACCGCAGGCCTGAACTTTACGAGAAGGCAGTTTTTGCAGGATCGCCTTTCAGAGCAGGCATTGGGTTTACCAAGGATCTGATTCACGGAACAAAAATCGGAAGCAATGAAAAAATACTTTCCTCCTGCACTCTGCAGACATTTGAATCTGTTTTCAATTTTCTGTCTTCCGATTCCGGCACAGATACTCAGGAGATTCTTTTTGACTCAGAAGGAAAGAGAATTCCGTTCAATGTTTACAATGCAGAATTCTGGAAATCCTACAATCTGGGACCCTATCATAAAGGCTCAGAATGCGCAGACAAAAGCCTCGCAGATTTCCAGAAACAGCTTGACAAAGCCAGAGTTTTCAGGAAATCTCTTCTTGCGAAAAAAATTAAGTACCCTCCCCTGCTGTCAGTAATGGCTGAAAACAGAACGGTGATCAGAAAAATCAAAGGAAAAAAAGAGAAGGATTCATGGATTTGGGATACAGAAAATCCGGAAAGGGACAAGGGAGACGGAAGCGTGCTTTTTTCTGCAGCCCATCCGTCTGACGGAATTCCTTTTGAGACTTTTATCTCAGAAGCAGAACACACTGCCCTCCTGAATGATGCAAGAACGGCAGAAGCAGTCATAGATTTCCTGAAAAAATAATAGTTTTTAATGATTTATCCGGATGACAACATTTCCTTTTTTGCGGCCCGTGTCTGCATACGCGTGGGCTGAGGAAATTTCTTCCAAAGGATAAATTCTGTCTACAACAGGTTTCAGTTTTCCAGATTCGATCAGTTCTCTGAGTGTGTCCAGGTCTTCTGACCTCTCTTTCGAAACTTCCAGTCCCCCTACTGTGACAAATTTGCCCCCCTCCTTCATTACAGTTCTGCAGTCTGCCTTTTTAATCTTCCCTACAGCATCAAAAATCAGATCATATTTTTCGTTCTTTTCAGTAAAATTCTCTACTGTATAATCGATTACTTTATCTGATCCTAGGCTTTTCACGAATTCGGCATTCGGTCCGCTGCAGACTGAGGTCACTTCTGCTCCGAAATATTTTGCGAGCTGAAGAGCAGAAGTTCCGACTGAACCGGATGCTCCGTACACAAGAACTTTCTGCCCTTTCTCTATGCCCCCTCTTCTCAGAAAATGCATAGCCGTCATTCCTCCGAAAGGAACAGCAGCTGCTTCTTCGTGAGAAATGTTTTTGGGTTTCAGCGCAAGCACACTGTTTTCAGGAAGGCAGATATATTCTGCATAAGCTCCCATACGCATTCCTGCGGAACCGTAGATAAAATCCCCCTTTTTAAATCTGCTCACATTTTTTCCGGTCTCTTCCACAATGCCTGAAAACATCATACCCAGAACAGGCCGTCTCGGCTTCGTAATACCAAGAATAAGCCTCATAGGAATCCACGCCCAGGCAGGACACACAAAACCCCTGATTCTGCAGTCTCCAGAATTTACAGCGGCCGCAAAGTTTTTAATCAGTATCTCACTGTCCTTAGGTTTAGGTGTTTCCAATTGAGTGAGATTCAGAACATCCGGGGGACCGTATTGTTTACAGACAGCAGCTTTCATATATTTCCTCTCAGTGCATTCAGCACGGATTTTACTGCAGGCAGGCCGTAAGTATTCACATCGGGAAGACAGAATCTGCCAAGATCTTTTCGGCTCAGCTTGGAATCCTGTCAATGAAGGGCATATGCTCTGCATAGGAAGACTCTCGTTCTGCCCTAAATTCAATCAACAATTAATTGAAAGAACTGAAACTATACGAAAGAAAATGCAGCTTTTTAAGACTGAACTCGCAGATGAAAAACATTCTTGCACTGAAGTTTCGCATTTTTCAGACTGAAAATATGAAACTCATCAGTCTGAACTGCAACGGAATACGCTCTGCCTTCAAGAAGGGCCTGCCTGAATTTATCCTGAAAGAATCCCCTGACATCATCAGTTTTCAGGAAGTGAAGGCGCTGGAAAAGGAAATAGACCTGGACTTTTTCAATAATGAAAAATATCATTTTTTCGTATTCCCTGCAGAAAAAAAAGGCTACAGCGGGACTGCAGTATTCACAAAAAAAAAGCCGAAATCATTTCAGTATGGAACCGGTCATGAAATTTTCGACAGAGAGGGAAGAGTCATACATTTAAGTTTTTCTAAATTTGAATTTTTCAATATCTATTTTCCCTCAGGAACCTCAGGAGAAGAAAGGCAGGCATTGAAGATGAAGTTTCTTTCCCATATCCGAGAGGTTCTGAATTCTGCAAAGGCAGAAAAGAAATCAGTCATCGTCTGCGGAGATGTAAACATAGCACATACGGAAAAGGACATTCACGATCCTAAAGGGAATGCAAAGAACAGCGGATTCCTGCCTGAGGAAAGGCAGTGGCTTACTGAATTTCTTTCAGACGGATGGACTGACAGCTTCAGACATATTCACCCTGATACAAAGGACGTTTACAGTTGGTGGACATACAGGTTTGGAGCAAAATCAAGAAACAAGGGCTGGAGGATAGACTATTTTTTCCTTTCGGAAGTTCTGAATAAAAAACTGGAAAAGGCCGGAATTCATTCAGAACAGAATTTTTCCGACCATGCCCCTGTGTTCATTGAGATGAAAGGACTTCAGTAAAGGAGTGAACTCAGTTTCCTCCGAAATTCCATCACATCCTCATCCTCTGCAGGAAGGATATAAAAGCATGATATCAGATCGTCCTTGACTTTCAGTCTTTCCGATGACTTTGCATTTTCCACATTGGAAAAATAGAATTCGAGAACCTTTCTTTTTTCCTTCACACTGAAAAGTTTCAGAAGATTTAATATTCCCTCTTTTCCGTTTCTGTCCAGAAATGAAATCAGAAGATTTCTCTGATTCTTAAAGGATGCAATCTCCTCATCTATTTCAGTGAGTACCGACCTAAGGTCCGAAATGGACATATTTTTTTCAAGCGCAGATACAAAACATGCCCAGAGAATCGCTTCTCTGTTTTCAGGAGGTTCTTTCATCTCTTTCAGAGCCTTTACTGCGTCCAGAGGTTTCTTTGCTGCGAGTATGAGAATCTCATCCTTTTGAGGAGGACTGATGTATTTTTCCAGAAACTTTCTCACTTCCTTTTCCGGAAGTGCCCCCGCAAACTGATCCGCAATTTTCCCTTCAATGATAAGTCTGACATCCGGAATGCTTGAAATCCTGAGAGATGCTGCGATTGCCTGATTTTCGTCTGTATTGATTTTCACCAGAACAAACCCGCCTTCAAATTCTTTCTCCAGTTTTTCCAGAACCGGGGAAAGTGCCTTGCACGGACCGCACCAGGGTGCCCAGAAGTCCACAAGGACAGGGGTCTGCATTGATCTGTCTACAACTTCTTTTTTGAAATTCTCTTCTCTGACGTCTATTGCCATAGATCCAGACTTTGACTCTGATTTTTTCAGCACAAGTAAAAAAGAAAATCGCAGTCAGAATCATTTTAAAACAAAAACAGCCGAATTGCGGCTTGACCGTTCAGAACCTTCCTGCACCCTATTCAACTATGAAATATCTGATACTTTTTATCCTCGCCGCATGCAATACTCTCGAAAAAGAAAAACTGGATCTGGAGAAAGCCAGACTGGAATTTGAAAAGGAAAAAATGAGCTGGGAAAAGGAAAAAGGAAAATGCGGAGGCTGCTGCCCTGGCCCCTGCGAAAAAACAGAATGCAGGGAAGCCGCGAAGGAAACCTCAGTCATACTTGTTCACCCCAAAACTGTTCAGATGGAAAACCCAGTCAGAGAAACAACCCCTAAACTTACTACAAACGAAACGATTCCCTGTGAACGGATACCCGTCCCGAGTATGGAAGACATCTGGGCTTTATCGGTTGATGGAGGCTGGTCGCATCACCCTGAAAAGATCAGCACAAATAATGTCTGCAAAGGAGACCTTCAGGAATATTTCTACAAGCAGTATTCAAACAATGAAAGCTATGTTGCCGAAAAACATGTACCCAGAACAAGAAGGAGCAGCTGCACAAACAATGTTCTGTTTCATGGAAAGGACAAACTGTACAGTCTGATGATAGAAAAAACAGCAAAGGAAGAAGTTCCGTCGGCTTCCTATGATGCTGAATCCGTAAAAAAGGATGTGGTGACTTACAATACGGAAGGAAGAAAAAGAAGCTTCTTTTATGAATGCAGACCGACTGATCCGCAGAAAAGGTGGGATACCTGCACATGCGTGCTGTATGCGACTTACAGAAACGGAAAGTCAGGACTTTCAGAAAGAATTAAAAAATGAAATTTCTTATTTATTTCTTAATTCTTTTTTCATCTATTGAACTGACTGCAGACAGTATTCCCCTTCGGGAAGGCTGGGAAGTGCTCGATACAGACCTTCCTGTAGAAGAAATATCTGCAGACAAGATTTCATTTCTGGAAGGATGGAAAAAATACAGCACAAACATCCCTTTAACTGCAGAGAAGACTCATCTCCTTAAACTCAGACTTCCCGAAAAGGAATTCAGACAGCCTGTTCTTCATTTTGGAAAAAATATTTTTTCCTTTGAGGTCATCTACGCTGGAAAATCAGTTTATAAGTTTGCTGATAAAACTCAGTTTGAACCGGGAAGATTCCTCGGCTGGGTATCCCAGATTGTATCCATCCCTAAAAACAGGGAAGACAATACCGTTTATTTAAG
>DAORDI010000345.1:0-5270 GCA_035345895.1 Leptospiraceae bacterium
CAAGCACAAGAGACGGAATAAACTGCAGATTCGTAAGGGGATAGATCGGAAGCCCCAGAGTCGAGGGAACAGCAGATAGACTTAATATACTTCCGAGTACCGCAAAAATCATGACCATAGCCTGCAGACTGCCTTTCTTTTCCTCTCTGAAACTATACCAGTCATACAGTATTTTAAAAAGAGTGATCATATTTACAAGACTGAACAGAAGAAGCACAGGCCCACTCGCACCGGATCTTCCGAATGAAAATTCGTAATAACCTTTATAAAGGTAGGGACTGAGGGCAAATAAGGAAGTCAGCACTGCGGTTGCGTCAATGAGCCAGGAAATTTTAGGAACTTCTTTATTGTACGCAATGTACAGGAGTCGAAACTGAACGGATGCGTTGAATGCAATGAACGTAAAAAGAATCTGCCCGATTCGGTGCTCAATCAGAATGGGAAGATAGAGTCCTCTGAAAATCATAATGATATTCAGAAGTCCGTTCATGAACAGGGTCATTGCCACAAACATGCTCAGCCGGTTCTCCGGATTGTTCCCTGCAATGTATGCGGAAAGACAGATAGTCACGACAGCAGAAAACAGAGGGATCAGAAAATGGAAATTTCTGTACTGGAAATTTTCTCCAGGAACAAGAAACAGTGCAACCCCGACAGCAAAAACTAAAAATGACAGAGAGATAAAAACGGACAGTATATAAAAAAGCAGATTCTTTTTAAACAAAAGATCACTCAGATCCAAAAAATCACTTCGGAATGCTCCATAGGCAATCGAAAGCAAAGGGATAAACATAAACACTGCAAATGGAAAAATATTTTTACCTGAGATGAGCAGAAATACATTTACAGCTATCAAGACGAAGGAAAAAAAACCGTAAAAAATAAATCTTTCCATTGATCTTTGCCTTGTCCTGTAAATTCTCCAACTGCTAAAGCTTGCATAAATCATACAAATTGTTGTTATCATTCCTGCATAAACGACCTTCGGAAAAACAACGGGAAATCTGCCTATTTCTGTTTTGATCACTTCTCCTGTAAAAATCGTATTTGTCACAACAGAATATGCAATAACTAGAGCAGACATAGAATATAAAAATGCTGCTGCAATCAAAAGCTTATCCTTTTTCTCTGATACATAGTAAATGAAAATTGGAGCAAAACTTCCACCCAAAAAAGGCAGGATATAAATAATTCTATTGCTTACCAAAATCCTTTCAAGAGAAAAAATGACAATTCTGCTGAATTGTATAAATACATAGAAAGTAAGTCCAAGTATGGTCATTGCAAAAGAAAAAATGTATCCTTTTTTATCTTTTGATCTGAACACATTCAAAAAGCTTAAGACAGAAATAGTCAATCCAATTAGAAAAGAAAGCAGCAGAGGAAACCCATACGGTATTTGATGCCAGAAATATTCTAATGCATCTGGATTTTCCGATAGACCGGGAATGGGGATCAGCGGGGGGTTCATTCCCTGCTAGAATTTCTAATCTTTCAGGCAAATACAATCTTTTTTTAACAGGACTGTGTGAAAACTATGTAATTCGTCAGGCTGCCTCGTTTTGGAAACTGCCTGGGTTATCTATGATATATTTTCGGATGCGGTCTAATTCCTTCTCATTCCGAACAATCCGATCGTAAAATCGGGATTGCCATCCAAAATCAGGATTGATTTTGCGGGAATGAATTGTGCAAATGCGTTTAAATTGGTTAATAATAATTCCAATGGTTTTTTTTGACGCCAACGACGTTGTCGTTGTTGGTGGGGTGGTTGTAGAGACGCCCAAATTGGGCGTCTCTACGTCGTCGTTGCCGGATGAACCGTCCGTGATAAACAAAATCCCGTGAATATGATCTGGCATTATTACGGATTCATCCAA
Source organism: Leptospiraceae bacterium (assembly GCA_035345895.1). Lineage (GTDB taxonomy): Bacteria > Spirochaetota > Leptospiria > Leptospirales > Leptospiraceae > DAORDI01. The sequence goes on from DAORDI010000345.1 coordinate 1,881, forward strand.
TTGAATATTTGGAAAATGTTTTGGAATTTCCTTCCAAAAATTTTCTGCAATTGCCCCGATGTCTGACAAATACATTTCTCCGTCTTCTATTTTTCCGAAATAGGGTTCTCTGTTCTTTGTGCAGATCGTTATAAAATAGCACCCAGGCGTTGAGTAATCCCAGGCTTTTAATCTTGCAGATTCTATGCGAAATTTATTTTTGTAAAGAGTCATAGTCATAGTAAAGACGCCCAAATTGGGCGTCTCCACGTCTTGCATTTGGGCGTCCTTACTTTGCTTACTGGAGAGCCGTTTTTACCAGTTCTTCCTGTTCTCTCAGATGAAGCTTCAGATGACCTGCTGCAGGACTCGAAGATTTTTTTCTTCCGACATAACGGATCTGTTTTCCTGAATCCATCACATCCCATTCACCGCGAATGAATGCCCAGGAACCCTGATTCTGAGGCTCTTCCTGCACCCATACAATGTCATTTGCTCCGGAATACTTTTTCAGCATATCCTTGATTTCCGTTTCCGGGAAAGGGTAGAGCTGTTCCACACGCACGATTGCGTTATTGTTTTTCCCGGTTTTTTCTCTTTCTTCGAGAAGATCATAGTAAACCTTTCCTGAACAGAAAAGAATCCTGTTTACTCCTTTCGGTTCGACAGTGTCCGGAATGACAGTCTGGAAAGCCCCTTCAGTCAGATCGCTCAGATTGGAGACAGCTTTCGGGTGACGGAGGAGACTTTTCGGAGTCATTACAATCAGAGGTTTTCTGAAATTTCGAAGCATCTGTCTTCTCAGAAGATGGAATATCTGCGCCGGTGTAGTGCAGTTTGCCACCTGCATATTGTCTTCTGCACAGAGCTGCAGAACTCTTTCAAGTCTTGCGCTGGAATGCTCCGGTCCCTGTCCTTCATATCCGTGAGGCAGGTACACAACCAGCCCGCTCATTCTCTGCCACTTCACTTCTGAACTGCTGATGAACTGATCAAATATGACCTGAGCAGTATTTGCAAAGTCGCCGAACTGTGCTTCCCAGATGACAAGTGCTGAAGGATTGGCGAGTGAATAGCCGTATTCAAATCCGGCAACAGCATATTCGGACAGAGAAGAATTGATGACTTCAAATTCAGCCTGATCCGCAGAAATGTTGGCAAGCGGTATATACTTCGTATTTTTATTTATATCCAGAAGAACGGCATGTCTGTGAGTGAATGTTCCTCTTTGAGCATCCTGACCGGAAAGCCTTACCTTTGTTCCTGATTCCAGAAGTGTTCCGAATGCAGCAAGTTCAGCAAAACCCCAGTCCATAGGAATTTCGCCTGCACCCATTTTTGCTCTGGTTTCCAGAAGTTTCAGTAGTTTCGGATTTGGGGAAAAATCGGAACGCACATGGGTCATTGCCCGGACAACTTTTGCCAGCTGCTCTTTGGAAGTCTTGGTGACAGGTTCCACTTTTGCATCCTTGGAAAATCCTGACCAGACTCCCTGCATAGTATCCACTTTGATTTTTACATCCTTGCTCTTCACTTCATCAAAGGAATCTTCCAGGTATTTTTTGACCTCTTCCTTGATGGACTCCAGTTCCGCCTTGGTTACTTCCCCTGAATCCAGAAGCTGTTTCTCATAGAGCTGGTATGTAGTGGGATGATTTTTAATGATATTATACATATAAGGCTGAGTGAATGCCGGCTCATCGTTTTCGTTGTGACCGAGTCTTCTGTAGCAGATCAGATCGATGATCACATCCTTGTGGAATTTCTGTCTGTATTCCAGAAGAAGCCTGACTGTTCTGTATGCTGCTTCCGGATCATCCCCGTTGATGTGAAAAATCGGAATCTGAAAACCCTTAGCAAGATCTGTTGCATACATTGTAGATCTGGATTCATCAGGGAGTGTAGTAAACCCAATCTGGTTGTTCACTACAATATGGAATGTACCTCCTGTAGTATATCCCTCCAGGTTCATCAGATTCAGTGTTTCTGCCACGACTCCCTGACCTGCAAATGCAGCATCTCCATGAATCAGAATAGGCATAAATTTCACTCGGTCTTTGTCTTTGTACAGATTCTGTCTTGCTCTGGTATTTCCTGTCACAACAGGATCTGCTGCTTCCAGATGACTTGGATTGAATACAAGGGAAAGCTTCACTTCCTTTCCTGACTGAGTTTTGATCGTGTTGGAATAGCCGAGATGATACTTTACATCGGCATAGCTCAGATCTTTTTCCGCTTTTTCTTCAAATTCGGCGAAGATAAGACTGGCTGGCTTTCTGAGAGTATTCACAAGAACATTCAGTCTTCCTCTGTGAGCCATTCCAAGAACCAGGGCTTCCATATTGTAGCCGCCGGCTTCTTCGACGATCGTATCCATAATGGGAATGAGGTTTTCTCCTCCTTCGAGAGAGAATCTCTTTTTCCCGACAAATTTTCTGGCAAGGAAGTTTTCGAAATAATCTGCCTCGAAAAGTTTTTTGAAAAGTCTGAGTTTGACGGACTTGTCCAGAGGATAGGCATTGCCTGTTCTTTCCATCTTAGACTGAAGCCACTCTCTTTCTTCCTCGTTTACAATATAGTACTGCTCGCATCCGATTGTGTGGCAGTACGTTCTTTCATACCAGTCGATGACATTCTTCAGCTTGGTTTTTCCAAGAGACGTTCCTGTCTGAACCTCTGTTTCGAGATCTTCCGGGCGAAGTCCTTTCAGTTTCTGGTCGATGAATGTTCTGTCCGGTTTCAGTATCTTCAGCGGGTCAAGATCTGCAGCAAGATGTCCCTGTCTTCTGTAGGCATTCAGAAGGTTCATCAGCCCCATTTCCGGAAGAGAGGAGGCATTTGCGTCCTTCAGCGGGTCGAGCGACCTGACTGTTCCGTTCTTGCCGTTTGAATAGGCCGGGACCGATCCGGATTCGATCTCCTGAAAGAAAATCTTCCAGTCGGCAGAAACTGATGCCGGATTTGCTTTGTACTTTTCATACAGTTCTTCCAGAATGACTGTATTGCCTGCATTAAGACTCATTAATATTTCTGAATTCATAAGTTTTCCCCTGTAATTCTGTTCTGCAGTGTATGCAAAATTTGATAAAATTTCATTATGAATGTATCGACCAGCTGTCCACTGCCATCGCTGCTTCACGAAGCACTTCTGATAGAGTAGGGTGAGCATGGCAGGTTCTCGCCAGATCTTCTGCAGATGCTCCGAATTCAAAAGCGATCCCTGCTTCTGCGATCATATCCGAGGCACGGGGGCCAATGATGTAGATTCCCAGAACCTTGTCCGTTTTTTTGTCCGCCAGGACTTTCACCTGTCCGTCAGATTCATTCATCGCCTTTGTTCTTCCGTTAGCCTTGAAGAGTGACTTTCCGACCTTGTATTCGATCTTTTTTTCTTTCAGCTCCTCTTCCCCG
>DAORDI010000346.1:0-5269 GCA_035345895.1 Leptospiraceae bacterium
TTACAGTCAATTAGCACCCACTGCAAAAATGCAAAATTGAACTGCGGTTAAGAAGAAAATGGAAGGTTTAAATTATATGGATTTTATTTATACAAACTGGATTGCTTACTTTATTCTTTGCATATATCTGTACATAACATCCTATGTATTTGGAAGACTATTCAGTCGATTATTCAATGGAAAATTGAATGATTCTCTTTCTCTTTCTTTTGGATTCAGTATTTTCGGATTTGCTGTTCCGCTTGCACTCAGCGCGATTCTAAGTTTTAAAGATATTGGACTCATTCATTGTTCTGTATTTTTTATGCTCTTATATTTCTATAGAGATATAAATTTGAAAAAAATCATGAAGCAGATTGTGCTTTTACTGATTTGTCTCTTGATTTTTATGCTGCCTGCTGCATCCAGGAAAAAGGCAGGAATATTTACTGAATTCGGGGGGGACATCGGCATTTATATGAACTGGGCAAAGGATGTCCCAGACGATTCATGTTTCGCAAGAGATAAATTCACCAATTTTTCTGTATTCTATTCCAGGATTAGCGAAGGAGCAGTATCGGCATTTAATGCTCCCAAATTTGACCTGAAGTCATTTTATGATAATACGTATTCAAAAGTAGGCGAGTATGAAGCAAAACTGATGGAAGATACACGTAACGCAAAGGGTTTGAATTTAAAAATGGGTTCAGTACTGAATCCTCCATACAATTGGGAGTTTGAAAGAACGCATTATGTGTGTAGCAGATACAGTGAATTTACCGGATGGATACTTCCACAGGGATATATTCATAAACTATTTTCCTTTTTTCATATAGCATTGGTTTATTTTTCTGTCCTTTCGTTTATATACTATTTGTATATATCTCTTTTTGCAGAATTTGTCATATGGAAAACTAAATCAAAATGGAATCAATTTTTTGCAATTCTTTTGATACTCTCCAGCCATTCATTCATCTATCCGGCATATAATCATTATTTTCCAGCATGGATTACAGGTTTGTTGTATTTTCAAAGCCTAATTCTGCTTTTTTCTGATCTGCACAAAACTGACAAATTAACATGTTTTCTTCTGCAGATATTTATTTCATTAATCATTTTAAGCTTCTATTACCCGTACTCTCCATTTCATGGGATCTTTGTTCTGATATATCTTTTGTTTTATTTTAGAGACTTTAATTTAAAATCTGTTAAAATACTGACAGTGGTCTTTTTTACAGCAGTCAGCTTTTTTTTAATACCTCTAGTATTTCATGGCATAATTTACTTATTACATTTTATTATAGGGAATGTTATTGAAAAGAGCAGCTTAGAGATTATGCTGACAAATCTAGGCGTACCTATTCCATTTTTTTCCCTGACTGCATTCAAAGCCGGACTTGGATTTATTCAGCATGGCCATATCCCTCCATATTCAAATGATTATCTTAGCACTAAATTTTTAAATACAGTATTCAGGATTGGTGCTGTATCTTACTTTGTTCTTTTAGGCTTTTCCCTGTCTTATTTAATCAGACAGAAACAGTTTAAAATTTTCCTGCTTCTTATCTTTGGATACCTCTCCTTCATTTTAAGCAGTCAATGGAGTGCTTATACTCAGTTTAAGGCTTTTTCGTATGCAATGACTATAGTCTTTTTACTTCCTCTGATTTCTGTACGATTTGCATCAAACTGGATTGAAAGGAAAGCTGTCTTTGTTTTAATCTCTGTGTATATAATATCGATGCTGTTTTACAGAGTCAATATTATGAATTCAATGATAAATGAAAAAAGCAGAGAAAGTATAATTTCACTGACGGATTTTGATTCCGTGATAGAAAAGAATGATCAAGAGAATATATATATCTTTGAGCCTCATAATGTTTCTGCAGTGTTCATATTGGAGACACTGATCAATGAAGTTAAACACCTTTATGCAAGGGAGTATTCTTATTTTACACGATTTGGAATCAGCTATGCTGAAATAATCAACTATTTCGGTATTGAAAAATTTCGGTATATATTCAGAGAAAACGGCAAATGGAAACGACGAAGTCTAATTTCCATACTGAAAGAAGAGGGGATTGTATTTTTAGCTCCATTGTATTTTAAGCAGCAAAACTATGCGGCTGATGCAGAGATTTTCTTTGAAGGAAATCAGATTATGAGGTTGGTAATTAAACCTGATGTAAATCCTGGCAAATGTATTACTCCAAAAGCAGCCAAATGGAACCAAACTGGTGGAAAATTTGATTCGTTAAGTCATATAAAAGTTGACATAGAGAAATGTGAGTATGAATATAGTATAGTTGCGAATTCCGGGATAAATTCTATAATTGTCCCTGGACGTAATTACATTAGTTACAAGTTCTTGAAGTAGAAAATTGAATCAGAATAGAGAGATATAAACATATATGTTTCCGTTGACGCTTCTATTACTCAGTCTTTACATACTTTTTTCAAGCTTTGCATGCGGTTATTTTATAAAAAAATATGTGAAAAATCGTTTTCCAAGCTTTCTTTGCCTTGTAAGCGGATTCCTTGTCCTTCATTTTATTATTCCACTGATGCTATCGGTATACTTTCCGATCTCAGGCGTTAGTTATGCTACAGTTTTTATCAGTGCTTTGTTTACCTTGATATTTGGTATCAAGCTTAAGAGGAAAATATCTGTTTTCATGACTTATCAGAATTTAATAATATATCTAACTACTGCCATCGTCTTCTTTTTACCTTTTGTGTTCAAAGGCGTGAGTGTTTTTACTGAGGCTGGCGGTGACATCGGGATATATCTTAATTACAGTAAAAAAGTTCCAAATCAGTCAGAATTCTTCGGAAATCAGTGGACAAGTTCTTACAGACTTTATGAAAAAATTTTCAGCAAAGTAAGTGCGGAGATCAAAGATAAAAGATTTTCAGATATTTTAAAGTCAGGTGACATGTTTGGAGAGAATTTTAGAGACTCCTCTTTGAAAAGTTTCCATTCAGAGATCAATGAATCATTCCCTCCTTTTAATTGGGAGCACAATAGAGTTCATTCCAGAAATACTAAGATGAAAGAATATACAGGTTGGATATTGCCTCAGTCGTATATAAATTTTCTTTTCGATCATCATTCAAATCTATTTTACTATATAATATGTTACATAATGTACTACATAGGCATATTTTCCTTCTTTCTTTATGTCAAGTCTGCGACAAGTTCCTTGTTGATCAGATTTTTTTCTGTTTTTCTCTTAATTTCCGCTCATGCTTATGTATCAGTGCCTTACAATCATTTCTATCCTGCTTGGATGAGTAATTTATTCCTGCTCACTGTAATTTTAAGCATTATTAGTCGCGCAAATATTAATGTCCAATTTTTTATCACCGTCTTTTCTGCTGTGGTAAGCCTGTCTTTTTATTGGCCATTCTCTGTATTTTTCTGTGCAATTTTTTTATTTCTGATAATTCTGAATTGCAGAAAAATTTTACTGAACAGTCTTATATTTATAATGGGAATAAATTTATTTATATCTTTCTTGATTTTCCCGTTTTTTTGGGGAGGACTGTATAACCTTACTGTATCGATTCTTTCCACTTTAATTCTTGGAACAAAGGCAGGTTCTTTTAATGCAGATTTTTTAGGTGTGCCTCATTCTTACACTAATTTATCATTGTATAAAGCTATTTTGGGATATTTACATCTCGGAAATATACCTCCTTATTCCAGTAATTATTTATTGAATCTAAAATATGATATTATTTTTCTTGTTGGGTGTCTTGTCTATGCAGTTTTAGTTTCATATTTAACTGTTCTAAATTATAAGAAGTACTTGCTCTCTCAGCAGTTTATGCTGTTAGCCGTTTATTTGTTTATGTTCTATATCGGAAAGAATACTTTATACACTCAATATAAGGCGTTTTCCTATGGACTTCTTATTGTCTATATACTGCCTTTTACTCTCATTAGAAGGGATTTTTCTCCAAGGAATATTTGGATCATTTCGTCATTAATTTTTATATTTTCTTTGACCTTGTTTTCGTATCGAATTAAAATTCTGCAAAGTATCGTATTTGAAGAAAATAGGGAAAGCTTTGTTCCGATGGATAGTTTTGACAGCATAACTTCAGACAGATCAAAGGTATATATCATTGAACCTCATAATACATCTGCAATATTTTTACTAGATTCATTAACGAATGAATTCAAGCATATGTATTCGAGGGAGTACACATACTTTTCATTAATAGGTATCAGTCATGCTGATGTTTTAACCAAGTACAATCCTGATAACTTTATATATGTAAAAAAAGAAAAACAGGAGTGGAAGACTGAGCCATTCTGGGAAAAGCTGGAAAGAGAGAAGATTATTATACTCGGTCCAGGTTACATTTCTCATGCAAAGGTTATCGTAGAAGCAGAAATTATTCTTCCGGCGAATCAGAGCCTGAAATTCGATTTGTATAAAACAGAAAATTGTGTTATTCCAAAAGTGAAAATATGGGATCTGGAAAAAAGGGAATATATACCTTACAATTATTCAACTTTTGAAAAAGAAGAATGTAAGTATCATTATGAATATAAGGGAAATTCAAAATGGAATTCCATTCTTATAGAAGGGAGACATAATATAAACTTTGCTCCTGGTAAGTGACTTATCAGGGAAAATTTTCAGGATTTTCTGTGCCTCCAGATTCCTTATCTCTGTCTTAGGTTGCAGATCCTATTTGCTGATTGCGATGAGATAATATGGTCCCTTTGCGCAACTGAAAACTTTCTATGTTTTCTGCAGAAATAAAATTTTTACTTTCTTAGCAAGACTCAATTTGTCCAAAAGTTGTTTGATGTCATTTTGAATAAATCACCTTCATTAAATATGATATGCTGTCTAGACGCAGTAATTTTCAGAAAAGGTTAGGGCAGTCTAATGGATCATAAAAATAGGAGTATAGCGTTGGCAATCCGCTTCTTGATTTGCAAGCCCTTGGCGTTTCTGTCAAAGACGCACCCACTTTCATTGAGTGTTTGAATCAATGAATTAGTACATTTTTCAAAACCTAGAGAAAATCACTGATTTTATTGGATTTTTGATAAAAAAAGATGATTTTCGTAGTGAAAAATGACTTTTTGCAGAAAAAGTGCTACTTTATACTCATTTTCAAAAGTCTTTGCGCATTCATTTCTTATCGACTCAATAGAATTAGGGCAGCCAGCAAGAAAAGACGCAATTAATTATGAATATCAGTATATTAGTTTTAATAACTCACCTTACGCAAAAGAGAGTAAAGTATAAAAGAAATCAGTACGATG
>DAORDI010000347.1:0-5253 GCA_035345895.1 Leptospiraceae bacterium
TGAGTCTACTGAAAGAAGCAATTGCGGAAAGGGAGACAGGGAATGGGTAGACTTTGGGCAAAGAAAGACAATCCATTGATAAAGAACAGGAAGGAATTATATTTAGTCCCGCATTTAAAGGCAGTTGAATCTATAGGCAGACTTTTGGTTCGTTCTATCGGAAATCGGATATTGCATTCTTTCGATTTGGATTACAATGTATGGAGTGAAAGACTGAAAGTGATTCTGCCTCTTTCCTGCTTATTCCATGATCTAGGTAAAGCTAATGATTGGTTTCAGAAAATGATTCGAAATACAAGCAATGAAAGGATACAACAACCGATTCGACATGAGTTCTTATCTGTAATTCTGGTTTTACGATCAGAAAAAAAATTGCAGGATTTTATTAAGAATCAATTGTCTGTATTGGGAAACGAAAACATCAAATGCTTTTTTAATTCCATCTATAGTGGAATACTCGCGCATCATTTAAAGCTGGATAGAGATTTAAAAATTGCATGCAGAGGATTATTTGGAGAAGGCGGATATCCTACAGAATTGATTGCTTATACAAGTCATGCAGATTTTGATAATTTGTTTGGTGAAGATAAGCCTAGGAACGATTTCCTTTTTTCCTTTTTACCAACAGCGAAAGATTCCAAATACAAATATATCAGAGATTATATAAATCAATTTCAGGATATTAACGAAGAATGGGAAGATTTTCAAGCATCTCATAAAGATTGGTTAGTTTTTTCTACTCTGCTTAAGCCTCTGGTTATATGCGCAGATGTCATTGCCAGTGCATTAGTTCCTGAAGGAATTCGCTATGAGGATTGGGTGACAAAATCTTTAAACAATTTTATTACCAAAACAGATTTACAGAAAATTGTAAAGGAAAGATTAAATAACCAAAGTCCAAGAAAATTTCAAATACTGATATCCGAATCAAAAGAAAGAATTACATTAGTCGAAGCAGGCTGTGGTTCAGGAAAAACAGTAGGTGCCTATCTTTGGGCTTTGAATAATGCAAAAGATTATAAACTATTTTTTTGTTATCCGACCACTGGAACAGCCACTGAAGGATTTCTTGGTTATGTGAATGACAGCAATTTTGAAGCAGAGTTAATTCATTCTCGGTCAGGCGTTGATTTAGAAGGTTTGCAAGAAACAGGGGAAGAAGACAACGAAATTATATCCGATAAGATTTCTGCTCTAAAAAGTTTTCATCCCAAAATAGTCATTTGTACAATTGACACGGTATTGGGTTTGATGAAAAATGTGCGAAAATCCATTTTATCTTTTCCTTCTATCGCAAATGGAGTTTTCGTATTTGATGAAATCCATTCCTATACTGACGAAATGTTTAAAGTAATGGTCGGATTTATCAATTTATTCAAAAATACAAAATTCCTTCTGATGAGCGCTTCCCTGCAGCCAGAAAGAAAAAAATTACTTGAGAAAGAATTTTCCAGTTTATCAAATGTTGAATCTCCCCGTGAACTTATGGATTTGAAGAGATATAAATTCCATTTCGCAGGAGAAGCGAACAAATTATCTGAAGATATTAAACAAGCTGCAAAGGGGAAAAAAATATTAGCAGTTGTGAATACGGTTGGGAGAGCACAAAGAATTTATCAGCAACTTAAGGAGTCTGGTTACAATGTAAAAATCTATCACAGCAGATACAAATACAAAGATCGGGTGAATCGTCACAGAGAATTTATGGAGTCCTTTTCAGAATCAGCTCCACCTGTAATCGGAATTTCTACACAGGTTGCGGAAATGTCCTTGGATATTGACGCAGATTTGTTATTCACGGAGATTGCTCCAGTCCCTTCCTTGATACAAAGATTGGGCAGATTAAACAGACGAACAACACCAGAAAATCCATTACCATGCAGAGATGTGTATTTCTATAAGCCAGAGAAACCTTTACCTTATGAAGAGTCAGAATTATCTTCTTCTGAAAATTGGATTAATCAATTGCGGCTTGAAAATAAAGTAAGCCAAATCGATTTGCAGGAAATATTTTTAGAGTTAAAGTCATCAGAAGAAGATATGTATCCACCTCTCTATTATGAATTCAATCAACCTGGGTTTTCTTTTACTCCAGCAAAGGATGGACTCAGAGGCGCAAGCAATACAGTGAATTGTATTATCCAAACTGATATTCCCCTGATTCTGAATAAACAGGAAAAATTGGAAAACATAATAATCCCAATGACAATGAACAATCGCATTGATTTTAAAAATCAATCCTTGTTCAAATATGCATTTATCATTCCAGAAAATCTTATCCAATATGATCCCATAGAAGGTGCAAAATGGCTGAACTGAAACTATCCCTATCAAATCCAGGAATGAGTGACTTACACAAAGTCGGCTTAGGCGGTCTGTATATGACACTTAAATCATTAGATCAAAAAAAGAAAAAGATTGCTGGTCTAGAATATACGTTCGATGCAACAAATGTCACTCTTCAATTTGACGACAAGAAATTAGGACAGGCACTAGAGGAACTTATAAAATACTCCTTTCAAATAGATAATCAAGGATTTATTTATTTTCCAGCCTTAGAATTGAGAGGAGCTCAACCGATTGAGAATAAACTGATTAATCAGAAAAGTCTATTGCAGACATTCTTCCAACCGACACTTTTTAGTTCAAAAACAGAAAAAGCAGTTCAAATGAATTTTTCAGGAGATGATCAAAGACCATTAGTTGTCAGCTTTCAAAAAGTATTATCCTATTCCAGTCAACAAGCCATGACCTTTTTGTATAATCAAAAGAAGAATATTTTCCAGAATGAAATTGAAATTAAAAATTGGCTGTACATTGGAGGAGCAGTTAAGCATTCAGGCTTAGGCAATAACACGATTTTATCCGAAAGAATGGAAACTTTTTTCCCGCTTCTTTATGCAACAGTTGGCTGCATTTTTGTTTATGTAAAAGTTCATGATGCACATTTAAGAACTAAAATCCGTGCTTGCATAATAATTCCAAATATTGATGATTTAGAATCTTTTGCGCAAGTCAGAAGCAAAATAGCTTTATCAACAGAGTTAAAACTAACTATGGCTGGATTGTCTGAATCAGCTCTCTATTTCGCTGAGGAATCCGCTGGTATTATAAAAACCAAATTAAAGAAATTTCCTGTAATTACTGTGATAGGTATTGGCGACACAAAATGGAATTCTACTCAAAGAAGCAAAAATTTTGTGTATAAAGTAAGCCTTAAAGATGATTCAAGATTGCATCAATATAAACTGATTTCTAAAGTTTTAAAATCTTCGATTCGGGAATTAAAGGAAGAGAAAGATAAAAAGGGAAATATAAAGAAACCTAAAAGCACGTATGTTTCTGTGCCTATATCCAAAGAGCTGTTTTGCGAAAATATCGTGAATAAAAAATCTTTTTATAATGATTTTTATAAGCTTGTAAAGCCTTCCAATGATAGTTCAGGAAAATTATTTTATAAAATAAAATATGAAACAAAGGAGTTGAATGAGATGGTTAATAAAATTGCATTTGATCATGAAGCAGAACGGGTTTTTATCAATGCCTGCCATACTGCATGGAAGAGACGATTAGGAAAGCTGGGCGGAGATGCAAAAAAGACTGGCGGGGGTTCATTTGGTAATCTTGTGGCGAGAGATTTTGAGCGTTTACGGGTCTCTTTAGTAAAAAGCAAAAATTTGGAATCCTTTCGGGAGACAATTACTGATTTTTGGTCAAGGGCCGGGAATATTCCAGTATTGAGAGATAACTGGGATAAAGCAATGGTTTTCTTTGAAAATGAGAATTGGAAAAAAGGAAGAGATTTGGCTCTTTTGGCTTTAGTGAGTTATAAGCCTGAGGATAAGGATGAAGAAAAAATGCTTTCAGCATTAGAAACACAAGAAAATTCAGTGGAGGGTGAAGATGAGTAAACATTTATTTGGTCAGATTTTAACGCATTATGGAACTGCGGCTAACAACAGGGGAGAGACAGAAGGAAATATAACAACTCTGCAAAAACTTCTTTGGAAAGGAGAAACGCATACAACAGTTTCTGCTGAATCTATTCGTTGGGCGGTTCGATATTTATGGCAGAAGAATGGAGAAGAAACAAATAGAACATGGGATGCTGAGAACAGTGAAATTAATTTTGCTGATACTAAATGGTCCGCCTGGTCAGACAAACCGCCAAAAGGCGCAAAGAAATATTTGGACGATGATGCATTAGGGTTTATGCAGGCAGAGGCAGGAAAGCAAGATGGGGAAAAGGGTACTGCTACAATAAGAAAAGGTATATTAGAATTTACTAGAGCTTTATCAACTGCTCCATTTGCCGGTGATATTACCTTTAATGCAAAGAGTGGCACTAAATCTAATACAAGTCTGTACGGTACAGAAGTGCATGCGACAAGATATCAGTATGGCTTTTCTATAACTCCTGAATTTTTATCGGAGAGTGCGAGAGTCTTCAAAATATTGGATGCTATTCTGAACCTCAACCAAGTCGCTGGAAATCAAAGTAGGTTTCTCTATGATTTCTCACCTGAATCGGTAATACTTAGATGGACAGATGATTTTGCTCCAAGAATACTCTATTCTTTTGAAGAAAAGGAAAATGAAATATCTATACCATCAGTTGTAGAGAAAGTGGACTCAGGAGATATTGAACCGGAAACAATAATTATTGCCGGACCTATTGCAAAACATCCAGATGTTGCACAATTGAAACAGAAAAAAGTTTCACTGTTTCCCGGCGTTAAACAAGCATTTGAAGAAGTCCAAAAAAGGATTAAGCAAGACTTAAACCTGAAGGATTGATTTATGAATTCAGATTCTATCTGTTTATATGTTTCAGTTCCGGTGGCTTGTTTTCGTTCTCCTTATGCAAGGACTTTCGCAGAGTCCTTGCCTGTTCCTGCTCCATCTACAGTATATGGTATGCTGTTATCTATGATTGGAGAAAGAGACAGAGAGGTTTACAAAGGCGCAAAGATTGCTATTGCATTATTGTCTGAACCAGAACGATCTACGGTTCTCCGGAAAATGTGGAGAGTAAAAACTGTAAAAGCCGGTCCAGGAATTGGCAATAATGCAACACCAGATTTTCAGGAACTTTTATCAGGTATTGAATTACTAGTCTGGGTACTAAAGGGTGAAGAACAATCTGAATTCAGCTTAAAGGATAAGGTTGAAAATGCAATGAAAGACCCAAAGTCCGTTTCCAGGTTCGGTTCTCTTTGCCTAGGAGAAAGCACACACTTGGTTAATGATGTT
>DAORDI010000348.1:0-5228 GCA_035345895.1 Leptospiraceae bacterium
TAAATGATACTTCTTGCTGAAAATGGAACTCTGATCGGAAATCTCCTTTGTTTTCTTAAGAGTCTCAGGATCAACAGTTCTGGTGGATTTTTCCGATTTATGGACAATTGTCCCCTTAAGATCAAAAATGACATAATCTTCCACTTCATGGAATTTCATTGAATCGAAAAACTTTTTCATTTCCGGAGTATTTTCGCGGGAAATAGGCTTTTCTTTTACGTCTTCTAATACTGAGGATACAAAATTTACGGACTGAAAATTAAAGTTTTTGACTAAAAGCTCGGTCTGATTTTCGAATATCATCACAGAGAAAAAAAGGATGTTGACCATGGCCAAAAGACTGTACAGAATACCGATCTGGACTCTGAGCGAACGGGATGCCTGGATTTTCTCTATTATTTCAGCCATGAACTTTCCAATATGGTGTAAATTTGACCCTTTGGATAGGCAAGGAAAAAAGTACCATACAGTATTTTTTTCGTCCAAATTGAATTGAGAATTAAATGAAGAAATGTTTACTGTTATTTCCTTTTTTGATCTGTTCTTATCTGCATTCCGATGTACTGCACCTGAATGACGGAACGACGGTAGAAGGAAGTTTTATCTCGGAAGAGCCGAATATCATCGTTTTCGAATCAAATTCGAACTCAAAAAGATATCCCAAATATTCCATTAAACAGCTGGAAATGGGATTTACCGGCTCCACTCTCTGTTACAAACTCGTTTCTAAATCAGAGGACTGTTCCAAGATTCTGCATATTTTGGGAGACAACAAAATCGTTACTGCTCCGCAGGGAAAAGGAAACGTAGGTAAGGAGATTTTCCCTCTGAATGAGGTGGAATATGTAGTAGTCAAAAAAATCAGAAAGAATGACAAAATCTCCATTGCTCTCAGGCCGGGTCTTGAAATCGAAGCAAAATCCAAAACAAAAAAATTTAAGGGCGTCATTGAATCCAGGGATACGACAAAAGGTTCCATCAATCTGAAGACCAAAACTGCAGAAGTAGAAACTCTTACAGACAAGGATATCACTGAAATCAGATGGGAAAATGAGGAAATCAAATTCAGTACAAAGTTTCTTCGTCTCCCCAAATATCTGATTCCTGGAATTGTTCAATTTCCGGAAAACCGCTGGAAGGGAGCAGGTATGTTTACTGCCTTTCTGCTTTTTGCTGCCGCAATACCGATTGAATACTCTGCCGCTCAGTCCTCACTGAAGAATGACTCTACAATACTGCCTTTCAACGGAACATTTATTGTTGTGTCCGGGTTTGGAAGCAATCCTGCATTCGAAACTCACCAGAGAAATATGATGGCCGCAGGTGCAGGTCTAGGTCTTCTCTATGCTTACCATTTTTATGATGTCTGGAAAATGAATCAGCCTAAAGAGAAAGGAACAACTTTTGATTTCAGGCTGACCCCTCAGTACAATTTCCAGTCGGATGCAGTCAAGGTCACTCCCGGAGCGGAGTTCCGATTCAATTATAATTTCTGAAAGGATCAGTCATCCAGTTCATTTAAGGGGAGTTCAAAACCAGGGAGGATGTCTTCGCCAGACAATACCATATCGAAACCCTGGGTTTTCATCTGAAGGAACTCCTTGTAAATATAAACATTTTTCTGAAACGGGTCAATGAGCCAGCCGAGTCTGCATCCATTTTCCATCCACTCTTCCATTTTCTTTTTTGTCCGATAAAGATCATCAGATTCAGAAAGAAGTTCGATCACAAATTCCGGACAGAGAGGCGGAAATTTCCTCTTTTCTTCTGCTGTGAGAGTTTCCCATCTTTCAGTGGAAATCCAGGCTGCATCAGGAGAACGCATCGCTTTGTTTGGAAGCACAAAACCGCCGGAAGAATCAAAAACTTTTCCTGTCTTCACCTTTCTCTGATACTGTTTCAGAAAGAAAAAGATGGTTCCGTTTTTGCTGCTGCTTTCTCCGCCTGTCGGTGACATAACTGTAATTTCTCCCTGTGAAGAACGTTCAATTTTCATCTCGCGATTATAAACGCAGAATTTGTACAAACGGTCATCATCCATAATCGGATAATCCGGAATTCTGAAAGAAAGTGCGTTCATAGATCAAAGAAGACATTGCTTCAGAAGACTGTCAAGCAGATTCAGGATTGCCTAAAGGAAAGAGAATAAGTTTCACGCAAAGACGAAGAGTTCGCAGAGCACTGATTTATTCAGGAAGATATTTTTCATCCGTTACCTGTTCAAAAGTAAATGGGGGATCTTCGGGAAATGCGCTCAGATGTTCATCCTCTTCGTACAGTTTTTTCAGGTCAATGACTGTCTGCATACATCCAGAAGACTCTGCGAAAGAAATTCTGTACACGAAGGATGTGCGGGCCTGAACCCGAACAAGTCCTTTGCATCAAAACAGAAAATTCCAGAAGCCGCATTTTTACTTCATCGCACCGATGACAGATCCAAAAAACAACCTTGTCAGGTGAGGAATAAAAAATAGAACTACTCATTCTGCCATAAGTCAAATGAATATGAGAAGAATGTTTTTCTTTCTGCTGATACTCTTGATGCTGAACTGCAGAAGCACGGAATACCGATCACCTGAAGATTCGCTGAAGTCCTATTTTGCAGACCGTTCAAGAGATCTGGGTGACATTTTCTATTTCGGAGTTGAGGACAAGGTTCATGGGGCAAGTATATTCTTCGCATATTTTCCTATCGGCCATGGATACAATATGGAAGGGAAAGGAATTGGTCTGATGGGTGGTGCTTTTGATTTCTATGAAATCGGAGACAGAACCAATCCGATTTCAATATATATGGCGGATCCAGACGGGAAAGAAGAGAAAGACGAAATCTATTTTGGACAGCAGACTTTTGGGTATTCAGCTGCAGCTTTGTTCAGAAGCGAAAATCCTATCATCAATAAACGAAATAAGAATAATGCTATGTTTGTATCACATACAGTATGCTATAAATGCAAATGGAAGGCAGTATATCAGGACAAAGAGCTGAAGAAGCAACCAATCGGATGGAGAACAAAAGGAATTTACTATACTGCAGGGCAGGCGGCCCTCCTTTTGGGTTTGGATTATCTTTAGGAATAAAATATGGAGTGAGATTCGGTTTTAACGTCGGAGAACTCTTTGACTTCCTTTTTGGAATTGCAGGTATTGACTTTAAAGAAGATGATATCGGATGGCAGGAAGACTGAGATAAAATACATTACATTACTTATATGTCCAGCACTTTGTCACCTAGGCTCTGTGACCGCGGTGAAGCCTTTTTCGAAAAAGCCTTTACGCGGTCATTGCTTTTTACTTAGTGGAAAGACAGTTGAACGTATTACAGATTTTTCCTCTGCTGGAGATGGTCCCTTTTATTTTGGCTCCTGACAGGTTTGCTCCCTTCAGTTTTGCCTGAAAGAAATTGGCGCGGAAAAGTTCACATCCGTTGAAATTGATTCCGCCGAATTCAGCTTCCACCATTCTGGCTTCCTCCAGACTGCATCCATCCATCTTGGCTCCCTCAAATCTTTTTCCGGTCAGATTCGTATTGTCCAGATTCGCCTCTGTCAGATTTGCTCCGACAAGGACTGCTCCTTCCAGTTTTGCACCGTACAGAATTGCCTTGGTAAGATTCGCCCCCTTCAGATTTGTTCCGAACATATCTGCCTTGGAAAGGATTGCCCCTGTAAGATCCGCTCCCTGAAGCTGCATTCCGCGAAGGTTTGCTCCGGACAGATCACAGTTGGGACAGGACTTCTGCTCTTTCAAAATCTCCAGATCCACAGGATCATAGGAATATACGGATGTCACTGCAGACATCACTGCCATAAGAAATAGAATCGTTTTTTTCATCATTACTCCGTAATTATGGATTCAAAAGTTTGCTGAAGTTTTCCTGGATGGACTTGAGATTTTCCTGCCATTTTTCTCTGGCCTCTGTCACTACATCCGGAATCAGGTTCTTTGTCAGATCCCTGTACTGATTTTCAAACTTGATGATCCTGTCTTCAATATCGTCCAGAATCTTCTTGTTCTGTGATTTCTTTTCATCATCAAACTTTCCGAATTCATATTCAATGATGTCTTCCTTGACGCTTCCCTTCGTGAGCAGATGCATTTCGACCTGCATATACTTTTCGATGAGAGAAAAACGTCCTTCCTTTTCCAGACGTCTGATGCTCACTGTCAGGTTGACTGAATTCAGGAAATTCAAGGGTCTGAATTTTGTCGCTCTGTCTACAAGATCATGATCCTCAGCAATTTTTACAGATTCGTCAAATCCGCCAACTCTTCTGAAAAGTCTTCTGGAAATAAAAATGCAGAATCCGGCAGCTCTCGGATTGAACTTCTGATTGATCCTGACCGTAAGATTTGCCAGTTTGAAAAGTATATTGTCCAGCTGAAGTTTGGAATCGGGCTTAAATTCACAGGTAGCCAGATCCATCATCTTCTCTTCCATTTCAGCATAGGCTTTTTCGAGGAATGTATTCGGAAGAACCACGTCCGCATCAAAGAAAAAAAGGAGGTCGCCGTTTGCCGCCTCTGCCCCTCTGTTTCTTCCTGGTCCAGGCATTCCGCCCGGAACAAGTTTTGCCCCGAGACCTTCTGCCACTTCCTTTGTTTTGTCGGTGGAGCCTGCATCTGCAACGATGACTTCGAAGTCTCTGAAGGTCTGCTGTTTGAGGGAATGAAGGAGGATAGGAAGATATTTCTCTTCATTCAGAGTAGGAATGATCACGCTGATTCTTGGATTGGACATATTGAGAATCTTTCTTTTCCAATTTTATTTTGCAAGTGAAAATTAAGAAGGTTTTCAGGAAAAAAGAGGTTAACCCTTTTCCTGTGATTCGGCTTCAATTCCGCTCCCTAATTTCGGCTTTTAATGTTATAATCAAATTCCTTATAAACCATTACTGAAGAAATGCAGGTGCGGCCAAATGTTCATTGACCGGATTATATAGGATGGGAAGGCGACCGTTCTCCATAACGGACAAAAATTCTTCTCTTTTCAGAAAACACAGGAAAGACAGCAAGAATAAAAACAATCAGACTTCGGAAAATAATATTTCTTCTCTGATCCAGGAAATTTCCTTATCCAGATATCCAATTCCCAGAAGTATAATTTTTTTACTAAGTTCATATATTTTTCTGAATACGCAGGTGGGGCGTTTTTGGCAGGGAGTCTACCGGCCAATGTCATTAAGATAACGGATCATAAAACAGATTTATAATTTTTGAAACTTCGG
>DAORDI010000349.1:0-5227 GCA_035345895.1 Leptospiraceae bacterium
GGCGGTTGTAGAGAGGGTGAAAGATATCGGGAGCGGAGAAGGTGATCTAACAAAACGACTGACAATAGAATCAAATGATGAATTAGGAGAACTGGCAAATTGGTTCAATAAATTTTTGGTAAAAATTCATTCCATCGTTCTGGAAATTTCCAGTACAAGTCAGATCATTCTCGCAAGTTCAAATAAGCTTTCAGAAACCAGTCTGTCCCTGTCCGCCTCCACGGAAGAAACCTCTGCACAGTCAGAATTGATCGCATCTGCGAGCACTGAGATGAGTCAGAGTGTGCAGATAATCGCTTCTTCCATCGAGGAAATGTCTATTTCGATATCAGAGGTGGCCAGAAGAGCAAGTGATTATGCTGCAATCTCAAAAGAAGCAAACCAGGCAGCCATTGAAACCAATATAATTGTAAATAAACTCGGAGACGATGCAAAAGAAATCGGAAAGGTGATCGAGAGCATAGCGGACATCGCATCGCAGACACATCTGCTTTCACTGAATGCAGCCATTGAAGCAGCAAGTGCCGGGGATGCGGGGAAGGGTTTTGCAGTAGTCGCCTCAGAGGTAAAGGAATTGGCCAAGCAGTCTGCCATATCTTCCCAGGAAATCAAGGAGAAAATCTTCTCGATCCAGAAGAATACAGAGAGCACAATTACGGCCATCAACAGAATTGTAACTACAATCTCAAAGGTGAACGATATCAGCTCCACGATTGCCTCTGCTGTCGAAGAGCAGTCCATCACCTCGAAAGAAATTTCCTCCAATATCAGCCAGACTTCCATCGGGGCAAGAGAAGTGACAAAGAACATTCTGGGAATCAATAAGGCTGCCAGATCCGGTGCACAGAGAGCGGCTCAGACATCTGAACTGGCTGAAGAACTGCAGGAACTTACAGCGGGACTCGAAAAAATTGTAAAGAGTTTTAAAATTTAATATGCAGACTAAAAAACTTTCTAATGGTATTCTGGAAGTTCTTACATGGTATGCAGGAGATCAATTGTACGGGTTATATCTTGAGGATTGCAAGGAAGTCATAAAGAATATAGAAATTGTAACTATTCCTAACTCCAAAAAATACCTTGCAGGTGTCCATAATCTGAGGGGAGAAATTATTACCGTAATCGACGTAGGAGTCAAACTCGGTTATCCGCAAAAACCGTATGAAAAAGGAAAAGCAGTGATTCGCCTGAAAGCCAAGTCAAAGGTATCCCTTTTAGCAGACAGGATTCATGATATACTGGAAATACCATCAGATGCGCTGGAACCGCCGCCGTCCAATTTAAGCGAAAAAGAACTGAATTGCATTTCTTCCGCTGCAAAATCAAAAGACGGTGTTGTGCTGATTGTAAATCTGGAAGGGTTGACCGCAATCGAATAATTTATGACTGAAAACTCTAAAATTACTGCCATTATTGTTGACGATTCAGATATATATCGAATGTTGCTGTTTGAAATTCTGTCGCAGGACGGTGCAATAGAAGTAATTTCTCTGGCACGAAGCGGACAGCTGGCATTGCCCAGAGTGAGGCATTATAAGCCCGATGTAGTCATTCTGGATATGGAAATGCCTGATTTAGACGGACTGAAAACTCTGGAAATCATTCGGAAAGAATCTCCCGATACCAAAGTAATCATGTTCTGCTCTAAAACTCCTGAAAGCGCTAGGCAGACAATTAAAGCTTTGGAACTCGGTGCAAAAGATTTTGTAACAAAACCTGAAGCAGACTCTGCCTTGACAGTAGAAGAATACATCCGACAGAAACTGATTACAAAAATTAAAGCTATCGGCATCCGTAAACCGAATGAAAACAAGGCTTCAAAAAAACAGGAATTTCAGGAAAAAACCGTAAATAAAGTCAATGCAAGGAACAAATACGATGTCTGTGCTATCGGTATTTCAACAGGCGGACCGGATGCACTTCGAAAACTGCTGCCCTTGCTTCCGAAAAACCTGAACGGCAGCATACTGATCGTTCAGCATATGCCGCCCGTTTTCACAACTCAGCTGGCGGAGAACCTGAATTCAATTACGAAGATGGAGGTGGTCGAAGGAGAGGAAGGAATGACGGTCGAAAAGGGCTTTGTCTACATTGCCCCCGGAGGAAAACATATGGCTGTAAAAAGAGATGCCGCTTTCCAGATTTCAATTCAAATTCAGGACACCCCGCCGGAGGAAAGCTGCAAACCTTCCGTGAATGTACTGTTCAGATCGGTAGCCGAAGTATACTGCAATTCTGCAGTCGGAATCATAATGACAGGGATGGGACAGGATGGATACAAAGGTTTCCTGGAAATGAAACGGACTGGCGGATATTTAATGGCACAGACAGAAGAAAGCTGTCTGGTTTTCGGAATGCCTTCGCTTCCCATTAAAGAAAAATTAGTTTCCGAAGTGAAGAATATAGAAGGATTAGCTGATTCAATTATCCGCTTGCTGGGTTCAGAATGAATTATAAGAATCTGTTCAAAGCCATCTACGATTTGACTGGAATCCATCTGCAGGAGGACAAGCTTTACATTCTCGAAAACAGGCTTCCGGATATAATGAAAAAGTATTCTTTTTCAAATTACGATCAGATTGCAGAAAAGATACAGGCAAGGGATAATCTTGAGTTCTTAAAGGAATTTATAAATATTATTACAACTCAGGAAACATATTTTTTCAGAGACCATATTCTGTATGAGGCCTTTGTGAAGCAGGTAGTCCCGGAATGGCTGGAACGAAATGCAGGCGAAAAGACAGTCAGAGAACAAGGAAAAAAATTACGGATATGGTCTGCCGGATGTGCGACAGGGCAGGAACCATATTCAGTTGCACTCACTATAAAAGAATTTCTGCCTCATTTAGCAGACCTAGTTGAGATTCAGGCCAGCGATATATCACAGACAGCCTTAGAGAAGGCAAGGAAAGGGATTTATCTGGAAATTGAAGTAGAAAGAGGAATTGATGAGAGGTTCAGACAGAAATACTTTCAGAAAAGCCAATACGGGTATGAACTGAACGCTGAAATCAGAAATCTGGTAAAATTCTTTCCGATAAATCTCCACATAGATGTTTTTCCAAAGGATCTGGATATTATTTTCTGCCGGAACGTAGCAATCTATTTTACACTGGAAGATAGAAAAAAAATTTATACCAGACTGAGGAATTCCCTGAAACCTGATGGTCTGATATTTCTGGGTTCTGCCGAAAACCTGTCCGGCTTCATTGATAATTTTATTATCAGAGAGTATAAAATTTCGAGGTACTATGAATTCAGCACAAATGTCACCTTCTTTTGAATATTGTTTAAAATCTGATTTACGGGAAAGAAAAATGTTGACAGTTGATAAACCCATATCTTATTTTCTATGAATGGATCGACTGCATCAATGAAACAGATATTAATAGTGGACGATTCGGAAACCAGCATTCTTTTTTTAAAGATGTCATTGGAAGGTTATGATGCTGTAGCCGTTACCAGCGGAAGAGAAATGTGGACTCAGTTGAGCAGAAGTATTCCCTCTTTAATTCTCATGGATGTAGTAATGCCCGAGGAAGACGGATATCAGCTGGCAGAAAAACTGGCTTTAAACGAAGTTTATAAAGACATTCCGATTATTTTCCAGACAACCAAAGATTCCAGCGAAGATCTGGAAAAAGCATTCGAATCCGGTGCAGTCGATTATATCAGAAAACCTGTTGATGCCAAAGAATTAAGAGCAAGGATAAAGTCCGTTCTGAAAATAAAGGAATTAGAAAAAGAATTGAATTCCGCCTTGGATTTAATCAGAAAAGATCTGGGATTAGCACGTAAAATTCAAAATAAAATAATACCGGATGATACGCGCATTCGAAACGGATTACAGTTCTACGCCAAATACCTGCCTATGGTGGAAGTTGGAGGAGATTTTTATTTCATCACTGAAATGAGTCCGCAAATAACCCGTATTTTTATCGCAGATGCGACCGGGCACGGGATACAAAGTGCGTTAATTACTATGCTGATTAAAAGTGAATACGAAAATCTTGCAGATAAAATAGCAGATCCATCTGATCTGCTATTTAATTTGAATAATATATTCGTTCAAAAATATTACAGTCTGGATACTCTTTTCAGTGCATTTTTAATCGATATTGACTTAAATGAGAATAAGATCGTTTATTCTTCTGCCGGGCACCCGGAACAAGTATTGATTTCTAAAGCATCTGTTCAGTTTATGCATAAGACAGGAAGGCTGATCGGTGTTGTCACTGACACGAAATATGAACAAGTAGAGATGAAGTTCGAGAAAGGAGACAGGATATTTCTGTTCACAGACGGAATCTATGAAGAATTCAACGAAGCGAATGAAATTTATGGAGAAGAGGAACTTTACGATATGCTGAAGAATAACAACCGTAATCCCATAAAGGAAAATATTGATTTTCTGATTTCTGACGTCAAGGAATTCATAGGAACCCGTGCTCAAGATGATGATATCACGATCATCGGAATTGAAATATCTCCATAGAACATTCGGACTGCACTTCTTCGGAGATGAAAAGAGGACACAAGTCCAGTCTGTCAGCAGGCGGCCTATTCCTGATCCCCATTAATGCTTGACATTACCTGCATTGAGTGTTACGATAGAGAACATCATCATGGAAAAACTGATTCATTTTCTCGAAGAAAACAAACCTGTCCTTCTTTTCATTGTCATTGCTGCCGGATATTTCATCGGCAGGATAAAAGTAAAAGGATTCAGTCTTGGGATTGCAGCTGTACTTTTCGTAGGCCTTGCCTTCGGCTCTCTTTCCTCAAAGCTTTCCCTTCCTGACATTGTGTACATTCTCGGTCTGGTCATATTTGTGTATACGACAGGGCTTCAGTCAGGACCTGGGTTTTTTGCAGGTTTCAACAGACAGGGAATTGCAGTCAATCTGACAATGATCTCTGTTCTTTCGTTCACTGCAGTTCTCACTGTGATATTAGGAAAAACGTACAGTCTGAATGAAAACATTGTATCGGGTCTGTACACCGGATCACTTACAAACACACCGGCACTGGCTTCTGTTGTCGACACTCTGAAAAACAGCATCGGCAGTCTGCCTGCAAATCAGACAGATGCAGTTCTCGGAGAACCGATTGCAGGCTATTCAATTGCCTATCCGTACGGAGTTCTCGGAGTCATTCTGTTCTTTTTCCTGTTCAGGAAAATCTTCAAGATTAATATGGAAAAGGAAAGCAGTGAAGCAGCCGAAGA
>DAORDI010000350.1:0-5215 GCA_035345895.1 Leptospiraceae bacterium
CTGAATGCAGAGGAACACGGGAATCCGGACGTTCCGGCAAAAGAACAGCAGCACAATACCGCAGACCATAAGGAATCCGGCGGACACCACGAAGTCAAGGGTGAGGCTCTCGAACTTTGGTCAGTCATACCGTTTGTGGTGATCCTTCTCTGCATTGCAATTTTCCCGATTGCATCTCACGATCTGGCTCACTGGTGGGAGCACAACAATAACAAGCTCATTGTAGCACTGAGTCTTGCAGCGGTGTCATTCGGAATTCTGATGGCAAAGGGATGGGGTGGAAAAATCTATCATACGATTGTCTTTGATTATGTACCGTTCATCATTCTTCTGGGAAGTCTGTTCTATATCTCCGGCGGAATTGTTCTGAAAGGCGATATTGAAGCAAAACCGGTGAACAACCTGATTTTCCTGCTGGTAGGTTCATTTCTCGCTTCAATGATCGGAACGACCGGGGCATCCATGCTTCTCATCCGCCCCCTTCTCAAGACAAACTCGGAAAGAAAGCATGTGGTGCATACAGTCATTTTCTTTATATTCATGGTCTCCAATATCGGCGGATCCCTGACACCTCTCGGAGATCCTCCTCTTTTCCTGGGTTATCTGCAGGGAGTACCCTTCACATATACATTCAAGCTTTTCCCTGAAATGATTTTTGCAATAGGTCTCTTAAGCGTTGTATATTTCATCTGGGATACAAAAATGTATGCCTTGGAAGAAAAAAAGGACATTCAGAAAGACCGTGCAGCCGCTCAGCCGATTTCGATGGCAGGACAGCTGAACCTGATCTGGCTTCTCGGTGTAGTGCTTTCTGTGGCATTCCTGAATGAAAATTACATCCCGGCAATCAAACACAATCCATACATTGCATTTGTACGGGAAGCAGTGATGATCCTTCTGATCGTTGCATCGAAAATCACATCTGATCCTAAACTCAGAGAACACAATAAGTTTACACTCGGCCCGATTCAGGAAGTTGCCTATCTTTTCATAGGAATTTTTATTACAATGATCCCTGCCCTGATTCTTCTGGAAACAAACGGAAAGGCTCTCGGTGTAACAAAACCTTGGCAGTTTTTCTGGGCATCAGGAGCATTCTCATCAGTTCTGGACAATGCACCGACTTATCTCACATTTCTGAGTCTTATCAAGGGTCTGGGATATCCGACTGTTCAGGACATTCTGGCAAATGCAGATGCATCGAGTCTTCTGAAAGCGATTTCTGTCGGATCTGTTTTTATGGGAGCAAACACTTACATTGGAAATGCACCTAACTTTATGGTGAAATCAGTGGCAGAAGAAAACAAGGTCAAGATGCCTAGCTTCGGGGGATATATTCTTTACTCCTTCGGAATCCTCATCCCTACCTTCATCCTGATCACTTTTATTTTCTTCCTGTAAAAAAACAAAGGGCCGTCTGTACAAGACGGCTCTCCTGTAAATCCACGCATCCTTGCCGAAAAGCTGAATACTGACACTCAAAAATTGCACGAAACACGGAACTGATCCTTTACCGGAATTTCTGCTTGACAGGATAAAAAAAACCGATCCGATTATAGTATGACGACTCTGCTCGAACATCCTGCAGTTCAGGCCTTGGTGAACCGAATGAGCCTCTCTGATTATCACAGACTTGCTGAACTCGGACTGCTCCCTGAAAAAATAGAACTCATTGACGGAGTACTCATCAATAAGATGCCAAAATCTCCAAAACACGCGTTTACAGTAGATTATCTGCTTTCCGTTTTCCGAAATATTTTTCATCAAAATTTCATTATCCGATCAGAACAGCCTCTTTCTATCGGCAATTCAGAACCCGAACCGGATATCAGCATCATTTCAGGAACACTGAGCGATTTCAAAAGCAGGCACCCGGACACAGCCAGACTTACTGTGGAAATATCCGTTTCCACATATGAACTCGATTTTCAGAAGCAGTTTATTTATGCAGATGCAGACGTTCAGGAATACTGGATCATCAACCTGAAGGACAGGGAGCTGGAAGTATATAAGAATCCGTCGTCAGGAAAATATCTCGAAAAGAAAATATTCAGATCCTCCGATGCAGTTGAACTGGAAGGAACCAAGATTTCTCTGAGAGAAATTCTGGATTGAAACGCGGTCTGCAGTTTCTTCACCGGTCTGAATCAGAATCTCATCCCTATTCCCAGAGAACCTGTTCCAATATTCGTCTGCCCTATGCCTGTAATCGAAAGAGACTGACCCTTTGCTTCCAGATAATAAAAGAATGTATCAAAATTAAACTGCATTCCAATCTTCGCCTCTCCGCCTCCGACAGAGCAGCTTGATCCGAGACAGCTTCCTCCAACAAGACCGAAACCGATATAAGGATCAAAAAAACTGTCTCCATTCAAATGAAAATTGAGATTTAAAGCACCTGTCCCGATGCTGATACCTGAATTTTCTGTTCCGAACAGACTGCTCACACCGTTCATCAGCAAAAGTGCCTGCAGAGCATTTGCCGAATTTTGGCCTGGGACAGCGAGAAGCAGCAGCAGGCTGTTTTCATCCAGACCTGCTGATTTCTGTTTCATATTCAGCTGGGTCCCTCCGATGCTTAGGCCGTAGCCTACTGTTTCAGTCTCCCTGTATTCAAAGCCCATCTGTCCGTTAAATGCAGTTCCCGAAAACGTACCGGAAGCTGCCGACCCGCCTCCTCCCTGAAAAAACCAGTACCAGTTCTTTGAAGGTGCATCCGGGCCGGTTTTCTCCTGCGCAGGAAGAACTGATACACTCATAAATAAAATCAGAATAATCTTAATCATTGAAATATGATTTTTTGAATGGGAGATTATTGTCAATAAAGAACTCTTACTATGTCTTTTGAGTCCCAGAAAACATTAATGTCAGATGAATCTTCTCAGATTAAATTTTTTCCTTGATTTTCGTCATAAATATGAAAGCTTATATGAGACGGTCTGAGAAAAAGAGTTTGACTCTTCATTTCAATGAACAGAATGGAAAGACCTGATGAAGATATTCCTGACTGTTCTGCTGATGACGTCTGCTGTTTCACTGTATCCGCAGAAATCGGGAGAGGCATTCCTATCTGTGAAGGAGAAAAGCGGATCTCATCTGGTCGGAAAATATCTGTACGTTTATGAAGACATTACAAATTCTCTGGGAATTGAGGATGTTTCTAATCCCTCATTTTCCGATAAATTTCAGCGCAATTCAAAGGATACAGTCAGCCGCTCCTACTCGGACAGTTCCATCTGGATAAAACTGAACCTGAAAAGAGAATCTTATTCCGACAGCGGATTCCTGGTGGAAATCAGCTACCCTCATCTGGATCATATAGAAGTTTACTGTCTCAGAAAAGGTCATTGGGAGCGGGAGGATTACGGAGACAGGATTCCATTCAGCACAAGAAAGATAAAATCAAGAAATTTTGTCATACCGGGAGATTTCGGCACCGAGACGAGAATTTCATATTATCTCAGAGTACGGACAGACGGACTTATGATTGTTCCCGTTTCCGTTTATACGTATACTGACTATCTGAACAGCAGTTCTGCAGAAGAGGCAGTTTACATTCTTTTTTACGGAATGATGCTGATTATGATTTTCTACAACGGATTCATATGCATCGCATTCCGAAGTGTTGCCTATCTTCTTTACTGCATTTCCACCTTTCTGACAATGATGTTCTATCTTTCATTCTACGGACACGGATTCCAGTTTCTCTGGGGGAGCAGTATCTGGTGGCAGAATCACTCTGCAGTCATCGTGACAGGACTTGCCTGGATTTTCACCCTGGCCTTTACGGACAGATTTCTGGACATTAAGAACAATCATAAATATCTGCATAGAATTTATCTCGGTCTGTCTGTTTTTATCCTGCTTGCATTCTGCTGTTTTTTTCATTCCAGACAGCTGATGCTCCTAGTACAGAATTTTTACGGAATTTCGGCTGCCTGCTTTGCATTCACAGCGGGAGTTATCAGCCTGATCAAAGGATACAAGGCAGCAAGATTTTTTGTAATCGGCTGGGCTACTTTCTTTTTCGGTGCAGTTCTATTCATCCTGCATATTCGCGGCTTTCTGGAGAAAAGTTATTTTATTGATCATATAATGCAGATTGGAACAGTCATTGAGCTGGCTCTGCTTTCGCTTGCCCTGGCGGACAGATACAAGTTCATTCAGGATGAAAATATCCGTGTCCATATGGAAAACTCAGTTCTGGAAAGAAAGGCAAAGGAAGAACTGGAAGGCAGAGTAAAGGAACGCACTCTGGAACTCAATAAGAGTCTGGATCTGATTCAGGCAGATCTTCTGATGGCAAGAAAAATACAGTCCTACACTCTAAGCTCTGACGTTTCCAAAATACAGGATCTGGAAATTGTAATTAAATATAAGGCAATGAACAAGGTAGGCGGAGACTTTTATCATATCCACAGACTGACCGACAGAACTGTCCGTATATTTCTGGCAGATGCAACCGGACACGGAGTGCAGGCAGCAATGATCACGATGGCGATTCAGGGGGTTTATGAAGGGATCAAAAACTATGAGCTTCCTCCCGACAGGATACTCGAAATTTTCAACAACGAATTTATCCGCAGATACGGACAGCTGAATTCATTTCTGACCTGCATACTGCTTGACATTCATACCGATTCAGGAAAGATCATCTATGCTTCAGCAGGCCATCCTTCTGCTTTTTTGCTCAAAGAAACGGGATTCGAACTTCTCCCCAAAACAGGCCCCCTGATCGGATTCATAAAGGATCATTCCTATAGTACAAATGAAGCGGAAATGGACCGAAACAGCAGACTTTACATATACACGGACGGTATATTTGAAGAATTCTCCGACGGTCAGGAATTCGGAGAAGAAAGACTTCACCAAATCTTTCTGAAAGAGAGAAACGAAAAGATAGAATCTGTCATTTCCAAAGTCTTTCAAAATCTGCAGGAATTCTTAAACGGAACAGAATTTCAGGATGATATCGCCGTCATCGGAATAAAGTACAGAGAATAATTCACTCGTTTCAAGCTTTACTGCATTTATGCTTGAAATGAATCTTTTTTCTTATGGCATAATCCTTACAGCTTAAGAACTCTCACATCATAAGTAAAAAAACCTTGAATTCAGTCTGAACTGCATTTGATTTTTTTCGTTTTAAGCAAGTAATCCTTCATCTTTTGTGATATAAAAACGTCTGCCTGTTTGCATTTTTTTGAATAATCGA
>DAORDI010000351.1:0-5136 GCA_035345895.1 Leptospiraceae bacterium
CATCGGATTGTACAGAAGGTAACGTCTGTCTTTCTCGTTTGCACTTCTCATATAGTCAGATGCTCTCATTGTGAAAAGTCTCATTGCCACAAGTCTAGCATATCCGTCCATAAAAAGCTGTCTGATATGAGGGAAGTCTGTCACATACTGACCGTACAGTCTTCTGTTGGCTGAATGAGCGATCGCCTCATAGAATGCATGAGTGACGATTCCGATTGTAGCCCATCCCAGATTGTACTTGCAGAGAGCAACTGTTGCAAGAGAGGTATCCCATGCATCTCTGTCTCTGGAAAGAATATCCTCTTCAGAAACGGGATAGTCCTTTACATCGAATGCGGATACATAGTTCTGAGTGTTTGTAACATTTTTAATGAGTTTATAATTAGGATGCTGGCTGTTCAGAGCAAAGAAAGTGAAACTCTTGCTGTCTCCGATTTTGCCGAATGTAGATACGATCGCAGCCTTGTTTCCGTTGCCGATATAATATTTGCTTCCGTTCGCCTTGTACTTTCCGTCTCCTTCCGGAGTCAGAGTCATGCTTGTGGAAATCAGATCCGCACCGTGTTCTTTTTCAGAAAGGCCGAATGCGAAAATTTCTCCGTTCTTCAGAAGCTCTGCAGTTCTGTTCTTGATTTTTTCATTCTTGCTCATCCAGATCGGAGAGAGGCCGAGCATTGACACCTGCCAGGTGTACCAGTAGCAGAGACCGTAAAATCCGAGAACCTCACTGTAATGGCAGTTCCTGTGACTGTCGAATCTGGAATCAGAAGGACCGTATCCTTTCGGAGTCATCAGCGTTGCAAACGCGCCGATTTCTTTCTGAGATTCCAGGAAGTCTGCATACCAGACTCTTTCATGATCATCGTGTTTCAGCTTTTTCTTGCCTTTTTTTTCAAAAAACTCGATCGTCTTCAGCATAATATTTTTGGATTTCTCATCCAGTTTGCTGAAATCAGGCTTTTTTGGATTCAACAGGAGCATTTCTACCTCTCGTTCTGCGACGGTTTTTATTGGGAGAACCCCGCCGTCTTGTCTTTAGATTAGATTTTCAGACGGAACGATGCAGGCAAGCAAAAATGATTGAGAGCTTCGGTGAAACATCCTGTTCTCAGTTTTTGAAATATCGTCTGATTCCGACTGTAAAAAAAGCAGAACTGATATTGGAATGGAATAGGGCCGAAAGAATCGGAACAGTACAGGGAATACGTCGAGAAAAAAGCTGAGAGCGGCAGTGAGGGAAATATCTCCGTTTTCATCCTGCAGATCCATCCATGCTGCCAAGGCCGGCAGTGCATGATGCAATCATTAAATTTATAAGAATGCTTAGGATAGATATCCTAAACACGGATCTTGTGAAAACCTTCATTTAAGAATTCTTGCTCCCCGGTTGAAGACATCAGACTGGTTTTAACTCCAGCCTGCCATCCTGTGTTTTTTATTCCCCCCGATGCGCTTTTTTCAGTCCTTCTACGTCGAGTTTGATCATCTTCAGCATTGCCTGAAGGACTCTTTGTGATTTGACCGGATCGGGGTCGCTCATCAGTTCGCCGAGTGCTGTCGGTACAATCTGCCAGGAAAGACCGAATCTGTCTTTCAGCCATCCGCACTGAGATTCTTTTCCGCCTCCGGAAAGAAGCTTTTCCCAGTAATAGTCCACTTCCTTCTGAGTTTCGCAGTTTACATAAAAGGAAACAGCCTCATTGAATTTGAAATGAGGTCCTCCGTTGAGTGCCATCAGTCTCTGTCCGTCCAGCTCAAATGTGGATACCATAGGACTTATCTGAATGATCTTTGAATTCTCAAATACAGATGTGTAGAATCTCACTGCTTCTTCTGCATTGCTGTCGAACCAAAGAAATGGAGTGATTCTCTGCATTCTGACGGAACTCATACTTTGGCCTCTGCATATTTTTTGAAATTGTCCAAAATAGACTGCCAGCCAGCTTTCTGCATTTCAGGAGGATGTACTCCTTCCGCCTCAAAAATTTCTGTCACCTCTGTCTCATTTCCATTCTGTCTGAATGTCACAGTCACTTTTCTTCCGTCACCCATAGTATATGCGATGAGTTCATTTTCTTTGACCTCATCATAGATTCCCCAGAAATCAAACGACATGCTTCCGTCTCTGGCTGCCATTGTGGAGGAAAACTTTCCCCCCTTTCTCAGGTCATTTGTTGAAGCAGGAGTGTGCCAGTCGGGTGAGGCACTGTTCCAGTTCATAATGTCTTCCGGGGTTGACCAGAGTTTCCATACTTTTTCTGCAGGAGCTTTTATCACTGCACTTACAGTAATCATTATTTTATCATTCATTGTATTGTCCTTTAACTGCTCAGCCTGGCGGCTTCGCAGTTACAAATATCCTTTTTCTAGAGTTTACTTTTAAAAAAGCAAGAAAAGGTTTATCCCTATCGGGAGGATTTAGGGGTTTGCAGCCCCTAAGACCCCGCTTATCAGCTTTTCTATATAAGTTTACTTACAGTATTTTTTCACAGAGTAGGTACTGTGTCCTTTATTTTGTCGGGCAGTTGAACATCCAGCGGATGCCGAATCTGTCAGTGCAGCTTCCGTAATAGGCTCCCCAGAACATATCCTGAAGTTCCATTTCGACTGTTCCGCCTTTTGAGAGTGCATCAAAAAGTTTTTTCGTTTCTTCCCTTGTATCCGGTTCCAGATTGATGTACACATTGTTTCCCTGATTCAGCTTGAAGCCCATTGATTCAGGGGCATCTGTTCCCATAATGACGTGACCGCCGAGAATGGGCAGTTCAATGTGCATAATCAGATTTTTATCTGCATCGGCAAGCGGAGGTGCTCCAGCTGGAGGAGGAAAATCTCCGAACCTTGCCACTCCTCCTCCGGAAAATTCTCCTCCGAAAACGGATTTATAAAACAGAAAAGCCTCTTCTGTATTTCTGGAAAAATTTAGGTATGTGCTGACTCTTGCCATCCTGATCTCCTGCACCTGTATTTACTGAACTCCTTCTGTCAAAGGTGCCCAGAAAGTTCAGATTTTTGAGATTGAGAACAATTACAAGCAGTAATTCTTCGGGTTCAATACAGCAGATTTCCTGCGTCCCCCGACGTTTTTTCAGTGTGCAAGTCTGCCTGCAATATCAAGTTTTACAGTCTCTCCTGATTTGTAATGATGACCCTGCTGCTGAATGTCTTCTGACAGAACTGCCTGTTTGAGTCGTCCATTCTGATAAAACCCTACCCATTCCTGTGATTTACACGGTATCCCCTGAATTACCGTATTTTCGGACAGAACTGCATATTCTATCTTTCCATTCGAATATAAAAACAGTCTGGAACCTTCTTTCCATTTTCCGGATTTGACTGGGATATTCTGTATTGTTGTGTCATCATATAATACAGCTTCTTCAAGAATTCCGTTTTTATGGAATGCTGCCCACTCACCTGACTTCAAGGGGATTCCCTGTATTGCGGTGTTTCTGGATAAGACTGCCCTTTCGAGTTTCCCGTTTTCATAAAGGAAAAACCAAGTCTCCGATTTCACAGGGATCTCCTGAATATATGCGTCCTCGGACATTACCGCGACGCTGATTTTTCCATTTTCATGGAATTGTATATATGCAGCACTGACTGGAAGTCCTTGAACAACAGTCTTTTCAGAAAGGGTGCCGCTGCTGACTTTTCCGTCTTTATACAAATGAATGTCAGTTCCTGCCCTGAAAGGAAGACCTTGTATGACGGTATTTTCAGACAATACTGCTTTTCTCAATTTTCCGTTTTCATAAAAATAAACTGTCGAATCTGACTGAACTGGAATTTCCTGAATCGTTGTATTCTTTGAGAGAGAGAGGATTTCTGCAGTCTGCTGTTTTCATGGAATCGAATATGTCCGGCTTTGACGGGAAGTCCCTGTATTACTGTGTTTACCGGCAATGCAGCAAATTCAAGCTTTCCGTTCTTATGAAAAAATACCCATTCTCCGGGTTTACAGGGAATTCCCTGGATTATTTCGTTTTTTCGGCATTCTCTGTCCTCTCCCAAAATGCCTGCAGCGCATACTGTAAATACAGATATTATTTTGATGCGGCAGCTCATATATCGTCTTCCTTATTCAGTATTTTCATTCTTTTGCAAGAGTAACTGTCCAAGGGAAACAAGTCTGACATCGGAACAGTTTTTTTGTGATAAATTATGATTCAATTTTTGGCAGACTCAACATCTGCCTGGATGCTGTGACGCAAGTTCTTAAAACAGATCCCTTCAGAGCTCAGGAAAATGATTTTCCTTTTGTGCCTGCTGAATAAAAAGGACATTTATGCAAAGTCTGATTGTCAACCTGGGAAAGTACATGGAGCTCAGTCCTTCTCTTCAGAAGGCGATTTCAGAAAGACTGGTATTTCAGAAAGTGAAACGAAGAAAGGCTCTGGCAGAATCAGGCAAGGTCTGCGAGAATCTTTTTTATGTACAGTCCGGTCTCATCAGGGGATACTATTACCATAAGAGAAAGGATATCACAAACTGGTTTTCAGTGGAAAATGAATTTGCCACTTCCATGTACTCCTTTGTTTCGGGAAAACCCAATATGGAAAATATTGAGACACTGGAAGATTCAGAGCTGTATGTAATGAAAAGAAAAGATCAGCTTTATCTGTATGAAAATTTCCCTGAGATGAATCTGCTTGGAAGACTTCTTATGGAAAAATACTATCTCGAACTCGGGGAAAGGGCAGTGTCGCTTCAGTTTCAGACAGCAAAGGAAAGACTTGGCGCATTTCAGCAGAAAAGACCTGACCTGTTTGACAGGGTCAAACTGGGTCAGATCGCTTCTTATCTGGGAATCACAATCGAAACTCTGAGCAGAATCAGATCTGCTTCTTAGATGTCGCCGCCGACATCGTAAGGCTTGAAGAGGGGCTGAGAAAGCTTCTGTGAACTGTCAAGCATCTTCTGCAGATCACCTCTCAGTCTTGTGAGCATTGCATTGACTGTTTCCTTTTTCTTTTTCTTGTAGTCAAAGAAATACTCTGAAAGAGGAAAATGATTTGCAAGAGTGATGTATGCCTTTCTCGAAAGATGTGAAGGAACTCCGCCCAGTGCGCGCGGTTTTGTCCCGAATACATAAGATTCATATCTGTCCATCCACTCATACAGACGTTCAGGGGA
>DAORDI010000352.1:0-5128 GCA_035345895.1 Leptospiraceae bacterium
GGGCGGTGAAAATCACTCGGTAACCTGCTTTTACACAGTCCCATATATGTATTGGAAACGTCTATTTTGTCTGCAGATACCCGTTTACAATATGCAGCCATCGCGTTCCTGATGCACCGAAACGGACAGCATAATAGGAACTGACGTTCGCATTTTCATAAAACCCCTTTCCAGTCCAGGCATGATGATATGTGTCCAGCATCTTGAACCCTGAGACAGGATGCATTACCGCAAGAAAATTATGAGTGGCACCGTTTCCGTCAGGGCCGTCGCTTAAGAAAAAAAGTCTCCCCTCTTTTCCCGAAACAAAACTCAGAAGCGACCCGTCCGTTCCGAATCCGGCATCCGTCCTGTACTTTATCCAGCTGGAAAAGTACAGAGGAACTGTAAAATCCTTTACCATATTGTATCCGTCTGCAGTCCAGTTGAAAGTCACTCCGCCTGAATCGGTAATGACATACCCCTTATTTACAGCGTATACATAGAATTCGGCAAATCCGGAAGGAAGATTCTGCAGTCTCTCCGGATAGATTTTGGAAAACGCATACAGATAAAGATATCTCGAAATCACTGTGCAGAGTTCGCTTGCCGCAAGAGCCCCGTTCTGATTCAGAAATTTTGTCCGAAGAGAAGAGTTTGAGATAAGGGAAGGGTTTGCTCTCACAAGACTCTGTGCCCTCTGAACTTCCGAGGTGAGTCCCTC
This sequence comes from Leptospiraceae bacterium, assembly GCA_035345895.1. Classification (GTDB taxonomy): domain Bacteria; phylum Spirochaetota; class Leptospiria; order Leptospirales; family Leptospiraceae; genus DAORDI01. The sequence goes on from DAORDI010000352.1 coordinate 704, forward strand.
TCCTGCCAGCTGTCCGTAAGAGACGTTGGCCAGATTGACAAGCTGACTGATGTGCGCATCACTGAACATCCGGATGCTGTAAATTCCGGAGGATTCTGCCGAATCGGTATATCCGGCCATGACAGCCAGAGTTCGAATATTGGCTGTAGACTGAATGAGAATCGGAGAAGAATACATAGGACTTACTCCAGGAACAGGCATACTTCCGTCGAGTGTATAATAAATCTTTGCATTCGGTTCATTTGAACTCAGAGTCACCGACTGTGCAGAAGAGAATTCACCCGGAACAGGAGAGAATACCGGAGGAGCCAGTCTGCTCAGAATGACATAATTTGCGGATACAGCAGAGGTGCAGTTGGATGTATTCGGAAAACAGGAAATTGCTGAAACCTTTGTATTTCCGGGAATAATGATCGGTGAACCGTACTTGATTGCAGATACCGGAGAAGGAACCGATCCGTTCAGAGTATACCAGATCTCCTGCCCCGAAGGAGCATTCAGACTCAGAGTCTGAGGGTTTGCATATTCGCCTCCTGGAATACTGAACTCAGGGACAGACGGGACTGATATTGTAAAGATGCCTGAAAGAGTCTCAGAAGTTTTATGATCTGAATAAGCGACAGCCTTTACTGTCACAGTCTTCTGAATCTCAATTACGCTCCCCTCGCCCGCCGTCCATGCAGAGGATGCAGGGATCAGCAGCCCGTTTGAAGATGTCGGAGTGCTCCCGTCCAGAGTATAGCGGATGCTGACTCCAGATACAAGAGAACGTATTTTCAATGAAATAAAATCAGTATATATCCCAGGACTGACACTGAATTCCGGCTTCGGAATGTCCGGAATAAAGACGTATTTTTCTTCAGTGATGTCTGATGTCTCATTTTCCGCGTCTTCCATATATGCAATGGCATGAATTTTATTATCTGCAGATATATGAATCTTTTCCCCCCTGTAGACCGTTCCGCTGTTCCTGTCCGGCAGAGCATCTCCCACAGTGTACCGGATCACCGCATTTTTTGTAAGTGCTTTTAGAGTCACATCCTGAGGTTCTGCAAACATCCCTCCCGAAGGAACAATCACCGGAGAGACAACACGGTTTCTCACCTGATAAGAGGCTGAAAGAGACTTCGACTTCTGTCCGTTCTTCTGCGCATATGCATGAACAGAATAAATGCCGTCCTCATCCGATGGAAGATCAAGAGAATTCAGATATTTCATTTCAGTTCCTGCCTTTTTGACAGAAGCTGAGTTATAGTCCATTTTATATATAATCTCAGCGTCCGGATCAGGCTGAGTAATCTCAAGAACCTGATCCCCGAAATAGGTTCCTGCCGGAATGGAAAAGACCGGACCTGAAAGCTCCTCTGAGACAGGAGAAGCGAGAATGAGAAACTTTGAGTCCTTCTTCCTGCAGTCAGAAAAAACTGAAAATGCAGAAAGGAGAAGAATTAGTCTGAATATCATTGAAAATTAACCTCTGTTTTTGGAATGTACAGAATTCCAAAATCTGCAGCAGAGGAGTCAATAATATTTTAGATATATATTTTCATTATACAGCACAGAATGAGTTCAAAAATGAAAAAGACTGAAAAATTTTTAAACAAAAAGAACCTGATCTCCTGTTTTTGCTGCTCTGAACGCCGGGAGCACTGCTTCCCTACAGATCCTTCTCTTCATCATACCGGATCAGATATGTTTTAATGACAATATCTTCAATTGTCTGAACCTGATTTTCAGGAAGATCAGGATGCAGACTGTCCCGGATAAATACAATATAAACACCCTGCCTCAGGCCGGCCTTTTTCACATAATACGCGAGCTGTGATTTGCCCTTTTCGAATTTCCTGGGACTGTAATATTTTTTCGTCTCTATGTAAAATTCTTTTCCCCGCACATTGATGACCAGATCGGAATTTCCGAGAGACACAATCGATTCACGGTACATCTTTCCTTCAATTTCCTGAACAAATATGCTGATGAATGTTTCAAAACTGTAAAGCATTGCTGCTTCAGGAATGGATATGTAAGCTCCTGATTCATCCTTTTCCCGGAAAGGACGGAAACTTCTGAGACGGATATGATTTCTGTAACTTTCCATTAGCTTGTCAAAATTTATATCCCCTTCAGAAGTCAGATAGGAATCAGCGAACATGGACTCGGACATTCTTTTGGACTCACCGTTGCTGTATGGATAAAGAGCCTTGAAAAGACGTTTCCGGTAGAGAGGCACCCAGAACGAAATATTCCTGTCGGTATCTTTTTTTATGAGTCCGTTTACGTGCAGAGTTTTGATCACCGGTCTGTCAATTTCAAACGGGATTTCTTCTTCATTGAAAAGAAGCCTTTCCAGAAAACGTCTGTTCTGTTCGGCAATCTTCAGAATATTGGCTACATTCTTGTCGATTGCTTCTGTCAGGTACCACTCTTCGACTTCTTCATAATCTGAAACAGCGATCAGAGTCTTTTCCGGATTCCTGTCAACCATCTGTTTTGCAAATCCATTTACAAGGCCAGGCTGATTGGCAGTGATCTCGCTGATCTTTGCCAGTACCTCAGGCGCGAAGGTCTGTCCTGTCTCCTGAGTATGCTGTCCGAGAAGTTCTGCAGTTTCTGCATCGGTGAAATACGGGACATTCAGTTCATCCGCGATATTGAAGGGACTTGCATTGTCCTGCATAATCCCTGTAATGTTGGATACTCCTACTAAAATCACGGACTTGAGAGAATGAGATTCACGGGAATGATAGAGATTGCGGACAGAATGCAGGAATCCGTTCAGATAGTCTGAGTTGATGCCTTCCACTTCATCAATGATCAGAACAAATTTCCGGTCTGCAATCTGCCTGATGTTCTGAAACAGTACGGTGAGTTCACTGTATACGAAATCTGTTCCCCAATACCGGTTTAATTCAATAATGAAAGTATTCAGAAAGGATTCCAGAGATGCATCCCTGTAATTCTCAAAATTGATATGGCAGACCTTGTAACCTTCTTTCTCGAGTTCGACTGCCATCTGACGGAACAGGGTGCTTTTTCCTGTCTGTCTGGGCGCCCAAATTGTAAAGCAGCGTTCATCCCTGACTTTTAAAATTCCATTATGAATAAGTCTTGAGCGAAAAAGAGTATAGTGTTTAGCCGGAATATTCGGACCCGAAGTATTGAAATATCGTTTTACCATAACTGTATTCAAAATGTCGAAAAAGCGTTCTTTGGTAAAGGAGAATATCATCGGATGCGTAAAGCGGCAAAATTTCAGTTGATGCTCCAGGCACTGGGTCTTTTACTGAAAAGAGAATATGAAAAAAAACAAACCCCTGATCGCAGTGGATGCAAGACCTCTTTCCTACGGGATGACAGGAAATTCCAGATACCTGGCCGAGTGCCTGGAGTATCTCAAAAGAGAGGTTGCTCCGTTCGAATATGTTCTTCTTTCCAACAAGCCCATCCATAAGACTTTTGAACCTCTGGTGGGAACAGGATTTCATGATATTATCATTCAGAAATCATTAGGAGTAATCTGGCTGAATTTTACAGTTCCCCGAACTGTAAAAAAAATCCAGGCAGATGTTTTCTGGGGAACCCTTCAGCTTCTTCCTGTATTCAAGCTTCCGGTTCCCTCGGTCGTAAACTACCACGATCTGAATTTTGTTTCTGCACCGGAGACAATGAGCCGGTCAAACCGGTTACAGCACAGTCTACTGTCGCGATTCACAATGAAAAACGCAGATAAAATATTCTGTCTTTCAGAAAATACCAAAAACGATATAAAAAAATACAGACCAGTGACCTCAGAAAAACTGCTTACAGTTTATCCTGGGGTCAAAAGAAACAGTTTTCCGGATTTTAAAGTCCCTTTTGAAAACTATCTCCTTTATGTCGGAACAATTGAACCTAGAAAAAATGCCGCATCGATCATCAATGCGTTTCTTTCACTGAAAAAAGAGTCTCCGGATTTTCCCTATTCCCTTGTCCTTGCAGGAAGAAAAGGCTGGGGAGAGGAAGAACTGATTTCGAAACTGGAGAACAGGTCATTGGAACAGGAAGGGGTGTTTTTCCTCGAAAATCCTGATGATGTGATGCTGGCAAATCTTTACAGAAAATGCGCCTGTTTTCTTTTCCCTTCTGTTCATGAAGGATTCGGTCTGCCCCTTCTGGAAGCAATGGTCGAAAATAAAATCTGCATTGCTTCCGACATCCCCGTTTTCAAGGAAATACTGGACAGCTCCGACATTCTTGTCCCTCCGAGAGATATTGAGGCTTGGAAAAAAGCTTTTAAAATTTTTGCTTCTAAAAAAGATAAAACAAGAGAAAAAAAAGTGACTGATTCTGATTGGACATGGAAAGCAGCTGCAGTTCAGATTGAAGAAAGTCTCAAAAAAGTCCTGCAATGAAATTTAATACACTAGAATTCCTGATTTTTTTCCC
>DAORDI010000353.1:0-5117 GCA_035345895.1 Leptospiraceae bacterium
AGCATATTTTTGTCTGTGAAAATGTAAGGGAAGAGGGAAAACGGATTTCCTGCGGCAGAATCAAAATGAAGGAGATCAGAGAACTTCTGAAAAGAAGGATAAAAGAAGTTTTCCCTGACAGAAAAATAAGAGTCAATATGAGCGGATGCCTGGACAGATGCGAAGAAGGACCGGTTCAGGTAATCTATCCTGAAGGAAAATGGTACTGCATCCGTTCTGAAGAAGATGTAGAACTGTTTCTGAAAGCTCTGTCATCAGGAAATTCAGCAGACTCAATTACACTTTCATCTTAAATCCTCTCTATTGCCTTCGCTCGCTCGGCTGAGTAAAAGACCGGTAAATTGCGGCAGTCTGAATCAGAGCTGCCGCAGATAATGCAATACCGCAAATTTCAAAGTACATCCTCCATTCTATTTCTGAGAAAGAATCTCAAAAAAAAGGTGGATTTTTTGAAATCCAGCCGTCTATCTAGATAGAGGGATGTACAATGTTATCTATTAAAACTTTTGACAAGGCGGCAGTATTGATTATGATGATGAATGTTTCACTGAATGCAGGAGACAGTTTCCAGTATTTCGGCACCGCGTCTGATCTGAACAAAGGGTCAAAACTTTATACAGATCATCATACAGAAACGGTGCAGTCAGGAAATCATATCAGTTCCTATATTGAGTACAGGGACAGTTCAGGCAAAACATTCGCATCCAAGAAGATCAGTTTCGGCAAATCATCTCAGCTTCCTGACTTTACGCTTGAAGATAAAAGAGACGGATATCTGGAAGGTGCTGAGCTCAACGGGGACAAGATCAGAATCTTTACAAGAAAAAACCAAAACTCACCGATGCAGGAAAGGACTGTTACTCTTCCAGGAGACTCTGTAGTGGACGGAGGATTTGATCACTATATCAGAAAGCACTGGGATTCTTTTCTAGCAGGAAAGAGCAGAAGTTTTTATATGTTCGCTCCGGCAAAACAGGATTTCTATAAATTCAAGGCTTTTAAAGTGAATGATAAAGCATTCAAAGGAAAGGATGCATTTCTGGTAAGAGTGGAACTGGATGTATTTGCACTGGGTAAAATTCTTCCTGCAATACAGATTACTTATGATAAAAAAACGAAGAGAATTCTGAAGTACGAAGGGATTTCCAATATCAATGACAGCTCAGGGAAAAGTCATTTTGTCAGACTGGAATATGATTATCCCAATCTGACTGGGAGCAACTGATCATAGCATCTGTGTTTTCAGATAGGCCAGAATAAACGGTTCCAGATCACCGTCCATCACAGGACTGATATTTGCAGTTTCATGTTCTGTCCTGTGATCCTTAATTAAATTATAAGGATGAAATACATAACTTCTGATCTGAGAGCCCCAGGCAATATCTTTCTTTTCACCTGACTTTTTGGCCTGTTCTTCTTCATTTTTCTTTTTTTCCAGATCATACAGTTTTGCCTTGAGCATTTTCATTGCAGTTGCCCTGTTTTTGATCTGTGATCTTTCATTCTGACACTGCACAACGATTCCAGTAGGTATATGAGTCATACGCACGGCAGAGTCGGTTTTGTTTACGTGCTGCCCGCCTGCACCGGATGATCTGTATGTATCTACTTTGAGATCCTTGTCTTCAATGACGACGTTGATGCTGTCGTCAAGCTCAGGTTCCACATGCACTGATACGAATGAGGTATGTCTTCTTTTATTTGCGTCAAAAGGGGAAATTCTCACAAGCCTGTGCACCCCGTTTTCGCCTTTCAGATAACCGTATGCATACTCACCCTGCACATGCATAGTGACGTTCTTCAGCCCCGCGCCCTCCCCTTCCTGAAAGTCAATCAGATCTACCTTATAGCCCTTGTTCTCAAAATAGCGGGAATACATTCTGAAAAGCATCTCTGCCCAATCCTGACTCTCCGTACCGCCTGCTCCCGGATGAATGTTAAAAAATGCATTGTTGTAGTCTTCTGAACCGCTGAGGGCCCCCAGGATTTCCAGATTATGAAACTTACCGTCCAGAACATTAAAATCAGTATTCAGACTGTTTACTGTCTCTTCCGTATTTGATTCTTCCAGTGTAAGTTCTATCAGATCAGGGAAATCCAAGATTTCCTGACGGATTTCCAGCCATGGGGCAAGCTTTTTCTCTATCGAGTTGATCTGTTTTGTGGCTTCTTGGGCCTTGTCCGTATCGGACCAGAATTCAGGTGATTTGGACCTTTCTCTTAAAGACTGAAGCCTGTCAAAATCGGTCTGCAGTCCCATCTTCTGCCAGCGTGACTGAAACGCTTCTATGAGCTCTCTGGCAGCCTTGGAAAGGTCTTTTGATGATCGGTAATCCAAATACGAATTACCCTCTATAGAAGATTTCTATAATGTTTCCGGAAGGATCTTTGAAGTGCAGAAATTCCCCATCATTTGCACTTTCCGGTCCCTTGACGATTGCGATATCCATCTCTTCTATTTCGGAAATCGCCTCAGTAAAATCGTCCACATCCATCTCAAAGCTGAGAAGAGGAAGTTTTGCATCGGTCAGACTGTTTTCTATCTTGTCTACCTTGATTAATTTCAGTTTGATTGGATCGAGTGTGATGATCGCCTGTCCTTTTTTTGAATCGTCCAAAACCTCAAAATCGAACAAATCAGAATAAAATTTAACAGAAGCTTTCAGGTCAACCGACCCAAGAGTTATGTGATCAATACCTTCGACAATAATCATAGTTCCCTACTTTGAGACCAGTTTTGTATAGAAAGTCAGGCTGTCCATTGAAAAATTTGTGACTCATTGTATTTTTGACTGACGGCTCAAAGGCCGGATAATTACTGCAATCCCCTTCAGAACCCTTTCAAAAAAATAGAATAACTGCGGGATTTTTCCTCATTTTTCCAATATTTCAGACCTGCAGGGCTTCGTATAATCGGAGTTGATAATCCGCAAGGCTGTATTTTTTCTTTACTATGTAAAGCCCGCATCAATCGATAGGGCTATGACTGCAAATCTGGACAACGAAGTTTTTTCAAGAAAGCCTTTACGGACAGAATTGTACTGAAGCATTTTGAGAAAGAAAAAGGCATTGCAATTGGAACAGAAAAAGAGAGAGAATGTGCGGTTCTGAAAACATTGAAAAGACGAAAACTTACTCTCGAAGAAATCGCTGCGACTTCGGTGTTTCCTTGGAATATGGGAATCAGCTGAATAAAACTTCAAAGGAAAAATCTATTTTATGATTATGAGCCAGACAGGAATTTCAGAAAAAATAATGTCCAAAAGCAGAGCTGAACTTATTTCAATCCCGAGGCAAATATTCCGGCTTCTCATAATGATCCTGTGTGTTTTTTTCCATCACGGATGTAAGTCATATTTTTTAATCTCAGACAGTAATTGGAATTCGCTTCATTCAATGCTTAAAAAGGATATTACTATCAAAAAGGACAATCGGAAAAAAATGGTATTTTTAGGATTTCTAACCTTTGTCCTTCCAGGTGCAATCGTTCTTCCGCCTTCCTTTGCTAAAGATGTCTGTTACTTTAAGAAAACAAAATATATAAACTTAAAATGTCTGCCAGATGACAGTGTATGCAAATCAACAGTAGGAATATGGTCGCAAGAAAAGAAATATGCAAATTTTTTTCAGATTTCTAAAAATCACAATGTCTGTGCAATATCTGGGTTTGCCACCATTTGAGCTGACAGTTTTTTTAGGGAATTTCGAAAAGGGAAAGCAGATCCAACGTCTATTGATCCAGCAGATAAAAAGTTCAGAAAATTTGCTGATTTATATTTTAATGAATATGGAAATCAGTCTGTATACGGTTTTGCCGAAACATTTCAATTGACTGATGAAGGAAAAATCCTGAATCTGCAATCGGATGTAGATTATTATGTAATTGGAAAATTTCTGCCTGTGGAAAGAGAATTGAGCTGGCTGGGATATCTGACCTATTCTTCCACCATTATTCCTTATGTTCTTACTTTAGGAATGATTCCTTCTGTAGAGCATAATAAAATCACTCCTTCCTATTATATATTTGATAAAAATTTCAATCAGGTTGCTTCTTATCACTATCGCAGTGAATACTGGCTTGTCAGTACGATTTGGGAACTTGATCCAAAATATCCTGCCGAACCGGATGCATAGCAGGTACCGGCAAATGATCTTTTTAATTTCACTCCATCTGTGATAGAATTCAAAAAAGAATTGGCCAAGTTCTGCGAGAAAAACAAATGCTGAAATGAATCTGCAGAGCGGCATAAAAGCCCTTCTGCGGATATGCATTCAGATGAACAGAGAACTGATCTTAAAGTCTTGTTTTTCTTTCGCTCAACTGAGCAACTTTCTTTTTTCCGTCAGAGGAATTCAGTGCCCAGATAATGAGTCTGTCGCGGCTTGCGGTGGCTGCATATTTTCCGTTTCCAGACAGCGATACTGCAGTCACATAATCCTTGTGACCTCCGAGCACCTGTCTCAGATTTCCTTTCCAGTCCTTGATGAATGCAGACTTTTCATTTCCGATCAGAACAGAACTTCCGTCATTTGCAAAGGATACAATATTCTTAAATTCATGATCCAGCTTAATATCAGATTTAGGATAATCAGACTCCTTAAAATCCAGCTTGATAATTCGTTTGGGCTTTGAGGATATCTTCCAGACCTCTGCACCGAAATTGTTTCCCGCAAAAACAAGATTTTTTTCAGGATTGTAATGAAGACTCCAGATTTCCGAATCTGTTTTCAGTCGGAAATTTGTCTTCATATCGGCACTGACTGATCTGACCGTTTTTGAGTCATAGTTCAGAAGCGAGCTGTCTGACTGTTTTTTCAGATACATCAGACTGGTAGATTCCGTTTTAGAGTTCTCTGAATCATAAAGATACAGATCTTTTTTCCCGGATGCAAAATTGTGGCAGACCAGCGCATATTTAGAACTTCCCAGAAATACCAGATCCTCTGCAAAAAAACTCTCTTTTCTGCAGCTGAAGCTTTTTTCCTTTTTTCCGGCCCAGTCATATACACTTGCAGTGTTTTCCCAGGAAGACCCTGCAAGTATCCTGTTCAGATCAGGAGAAAATGCTACGCCTGTAAATCCTCCATCCACAAGCTTTCTGGGATACAGTGTACCC
>DAORDI010000354.1:0-5114 GCA_035345895.1 Leptospiraceae bacterium
CTTTCCTCCAAGCACAAGCAGATTTCGGCTCTTCAGAACCGTCTGCAGTCCCTCCATGAAGAATCGGAAGAAATGAAGCACAGCATGGAAAATCTTCTGAAGGAAGTGGATGACAAGTTTGACAAGCTTTCCAGTTTTGCATCTGCAGTGGACAGTGTATCATCCGGCAAATCGAAAGGAAACGGAAGAGAAACTGGAGGAGAAAAAATGAAGAAAAAAAGAGCTATTGTCATGGAACTTTATGAAGCATTTGACTGGTCTCCCGAAACAATTTCAGAGAAGCTGAATATGGAAAAGTCCCTAGTGGAAACAATTATAAACAGCCGTAAAAATTCATAATTAATGATTGAAAAAAACGGTGAAAGGATTTCCTGTTATTCAGAGAAATGCTTATGTTCGTAATATTTTATCTTCCTGCCATTGTGATATCCCTGTTTCCCTGCTTTTTTTTGAAGTATATATTCGCTTTTTTGGGCACAGACTTTCCGCGATATCCGTATGCAGGGCCGATTATATTATATTTTCTGATTGCGGTCCCTCTGTTTGCAGTCAGTTTCATAAGTCCGATAGTGTTTACAGGGGGACTTCCTGCAGATGAAAATGCAGGAGATGTACTGGTCCTCTATTTTCAAGGGGCCTGTATTGGGATTTTTCTGTTCAGCGGAATCTATTGGACGTACTGGAAATTTGCATAATGAAATTCTTTCTCCTGTTTTTAATGATAATATCCGGTATTTACGGTGCAGAACTTTTCTTTCCAGGCCTTAAAACCGAATCACTCCGTAAAAAAACCGAAGACTGCGAAAAAAACCGTCAAAGCACTGAGGTTCCCAAAGATCTTTATCTGAAGGCGGACAAAGCACTTCTCGAAAGACTGACAGTCAAGTCCAGGAAAGATGCTGATGCGAGACTCGGATTTGTTTCCTGTGTAATGAAAAATTCATTTAGCACTGAAGAGAAGGATGAACTTCTGAGTTCTCTGGAATTTTATGCGGTCAGGCAGAAGCAGTATCTCGAGTATAATTCCAGATTTCTGTATTCCATGGAAAAGGAAAATATTCTTAAATTCGGGGAACTGAAGATTATGCAGGAGTATATCCGTTCCAAAAATGATCTGTATGTGCTCCTCCTGAAGGCGGACCGAGAGCTTATTCAGGACAAAATGGAGGATAAGGATTATGAAAACGAAATCAGGAACATCCATTATTCCCTTGCATATCTGAATTACGAATTCTTTCTTTCACTCCATCCTAAAACAAGGAAAACGATTGTTGAGAGGCTTTACTGATTTCATCCGTATCTCACTCTTCCTGTGTCTGATTCTTTTCAGCGGATGCACAGGACAGCTGAAACTGATTAGCGGTATGTATATCGAAGATTATTATCATCCTGATGATATTATTGGAATTTATAATAACTGTAAAGAATCCGGACATTGCAGGATCGGAATCAAAATCAAATTCAGAAACCGCCAGGGAATGACCAGAATCGGTCTTTCGGAACTTCAGACCTGGAATTCCAAGAACGTCGAGAAATATTACTGGCTGGAAAGCCCCTCTGAATCAGGTGCATTTGAGCAAGGTCTTGTCCTGATGAATACTGTCCAGAGAAGACTGAAAAAACTTGAAGTTCCTTTAAGGAAAAACGGAGTAATTCTCGATTTTTCAGGAATATTTCAGGAAAAGCAGCAGGTGATAATTCCGTTCGAGAAACCGGTGAACTCAGAACTCGATTCTGTGACTGTATCAGAAAAAAAGGACTTTCTGCGGTTCAGATATGCAGACAGGAGTGATGTTTATTATAAAAATATATATCATAATAAGGCATCAGGCTGTTTTGAGTATAAAATTCAGCATGAAAAACCTGATTTTTATGAAAATACGGGATTCAAAGTCAGAAAAGAAATCCTGGATTTCAGAAAATCACTCCTTCTGAATCTGAATGACAGGCTGATTCTGGTTCAGGCTGAGAACCTGGATTTTTCTTCAGCCGGCAGACTGAATGTTCCGCATCTGACCTCGAATAAAAAATGGATTCATAACGGTCTGGGTGATTATGACAGACACAGGGAAAATTCCGGGAAGATTGATCTCTCGTTTCTCTATGCTCTGGAACTCCTTTTCAGAATTTCCCAGATATTGAAATGATTATATAAAAATATTGCATGCTTATTTCAGCAGGTTCAGAGAAAACAGATTCCATGTCTATGTAATTGCAGATCAGGATACTTCAGTTTCGGAGGACTGGAATGATATTATGTATGAGCGGAATTTCCTGGGCTGTTTTTTCGCCTACTCGGATGCCTTGAGTGCAATTCAGAATTCAGAACCTGATTTTTCGGAATACGAGGAACTCGACGACAGTTTTCTTCAGGGAGAGACAGTGTTCGTTCACAAATAAATACTGCCTAACTGATTTCAGCGGACATGTCAACCTGCACTGGCCGATTCAGCATATGAGAAGTACTTCGGTGCGAAATCATTCTTATCCATATCGGCCGGTACAAAGATTTCTGAGGTCAGGAATGACAATGTTACCTACATTCCTATTTTAGGAGTTTCGGTTACTTTATAAAACTTTTTAGTATCCTGCCATTCGACAGTTCCTGTTTCGAGACGGATAAGCTGCATTGTGATGGAAAGATACTGAAGTTTTTTATTGTCTGCAAAGCGGACATTTTCGCTGATGTCTCCAGTGAGCTTGAAGTTGGGAGACACAAGCCTGCCTGCTTCAATTTTCGATTTCTCGTCAATAATTCCTCTCTGTCCCATTGCAATTTCATTCAGTGCCTCCTTTCTGAAGGACTTGTCCACAAAGCGGATTTCTTTTTTCAGGAGGCTTGAGGAAATTTCGTTGGAGAGCATTTTCAGATCTATATGCTCTGACGTTCTGTTTTCCAGTTTGTGAATTTCAACGTACGGCGGATTTGAGTTTTTTTTGAAAAATGCATTCATTGAAGAGGCCATTTCTTCCACTGTGGAATGAATTTCGGAAGGTCCCCATTCAGGACTTGCTTCTGCATCCTCAGCCTTGACATAAGTTGTTCTTTCCCCTGTCACACATGCGGACAGAAACAGGATCAGTGTAAGCACCGCTTTTTTATTCATTTTATCCTCCTGTAATTTGACTGAATCAGAAACGGTTCTTTTTGAAAAACCATCTTTTTTTGTCGACTGGCCTTCCGTCTTGACTGTCTGTGCAGCAAAAAAAGTAAGCTCATAATTTCTCAGATCAGGAAAAGCGGCTGTATACAGTATGGCTGTTTTTTTCGAATGAAATCTTTCTGTCATACAATAAGTTGACTTCTTTGGGAAGGATAGGAGAATCGGAGTATGAAAAAACTGAAGATCTATCTTCCTGTCCTCTTTTTGCTTCTTGTCTCAGGTGCAGTGCTTTATGCGCTGAACCTGTTTGCAGATATGCTGATTCATCCCTACTGGCATGTACCGGGACTCACTGCATCCTGTTCGGATGAGCAGAAAGAGTCTTCTCCTGAGCTCTGTGACGGGAGGGCACTTGAAACTGTGAAAAAAAAATACGGAGACTCTGTGGAGGAGATCTCACTCCCAATGGAAGGAAGTGGAAAAATTCAAGGATGGCATTTCCCTCTGAAAAATGCAGATTCAGCGGTCATTTTTGTGCATGGTGCCGGAGGGGACAGAAGAAACGGGTACAGATACCTGCCTTTTTTCTCGAGTGCCGGATATTCCTATATCAGTTACGATTCACCGAATCACGGCATATCTTCGAATGACGGAAGAGGGGTCAGTTACGGAGAAAGAGAAAAAAAAGCCTTTGCTCAGGTTGTGCGGTTTGCTGAATCAAAGTATAAGAATATCTTCGTATTTGCCTCCTCTGCAGGATGCTCTTCTGTCCTTCTTTCTCAGAATGAATGGAAAGGGAAAGTAAATGCAGTGATATTCGAGAATCCCTATTATTCACTCAGAAGGCTTGTGGAAGACAATCCTACTGCAAAGGCGCTTCCCGGTTTTTTTCTGAATCTGGCACTCTGGAATGCCGGAAGAAAGGGCGGTTTTTCTGTGGATGATATCCGCAATGCAGATCTTCTGGAAGGCTTTCCTGATATCCCCGTACTTGTGGCACACGGCACAGCTGATGCAGTTATTCCATTTGGACACGGTATGGATTTTTACGGAAAGCTGAAGGTGCAGAACAAAAAATTTCTGAAAGGGGAAGGGGCAGGGCATTCCCGTGTATGGAACCGAATTGGAAAAGAATTTGAAAAGGAAGTACTGGAGACTTTTAAAAAGGGAGAAAAAAAATAATGAGCGAGCTTGGACCAATTGTATATTTTGTTCCTGTATTTGTAATACTGACCCTGGCAGATTTTATCATAGGGTACAGGAAGGATGGTTTCAATCCGAAAGATTCTGCAGCAAGCATAACGATGGGACTGGGAAATCTGGGACTCGGGTTCTTTGCAAAAGGAATAGCTTTCGGCGTCTATGCCTGGGTGTACCAGTACAGATTTTTTACCATTGAGATGAACTGGCTGGGGTGGGTTTTACTTGTGCTGGCGGATGATTTTATGTACTATTGGTTTCACAGAATCAGCCATGAATGCAGACTGTTCTGGGCAAGTCATGTGATTCATCACAGTTCACAGGCATATAATCTTTCCACTGCACTCAGACAGACCTGGACAGGAAGTTTTTACTCCTTCATCTTCTGGATGCCTCTGGCATTGATCGGATTCAAGCCGGAATATATTCTGCTTCAGCAGGCATTCAGTCTGTTCTATCAGTATTTTATTCATACGGAAAGAGTGAACAGACTTGGATTTCTGGAATGGTTTATGAATACTCCTTCTCATCACAGGGTTCATCATGGAAGTGACCCTAAGTACCTGGATCGCAATCATGCGGGGATTTTCATCATTTGGGACAGAATGTTCGGAACCTTTCAGCAGGAGGAAGAAAGACCTAAGTACGGTATTGTAAAGAATCTGGAAAGCTTCAATCCTCTCGTCATTGCATTTCATGAATGGATTTCCATCGGACGGGATATTCTGAAAGGTTTTTCACCGAAAAGTTTTGTCGGTTATGTTTTCGGTCCGCCGGGATGGCAGCCTGACGGAAAAGGCACGACTTCAG
>DAORDI010000355.1:0-5085 GCA_035345895.1 Leptospiraceae bacterium
GCCTGCAAGGGTTCGCTTATCAAGCGAACGGGGGGAAGCCAGATTGATCCGCTATAATTCAGACGCCCGTTTCCCCTTCACCCCGCTCGCGGGGCAGGGGGAACGGGCTTTTTTTATGTACTCTCAGTTTCGGAAAGATGATATTTTTAACCACGAAGAAAAAGGAACATATGGTTTTGGAGAGGTGCATACCCGTTCCTATCCGCCGCAGGCGAAGTCAAGTCCCTCCTCACCGATGGAATTACGCGGTTCCAAGTACAGGCGAGACGGTTGCCGAGCGGTGCGGTGAGTTTTTACTCGACCATGATTTTCAACGGCGACCTCGACCTGCATACCTGACACATCGCTCAGCACAAGTCGAGGTATTATTCCGCATATATGACAGTCTGTTGCTGATTATTCAGCAGTGTGGGTCAGCCGTGATAAGTTATATTAATGCAGTCAAAGCTTCCTGCAGTGAGGATGAGAGTCTTAACCTCAGAATCTTGAGAGCTGAAAAACTCTTGCTTTTCCTGCTTTCTTTCCTTCCTATGTTTTGAAAAGCTTTGAGATTGGTTTTGGAAATATAATATGAATACAGATGAAATTCCAGGCAGTTTGGCAGAGAGATGGAAGGATATGCTTGATTTTGCAGCTGAACTTGCAGAAGTATCAGCCGTATTGTTTATAAGAACGGGAAATGAGAATCTTCGAATCCTGGTATCCAGCAATACTGAAAAAAGTCTGATTAATCAAGAGGTTATGCAAAGGAACTGGGATGAGGAAATTGTCAAATTAGGAATGACTGACTGCCTTGAAATTCCGATTCATTCTGCGGATGGGACTTTTTTGGGTAAACTATGCGTTGGTTCCGGCAGAGGAAATACTGTTCCAGAAGTATATGCAAATCTATTATGCAGTTTTCGAGATATTATTGAAGATGATTTAAAGGGCACTGATGCTGGAAAAAAAACATTGGGCAGTGTGCATATCAGATCAAGGACAGCTGAACTGGAAAGACAATTACAGTTCTTCAAAAGAATTGCTGATCACACATACGATTGGGAAGTGTTCCGGAATGAAAACGGTCAAATCGTTTATATCAACCAGGCATTTGAGAGAATCACAGGGTTCAAAACAGACGATATTCTGAACGGAAAAATCACTGAAAAGGATGTCGTTCATCCTGATGATTTCTTTTATGTAAGCGAAAGTATTCTAAGGTCTGTTCAAAAGCTTCAGACAGTTGATGATCTGCAGTTTCGGGTGCTCAGAAAAGACGGAAGAATAAGATATGTGAATCTGTG
The DNA here is from genome assembly GCA_035345895.1 of Leptospiraceae bacterium. Taxonomy (GTDB): domain Bacteria; phylum Spirochaetota; class Leptospiria; order Leptospirales; family Leptospiraceae; genus DAORDI01. The sequence continues at coordinate 1,287 of DAORDI010000355.1, forward strand.
TGCTTCTCCTGTTTTCGAAAATGAGATTTTCATCGGAACCAGAACCTCGGTCAGAGACATCACTGAGCAGCACAGTTTTTTAGAACTGCAGGCTGTCAAGGAAGAACTTGAATTTCACAGAGTTCAGCTGGAGAAGAAAAATCAGGAATTGGAAAAAAGGGAAAAGTATTTCAGAACCTTGATTGAAAATGCCCCTGACGGAGTGGTTTTAGTCGGTCCCGACGGGAAAATGAAGTATGCAAGTCCCGCAGCCAGAAGAATGTTCGGATTCGTTGAGGAAAAGGGGATACTCCCTGATCCTGCAGAAAATACGCACCCAGATGATCTTGCAAGAGTTCTCTCGGAACTGCAGAAGGTTATAGAAAATGAGAATTACAGTCCTAAAGTTGAATACAGGTTCCTTACGGCAGACCAAGGTTTTCGCTGGATAGAGAGCACTTTTACGAATCAGTACCAGAATGAAGATATAAAAGCACTTATTATAAATTTTAGGATAATAGATGATAAAAAGAAAGTTGAGCTGAGCCTGCATCGGAGTGAGGAATTCCTGAAAGAATCAGAAAGGATTGCGAATATGGCGAGCTGGGAGTATGATATTCTTCAGGACAGGCTTTACTGGTCAGATAACTGTCATCTTTTTTACGGGTACAGACTAGGTGAGATAGATCCCAGCTATGAGCTTTTCAAAAGTCATGTTCATCCGGATGATCTGCATATTGTAAGCGAGAAGTTTGAGTCCATTTTCTCTGATGGAAAACCCTATACCGGCGAAATGAGAATTCTTCTGCAGAGCGGAGTGCAGAAATGGGTTCAGAACAATGTGGAAGCAGTCTGGGAAAACGGGCGCATTGTCAAACTGAAAGGAATCCAGCTCGATATTTCTGAACGAAAGGAAGCGATCGAAAAATTAAGAATGAGTGAGGAAAGGTATCTGCAGTTCATCACTCAGGCTTTTGAGGCCATATCTCGTACTGAATTTGACAGACCTGTGGATATTTCGCTCCCTGCAGAGCAGCAGATCGACTTGATTTATGAGAATGCCTATTTGGCAGAATGCAATCAGGCAATGGCAGATATGTATAACACTACCGTTGAAAAATTCATCGGAACCCGACTGATTAATGCCCATGGCGGAAAAGACAACACAACCAACCGTGATGCATTTCGACGATTCATTCAATCCGGTTATCGTTCAACGAATGATGAGACGGAAGAGCTTACAGTTGACGGGCGCAAAGTATGGTTTTTAAGCAATACTGTAGGTGTGGTCAATGAGGGGAAACTTGTCCGGCTCTGGGGCACTGCAATTGATATTACCGACCAGAAAGAGGCAGAAAAAAAACTGCTAGACAGTGAAGCCAAATTTCGCTCTATCGCCGAAAACTTGAAAGAGACAGTTTTCATAACCGATGAGGATGGGACTTTGAGTTATATTTCTCCTGTGGCTTTGAATACGTTCGGATACACAGCAGAAGAAATGACAGGCCGTTTTTTCGGAGATTTTATAAATGAAAACGAGAGAACAAGGTTGCTGTCGATCTTTCAGGACACAATTCAAAATAGGATTCCTGCAAAAAATCAGAAGTTGAAAATTGCACGCAAAGACGGAAGTCTTTTTTTTGCGGAGCTGTCTGCCAGTCTGCTGATAGAGAATGGAACCGTAAAAGGTACTATCGGTCTTGTAAGGGACATTTCTGCAAGTCTTGCAGCGGAAGAGGAGCTTAGAAAGGCCAAACTTCAGGCGGAAACTTCGAACAGGGCAAAGTCTCAGTTTCTTGCAAATATGAGTCATGAAATCCGCACTCCTTTGAACGGGATCATCGGTTTTACAGAGCTTCTGAGACATACTTCACTGACACCTGTTCAGAAACAGTATGTTGACAATGCCAATATATCCGGACATACTCTTCTCAGCATCATCAATGACATTCTGGACTTTTCGAAGATAGAGGCTGGAATGATGAATCTCGAAATCATCAGAACTGACATCGGAGAACTCCTTAGGAACAGCATTGATTTGGCAAAATTTTTAGCAGGGAAAAAGAATCTGAAAATACTGCTGGATGCAGACAGTGAAATGCCTCAGTTTGCTTCGGTGGATCCCATTCGTCTGAAACAGATACTGGCAAATCTGCTTGGCAATGCAGTAAAGTTTACTGAGCAGGGAGAGGTCGTCTTGAAGGTTGTTTTTGAACATATTGGACCGTCAAAGGGCAGGTTCAAAATCTCTGTGCGCGATACAGGCATAGGCATTTCGGACGATCAGAAAGAAAAACTGTTCAAGGCTTTTTCGCAGGCTGATGAATCGACTACACGCAAATTTGGAGGGACAGGTCTTGGACTCGTTATTTCCGATATGATTGCTCAGAAGATGGGGAGTAAAATTCATATAGAAAGCGGGGTCGGAACAGGGAGCATTTTCCTCTTTGATCTGATTGCAGATGTTGAGAATGTAAAGAGTCAGGAGAGGACTGCACAGGATTTCCCGAAGAGCATCTTCAATGATGAAAAAACTGTCCTGCCTGAACTGAAAATTCTCATTGCTGAAGATGTTCCCTTAAATATGGCACTTGTCAAGGCAGTCATCAGAAAAATGAATCCAAAGGCTATACTTTTAGAGGCAGTGAATGGAGCTGCCGCAGTAGAACAGTACAAAAAAGAGTCACCAGATCTGATCCTGATGGATGTGCAGATGCCTGTCATGGATGGGTTGGATGCAGCAAGGGCGATTCGACTGCTGGAATCGGAAAGCGGAAAATATGTTCCGATTACCGCACTTACTGCAGGTGTTTTTGAAGAAGAGAAAGCCAGATGCATTGAGGCCGGTATGGACAGTGTACTTGTCAAGCCTATTGAACCGGAAAAACTGAAAGAGGTTTTAGTAAGAATCAGTCATGCAAAATAAATTGCTATATATTTCATTAAGGAAAACGCAGAGACGAGTACGTAGACTGTCTCTGCAATACTTTCATTTCAGATAGTCCGGTACCTTTTCATTTTTCATAATCTGTTCAAGTGTCTGTCTTGCACGGATCAGATAGAATTTTCTGTCCTTGGATAGAAGAACTTCTGCCGATTCAGGATAGGAATTGTAGTTTTTTGCAGACATCCCTGCACAGTAGGCTCCGCATCCTTCCATTACAACGTAGTCTCCGATTTCAGCTCTTTCCATTTCTCTTTCTTCTGCTTCTCCGCCTTCCTTCTGCGTGAATACATCCCCTGTCTCACAGCAGTGACCGACCACGATGTACTTTTCGTTTTCTCTTTTTGCTTCTGTTTCTGCAGTTACAGTGACAAGCGGATGTCTTGCTCCGTACAGAGAAGGTCTGGTATTGATGTCCATACCGGTATTCAGTTTAATGAATTTATATCCTTTGGAGCCGGTGTTCACCCTGTCCATGACTTTGGCGATGACAGCCCCGCATCCTGCGCTCATATAAGTGCCCGGCTCAATTTCGAGATGAAGTTTTCTTCCTGTTCTTTCTGCAAACTTGATGAATTCCTTGCGGACAGGTTCGCCAATGGACTGAAAATCAGTAGATTTCTCGTCTAGCATCCTTCCCACTTTGAATCCGCCTCCGAGATTGACAATCGATGCTTCATGGAATATTCCAGCATACTCAAGTGTATAATGAGAGACTGCCTTCCATACTTCCGGATCGCTTCCTGAACCGATATGAGTATGGATCCTTCTGATTTTCAGATTGTATTTGACCTTGATTCTCTGGACTTCCTGGATCAGTTCGTGCCAGATTCCGAAAGAGGACTGAACTCCTCCCACGTCCGTTTTTTTCGTAGA
>DAORDI010000356.1:0-5075 GCA_035345895.1 Leptospiraceae bacterium
GGCAGAATCATCAAGGTTCATTTATCTTTTCTCCAATTTTCTGGTTTTGAATTCGTAAGGTTTTATTCTCTCTAAACCGGCAAACGCTGAATTTCCGCTGTGGTTCAGCAGGAATTCATAATCAGATTTTTTTCCTTTTCTTCTGATCAGCTCAATGTTCTTTCCCAAAAATCGGAAAGGGAGTTTTTCACGGATAAGTACTTTTCTGAAAAAATGCACAAAGGAGGCAGGTTCGAGAGAGGTTCCGACATAATATACTCTTCCTTTCTTATACCGATTGACTGTAATTGCGGGTCTGCCGTGATAAAACTTTTTTTTTGCCCTGTACCTGGCAAGTACCTGGGCGGTATCCGGTTCCAGTATTTCCGCTATTTTTCCTGCCTTATGACTCAGTATTCCGAAACTGATGTTTAATGTATTTTTTCCTAATGATTCAAATTTTCTGATTTTGATTCCCGCAAGATCCTTGAACGGTCCCGGAGGAACATCATCTGTCATCCATCCGTTTTTCTGTTTTGTGCCTGACCGGTAGCCTAATACAAGTATTCCGCCGTCCGCGACAAAGTTTTCAAGTCTCTTTACAAATTCGGGATCTGTCTGAATGTACAATGGCAGAACGATCATTCTGTATTTCTTCAGATCAGTTTCGGATGCCGGAAGTATATGAGTCGGCACATTCAGTATATTCAGGCCTGCGTACCATGTGAAGAATTCCTTGTCGAATCCAATGTCCAGAAAATCATTCACTTTCTCAGTCAGGCCTTCTGAAATAGGCTGATATTTCAGGTTTCTTACATTTTCGATATCGTAGAGAACAGCAGTTTCTGCAGTGAAATCTTCTGAAATGAAATCATCCGCAGTCTCATTCAGTCTGCTGACTGTCTTCTGAAGTTCCAGGTATCGGTCTGTAATGCCTTTATCATGATCCAGTATTCCGTAACAGAGCTGTTCCTGTCCTGTTCTGGCAGTTCTGTATCTGAAAAACACCATATTTTCGGCTCCGTTGAATGCTGCATTCGCCGCCCAGAGAGAGATCTGTCCTGGAGCAGGAAGATACCCAAGCAGAGTGTGTCCCTGAAATCCTGATATCTGTTCCATTACAGTAAAGTTTCTGTCTTTAAGTCCTCTTACATACTGACAGCATCCTGAAATGAAAGGATGAGGCATCGGTTCTGTCTGACTTCCCCATACGGGATAATTATCCCATGATACAAAATCCATCTTCCTGCAGAGTTCCGCCATATCGATTACATTGCCGAAGGGGGAGGGGTAAAGATTTACCGTGAGAAACTGCGATTTTATATATGTACGCAGAATATCTGCCTGCATATTTATAAAGCTTACTGCAGCGTCGCTGCTGAACCTGCAGAAATCCTGAATCATCCCCGGATTGAAACCGCTTGCGATATGATCAGCCGGAAGGTGAATTTCATCAAAATCATTATAAATAATTCCCCAGAAACTTCCTCCCCAGTTCTGATTAAGGACACTGATTTCACCGTATCTGTCTTTCAGCCAGATCCTGAATTTTTTCAGAGCGTTTTCGGAATAATCCAGATCTGAACCTTCATGACCGATTTCGTTGTCTATCTGCCAGCCGATGATGTTCGGATGCGACCCATAGTGTTCTGCCAATGCTTTTACAATTCTGCTGCAGGCTTTCAGATATTCGTCTGAATGAAAACTTGCACATCTTCTTGTGCCTATTATTCTCCGGATTCCGTTCTTTGTCACCTGAACGATGTCAGGATGCTTTTTAAAGAGCCATGGGGGAAAAGTGGCAGTAGGAGTGCCCAGAATGACTTTAATTCCGGCTTTTTCAGCTTTTTCAATTATTCCGTCAAAAAAACTGAAGCTGAAAACATTTTCTCCGGGTTCAAAGACTGCCCAGGCAAACTCAGCCATCCGGACTGCAGTGAGCCCCATTTTCTTCATTACAGCGAAGTCCTCATCCCAGTCTTTTTCTGTCCACTGTTCAGGATAGTAGTCTGCTCCGAATATCATAACAGCTAATATGAAAAATTCCTGTACTGAGTCAAGATGGTTTATTTTCAGCAATTGAGAGAGAGTTTTTTCCAAGGAAAATCAGCGGGAAAACTTTCAGTTTTTAATTATTTCCGTACTTGCAGGCCTTGGAAATTTCAATTTTTAACATCTGCAGAGAACCTTGACTTTGGCAGTGAAACGGCATGAATCCTGTATGGTTTATGATTTTTCGCCTGAAAATCAATCAAAATCAAATCTTTTAATTAAATGATAAAAGTGCAGCAATCTCAAAAAAAGACTGCTATGAAATATGATTTTCTTGACTTAATAGCAGAAAAGTATTTACTGATAAAAAAATGAATTTAATTTTCAGATAATCAGCAGAATGCCTGAAGAGAAAGCAGGAATAGACTGAACTGTCTGGATGTGTGTTTTATAAGACAGCGGACTGATAGTAAGTGTGAATATATTCAAGTTTTTGAAAATATCCGCATTATGAATGTTTCAAAAAACATAACTGATCCGCGACAGAAAATTTAGAGGGTTTATGAAAAAAATTTTAGTTATCGAAGATGATCAGGATATAGGACTTCTGTTGAAAAGAATTTTAGATTCTTCTCATTATGATACAAGGGTTTCTCCAACTGCTGAAATCGGCCTAAAATCCTACAAGGAAGAACGTCCGGATATGCTTATCCTCGATCTTTCTCTGCCTGACCAGGATGGGATTGATGTCTGCAGAAACATCAGAAGAATGGATGACAAAGTGCCTATTTTCATTCTCACTGCAAGAAACGAAGAAATAGACAGAATTATGGGACTCGAACTGGGTGCTGATGATTATATTACAAAACCCTTTTCCATTCGTGAACTGAAAGCGAGAGTCGACAGCTTCTTCAGAAGATGGGACAATCTTACCGGGAAAACGGTTCAGTCTTATTCAGTAATGAGTTCTGAAACAGAACTGATTCGCGGTTCCATGAAAATAGACAGGGCCCGAAGAAGAATCTCTGTAGGAGACATCATCCTGAATATATCCAGAAAGGAGTTTGACATAATATTTATGCTTGCTTCAAATCCAGGGAAAGTTTTTTCCAGAGAGATGATTTTGAGAGAAGTATGGGGCAAAGACTGGAACGGATATGAAAGAATGATAGACAGTCATATAAAGAGAATCAGATCCAGATTTGAAAAAGCGGAAGTAAAATCAGACTGGGTAGAAACTATCTGGGGTGTCGGATATAGATTTACTGACATCTATTAATTCCTGGAAGCCTGCATGGTCGGCAAATAACAGGTGCATCGGCTGGTATGCACTGGGAGATTTTGTCGGCCTTGCGTTTTCCTGGGGTTTGAATATTGAAAATTTTGCAGTTTCTGAGTCTCTGCGAGCAGTTTCCGGAACTGCATTTTCAGTTTATTTTTTAAAGAGAGGGTGGATTTCAGAACAGAAAGATTTTTTAACAATGCATCATCTCCGTTATTCATTAATACTTTCCCTGATATCTGCCGGAGCAGTCCTGTCTTCACAGTACCTTGCGGAATTTTACCTTGGTCCGGAAACAAGGACAGTTCCTGATCTTGCAGTCAAGTCCCTTCTTTTTTCGCTTCTTGCGGGGCTTACAGTTCCTCTTCCTTTCTTCAAAAACCTGATAAAAAAATGGAAAGACGAAAATAAACTGATCCGCTAAACTGATGAAAACCGGTTTACGGAAGGAAAGAAGATGAAAGTTCTGATTGCCGATGACAGTCCTACTATCCGTGTCTACCTGAAATCGATTCTTTTGAAGGAAAAATTTGAAGTAGTGGAAGCTGCTTCGGGGAATGAGGCAGTCGAGAAATTTAAAAAAGAAGATTTCGACCTGGTCACAATGGATGTGGAAATGCCCGGGCTGAACGGATTTGAAGCATGCAGTTTCATGAGAAATTTTGAACTCAAGGAAAAGAAGAAAAAATCTTCTGCGGTCACTCCTGTTCTTTTCATTACTGCAAATGATACACTTCCGGGCAGAATAAAGGGTTTTGAGTCAGGCTGTGCAGATTTCATAACTAAACCTTTTTCAAGGGATGAAATACTTTTGTCCATTCAGAACATATTCAATCCAAGAAACGATCTTGCCGGTGCAGGAATTCTGGTTGTGGAGGATTCCTTTGTCACAAGGGCTCTTATTGCAAAGATTCTGATCGGACAGGGTGCCGAAGTAAGTGAAGCGGAATCAGGGGCTGCCGCTCTGGAGATCATTAAAAGCAGTCCTGAAAAAATTGATATTATAATGACTGATTACTTTATGCCTGGAATGAACGGTGATGAACTCTGTCATACTCTTAGAAACAGGATGGGAATCCGCGACATTCCCATAATATTCGTAACTGGAATAGCCGAACACGAGTATGTGCTGAACATTTACAAGGCCGGCGGATCAGACTATATTATAAAACCTTTTATAAAAGAGGAGATTATAGCTCTTTTAAATCTTCATGTCAGGAATCTGATGATGAGCAGGGCTCAGAAGAAGCAGATGAATGAGATGAAAAAGCTCCACCTGATGAAGGATGAGATTATGAAAGTCCTTTCCCACGATCTCAGGACGCCCTTGAATGCAATACTGGGATACTCTGAAATACTCATGAATTCAGAAGAAGACTCTGTCAAGAAGAAAAAAATTTCCTATATCGCTCAGTCAGGCAGCCTTCTTCTGGGATTGGTTCAGACTCTCAATGATATCGCTGAAGCGCAGTTCTCTGACAGGATGGATATTTCTGAAATCAGCATATCTAAAGCGGCGGAAAATGCAGTCTCCCTTCTTCTTCCTTCAGCTGAAATGAAAGGCATCAGAATCCATTTTACTGCAGAAGGAGATAATCATTTCTTGTACGGAAATGAAAATGCACTTTTAAGGATATTGAACAATCTGATTGGAAATTCCGTAAAATTTACAGAGAGCGGGGGAGAGATCCATGTCTCCGTTTCCTCCGTCGGCGGGAAATCTGTACTTACTGTTGAAGACAGCGGAACAGGAATGCCCGAGGTTTTTTATAAGGAAGGAATTCAGCCAGGCAGATCTTCTCTTGGTACTGCCGGTGAGAAG
>DAORDI010000357.1:0-5004 GCA_035345895.1 Leptospiraceae bacterium
ATGAAACGGATTCCATTCCTGTGCCGAATTTCCACGGTATATAATGAATCCAAAATCGTTGTCTTTTCCGATCACATTTGTAAACGGATGATGAACCGTATGGTGCTCAAATTTCCAGTCTTCCTCATCCATGGTATTGTCCCAGGTCCATGATGAGGAGAGAAATTTTTCGTTTCCAGGGATATCATCATACTGACCGTGAAGAATATTATGGCCTTGAGAAAATTCAATTGTATAATGTGCAGCCACCATACCGACGCCTGCAGTCCATCCAATCGGTCCGGCCAGACCCATCAGAGTTCTTCCCGCAAGATCCAAAAATTTTGATTGGTTGTCATAATGCGCTGCAAGATCCAGATCCTCTTTCCCCAGTTTCGATTTTGTTTCCAGATACAGCTCTTTGATTTCTTTTCCAAATGATTCAATTTCTTCAGGGGTAAGGTGGGGTCTTTTCTTCATACTGATTCATTTTCCTTTTCCGGGAAAAATAACAAGCGTTTTTTTTAAATCTCTATTATGATAGGGAAGTAAATTACGGGGAAGAAAAGAGAAAATGAGTATGTAAAAATTGTCAATGCAGACGGCCGGGCAGTCGGAATCATCCTGCTGCAAATCGGTCAGACAAACAGTCCGGACAGGAATAAAATCCTGACTCATCTTTTGCGGATATGTATTTAAAAAACCATATTGGAAAAACAGCAGCAGCTTTCAGACTGGCAGCTAACTTCATAAGGTTTGGCAGCTAACTTCATAAGGTTTGGCAGCTAACTTCATAAGGTTTAGCGAGGGCAGAGCCCTTAGCACCTTCAAAGTTTGCGGCACCTTCAAAGTTTGCGAAACCGCCGGAGCCTCTCTGCTAAAAACGCCCCATCTGAAGCCGAAGGGATAAGTTGAGTCAAGTTTACACATTATATAATTATAAAATATTCAGGATTAGACTTTCTTCAAAGAGAGACATTGAAAATATTTCAGATTAATCTGAACTTCCCGTGAAGGGAATTTTATACCAGGACCGAAAGATCAAAGAAAAGCCTGCTGATAATGAAATGATCCAGACCGGGAATATCTTTGTGAATATTTTCTTTGAACAGAAATATTTTTTCCAGAATCTGATCTCTGTTTCTGTGAGAAGACTTGGAGAGATGATGAATCAGGACAGCAGTGAATGCTTCCAGGAATTCCGGGTACGAAAAATTTTCTTCCCATTCCTCATGATCCGATTTGTAATTTCTGATCCAGTTTTCCAGTTCAATCAGAGAAATCCCTGATCCGGAAAGTTCTTCAATTTTGGTCCTGATTAAATTCAGAACCTCAGGGGGGCAGTTCAGCGGGTTTACACTTCCTCCGAAGTACTCTTCATAAGGGATGGACAGTGAATCAGTGATCTGTCTAACAGTATTTCTGGAAAGATAGCCGAACCCGATGCTCACTCCCCGGCTCAGTATTGTCTGTTTCAGATCTTCCAGTTTTTCAGTGATAAATATAAATCTGGTATGAGAGGGAGGTTCTTCCAGAGTTTTCAGAAGGGCGGTTTCTGCCTCGTTATTGATCATTCCTGCATTGGGAAAAAGTACAATTCTGTAACTGCTCAGATGAGGCTGATATGCAATTCGTTTGGAAAGAAGCCATCTGATGGTGAATTCTTCCGGATTTTTTTCATCACCGATCGGAACCCTTTCTCCTGCAGGAAACTGAATATAGTCAGGATGCTGGTGCTGATAGAATGACTTGCAGGAAATGCAGTGGCCGCATCCGGTTCCCTTTTCGCACAGAACGGTAAATGAAAATCTTTCTGCTCCCGACCATTTGCCTGTACCTGAGGGACCGTGAAAGATCAGAAGCGGCGGGATTTTTCCCGGATTCTGAATATAGGTTCTTAAATACTGAAGAGCAGTTTCCTGTCCCTGTATTTCATCGAGTTTCATTTCAGTTCTGAATATGTCTTTCCAGGGACTGAATCATTTTCCTCTGTCTGAAATATACATAGAGAAGGAAACCGGAAAACAGTCCAAGTGCAAGAAGATATACAAGATTCAGATCCTTGAGTCTTTTTTGTTCCTCATCCACTGACTGAATTTTTTCCAGATGGGAAATCAGGAGATAAAACTTGTCGATATCCTTGTATTCTTTTTTGGCTTCTGCACGGATCTGCGTAATCAGAGCAGCTGTCTCAGTCTTATTCAGTCTGCCGATGACTTCGAATGCTGAATCGGTCTGCATCTGCATAATCTCCGATGCAGTGACTTTTTTTTCCTCGGAATATAATGACAAACCAGTCATCAGTAAAATAAGAAGAAGTCTCATTTTTCGTGGTAACCGAATCTGTCTTTGATGTCCTGCATTCTGGAATTCCTGAAATTACTGATAATATAGCCTGCTAAAACAGCATACAGAAGAAAGAAGAAACTGTATGTCAGAAGAACATATGCAACGAGGTCCTTTTCTGCGGAAATTTCGGGACTGATGAAGAATATGGCGAATGGAGCAGCCAGAAGAAATATCAGTGTCCAGAAAGAAAAGGTAAGGAATATATCCGGAATAATATTCAGAAGAACTGTATGTCTGAATCCGGAAGGAGCGGGTTTGTAGACGTCGAAAATATCGGGGTGATCAAATGGATTTTTTTTCATTTTGCAGCAGATTCTTCAGGAGCTCCTTGCCCCTCAATATATGACTCTTCAGTGTGTTCATTTTCAGATTCAGCTTTTCCGAAATTTCCTGATAGGACATATTTTCGAAATAGTACAGCATAATAGGAATCTTGTAGTTCTGCGGAAGTTTTTTCAGCTGAGTCATCAGGCTTTCACTTTCTTCCTTTACGACAAGTTCCGATTCCGGACAGAATTTCCGTTCAGACTGTGTTTCATTTCTTGCGAATTCTTTTTCGCGGATTTCCGACAGATTCTTCTTTCTGATTTTTTCCAGAACCAGATTTCTTCCAATCTGAAAAAGCCATGTGGAGAACATAGACTCGCCTCTGAACTTTGAGAGAGATTCAAATGCTTTCAGGAAAATTTCCTGAGCCATATCCTCCGCTTCTTCCTTGGTTTCTGCAAATTTTAAACATTGGGAATAAATCATTCCCTCATATTTTTCGAGCAGAAGCTCAAACTTTTTGTTTCTTCCGGAAAGAATTTCCTGGATAATTTTCCAGTCCTCCGGATTGCATTTAATTTCCGCTTCAGCTTCCCTTACATTTCGCAGCAGCTTAACGGACTCAGTTTCAAATAAAATAAACCTAACCCTCCTCTGCCACAGTCAGAAATAATTCCAAACTATGATAGGTCTAGGATCTGTCTGCCTATGCTCCTGTCAAGAAAAGAATATCTGACGATTTCGCAAAAACTTCAGCAGATTATTTTTTAGAGGGAGATGTTTCTTTTTCCTGAATAAATTGGACGGGTTCTTTTTTGAATTCGTCATTTTGATATCTGACTTCACAGACACCGTTTTTCTTTCTTTTTATCCTCATAATGACATCGCCTTTCTTGTAGTTCTGATAGGAAGTGGAATTCTCTTCTCCCCAGCCAAGGAAGATGATTTTTGCAAATCCTTCCTTTTCAGGAATCAGTTCTCCCTGAATTCTTGTCATTGTCTGATAGCCGTCTTCAGAGTATTCAACAGAATATTTTCTTCCTGTTTTTTTTATATGGATTGCGTATGCATAAAAAATGGGAGTTCCCCCTGCATTGGTGCCCTCATCTTTTGAACCGTTGTATTTTCCTGACCAGTCTGCTTCTTTTGCAAAAAGAACAGCCGGCACAAGCATAAGAAATAAAATAATATATTTTTTCATGGAGTAAATAATTTTCAGACAGAAAAGGCCTTCAACCTTTTTTTGGCAGATACTGAATTCTTTTTAAACTGAAACGTTTTTACAGACCTTTCCTGATGACTTCTTTTTCCAGGCTGTCCAGAAATCCTATGATTTTGAAGGATACATTTTCCAGTTCATTGATTTCCGATCTGGCGCGAATCACATCGTTGTTTTTGATCTGCTGAAAAATGGACTTTGCAAGTCTGTGAAGTTCTGAATGAGGTTCTTCCATATCTCTGAAACAGGAAAGATCCTTGATTGCAGGATTCTGTACAGAATAGTACCATTTTCCAAGTCTGCACTGGGTATGGTCAAGCACCTGTTCTTCAGGAATATGGTAGAGACCGAAAAGATAGGAGATCAGCCACCATTTCCAGAGCATATGTTCTGTTTTTACTGTCCTTATCATAAGAAGAAGGGTAGGCGAAGCAATCTGCTCCAGGTTTTTTTTTCTGATTTCATTTATCTCGTATGTGGATCTGAAAAGCATTCTTGCATTATTTTCTGTATCATTTGTAATGATTTTTTGTATATCCAGGAGATCCAGAAGCTCTTTGTTCAGCTGATTGAATTCATTCAGAACGGATGAATAGGTTCCCTGAAACTGAGAAAGTGCCGCTGCGCTCTGATTGATGGAATTTTTCATCTGTTCAAGCGAGTCTGCTGCCTGCAGAGCAGAACTGACTTTTTCTTCGAGGATTTCTCCCATTCTTCTGCTTTCCCCATCCATATTTTTCATTTCAGCAACAAGAGTCTTGACGAGCCTCGTAATGTTCTGAGCAGATTCAGCCGTCTGCAGTGAAAGTTTATTTACCTCAGAACTTACAATTGCAAAGCCTGCGCCGTTCTTTCCTGCCCGGGCGGCTTCAATGGAAGCATTCAGAGAAAGCAGGTTTGTTCTTTCTGCGATGTCTTCAATGATTGAAACCACACCTTTGATGTTTTCTATTTCTTTGTTCAGACTGCTCCAGTTCTTTATAAGTTCTCTGTAGCTCGATGATATTTTTTCTATACTGGATAATGATTCAGAAATCCTGTCCCGTGTAATTTTCATTTCGAGAAGAGACTTGTCGCTTTCCTGCAGAAGAAATGTGAATTCCTTTTCCGATCTTTTCCAGTCCGTTCGCGAAATATCCATATTTGATTTTATCTTTTCGAGAGTGTTCACGGTGTTCTGGATTTTTTCT
>DAORDI010000358.1:0-4911 GCA_035345895.1 Leptospiraceae bacterium
GATTCTGGAGATGGATCTGGGTCAGCTTTCTGAACGAAGGAAATCAAGGGTCTCCAAAAATAAAAAATAGACTTCTGGACAAATTTTTCTTTAAAATATCTGTGATTTTGCAGATACTGTACCCATGAGTGACTTGGAAAAAAGGGTTTTGGAAAGAGCCAGTGACGGCGGCTATCAGTTTACTTCATACGGTGAATTTTTATCCTATTATCATGCTCATCTGCAGCTTTTCAATAAATATCTGACAGAAAAAAAAGATATTTCCCAGTCAGAGAAGGATAAAATCTACCAGAGACTCAAAGGGTTTATGGTAACGAATGTGAAAAAGACTGAGCATTTCTTTGAAAAAAACAAGGAATTTGCAGCCTTTCTGAATACCAACCCGACCGAACTCACCAATTTTCTGAATCATAATTTTATTTCCACGCTCCAGAAAGTTCAGGATAAACTGAAGCATCAGGAGATCGACAAGCTGAAGTCCGGTGCAGGGACAAGCTTTACCGGAATCACTGATGAAATCAATTATATCATAGGAGAAATCTTTCCTTCAAACGGGCGATTTGTTTTTCATGACGGTCTGATCAGTCTGGAAGACATTACTACCGGGGAAGTCATTAAGCCTAAGGGCCTTCTAGGCACCATCAAGGAAGAAAGAGAAAGAGAAGAGCAGAAAAAACAGGAAGCTCTTGCAAAGAGAAACAAACCTCAGGTCGCAGAACAGGTTTATGAGGATTCCATTCTCAAGCAGATCATTGATGAGTTTCCTCTGGAACTCTCCGGAGAAAGACTCGAACTCAAAGAAGAAGTTCTGATTGAAGCAATTACAATCATCGACAAGGAAGAAAAGAAACCGAAAGGACTTCTGGATGATGTCGATGATCTCAGTCTGGAAGATACTGTACCCAGATATGACTCTTATTCAGAAGACGAACAGGAACAGGAAGAAGAACCTGGGCTTCTGGATGACATTGAGGAGTATGAAAGCTCATACCAGTCTGAAAATTCCGGACTTCTGGACGACATAGAAGAGTATGATAAAACCGGATCTGTGACTTCCGAAACATCGGAAGATGACGGCGGACTGGGTTCTTTCCTCGATGATCTGGACAGTGCTGTAACTGCTCCTGAACCTGTGAAGGATGAAGCAGACCTGTTTTCATTCAAGCTCTATTCTGATCTGAACAAAAAGATCTTTGACTTTAAGTCCAAAAATGATATGAACGGATACAACGCATGGCTCGCTTCCTCTGATTCTGTGACTAAAAGTTATATTTCGATCAGATCCAATCTGTCCAAGGAATCTGCAGGAACTGCTGTAGACTGGAATTCTTACTATGCTTCCATCTCTTCCAAGGCCGGCCTGAGTGCAAGTGTGCTGGGCAAACTGAAGACTAGAATTGTCCACTTGGACAAGGTGAAGAGTTTTCTGGATATATGCGTAAATGAACTGAAAAAACAGCCAGCGGAAGTTCTGAGCATCATGAAATTTGCATGGCCCCATATTCTGGAAGCATTCGGAACAGCTCCTGATTACGATGAAGTGGAGAAAAACATCCGCACTCTGATGGAAAAAGTAAAGAATGATTCTCAGAGACAGCCGATCGAAAAGATTCTCTTTCAGGCCATTTCCAAGCTGAGATCAATGCTTTAAATTATCTGGAGTATTTCAGTATCTCGTCTGTTTCTGTGAGATTGATGTCATCTTCCCGGATTGCATAACCTTCATCCGGGAGAACATCGAACTGAACTGAATCAATCACATCCCCCTCGAAAGCCACTTTCAGATTGTATCTTCCTATTTCCAGATTCTTAAATCTGTCCTTGAGTGTGTAACTTTCAGATTCAATCATTTTTTTCTTTACATCAACTTCCACAAATCCCAAGGATTCTTTTTCCAGACTGATGAAGAATTCATCCGAAGAGGAGTAGTTTAACTGGAATGGAGACCACTGAAACTTATATACATAGTGAACAATATCTGCAGGGGAAAAAATCAGTCCTGTTCTCATCATTTTGTAATCAGTGACGACAAAAAGTTCTTTCTCCAGAATTCCTTTTTCTGTATTGGAAGATACAGCCCATCCGAATTCTCCTTTTGCAGGAGAACAGTTTTGAACGAGTAAAAATGCGGCCAGGAGGAAAAGAAGGGTATTTTTCATGTCTATTATAGTATTCGGTATTTTTTCAGAATTTCCTTTCGTCTGATTCTTTTTTTTCTTCCACAATTCTGACTTTTTCGGAGATATTTTTTTCCCTCGGCATATCATAAAAGAAACCTGCCTGCCTCTGATCTCTGCTGTCCATTCTGATAATCCGTATATTCTTAATCAGACTGTACACCGAGTATGCAAAGCGAAAAAGTATGAATAAAACCGCTACGAGAACAATTATCTTGAACATGCTTCAATCCTAGAACATACTGTCCAGAAAGTCAACGGGAATCCTGTAAAAAAAATCAGCCGAATCTGCCCGAAATATAGTCCTGAGTCAGTTTCTTGTCAGGAGACTGAAATATCTTGGAAGTCAGATTGAACTCAACGAGTTCACCCAGCATCAGGAATGCGGTAAAATCGGAAATTCGGCCTGCCTGCTGCATATTGTGAGTGACTATGATAATTGTAATATGCTTTTTCAGTTCCATGGAAAGTTCTTCTATTTTCCCGGTGGAAATAGGATCGAGTGCAGAGGTCGGTTCATCAAACAGAAGTATTTCCGGCTCTGCGGCCAGTGCACGGGCTATGACAAGTCTCTGCTGCTGACCTCCGGAAAGATCGTAGGCACTCTTTTTCAGTTTGTCCTTCACCTCGCTCATCAGGGCTGCTTCTGTCAGAGCCTTTTCCACTCTTCCTTCCACTTCCGATCTGTTTTTGATTCCCTTCAGTCTGATTCCGTAGGCCACATTGTCGAAGATGGACATCGGAAAAGGAGTGGGCTTCTGAAATACCATTCCTATCCTTGCACGAAGAGTCATCAGATCTTCGGTCTTTTCGAGAATGTTCCTTCCGTCAAAAATGATTTCCCCTTCATATCTGTTTCCCGGATAAAGGTCATGCATCCTGTTGAAGCATCTGAGCAGTGTTGTTTTTCCGCATCCGGAAGGGCCTATGAGAGAAATGATATGATTTTTCGGCACAGTCAGGTTCATGCTTTTTAATGAATGTGTATTGCCGCTGTAGTAAAAATTCAGGTCTTTGACTTCAATTTCTGGATTTGTATTTTCCATATTCAAACCTTATGACTCCTTTTGATAATGACTCGGCTCAGAACAGTTATGCTGAGTATGAAGACAGTGATAATCAGTGATGCTGCCCAGGCCTGAGCGTGCCATTCATCGTAAGGACCCATAGCATATTGGAAAATATTTACTGTAAGCGATGCGATCGGTTCGTTCATATCAGTTGAAAAAAACATATTGTTGAATGAAGTGAAAAGAAGGGGAGCGGTTTCGCCTGAAATCCTGGCTATTGCCAGAATGACCCCGGTGAGCACTCCTGTTCCTGCTGATCTGAGCACAATCTGAAAAGTCACCTGAGATTTATTTGCTCCAAGAGCATAAGCTGCTTCTCTCAGTGTGGAAGGAACAAGTTTCAGCATCTCTTCCGTGGTTCTCAGTACGACTGGAATCATAATGATGGAAAGTGCAATGGAACCGGCCCAACCGTTGAATCGGCCTACAGGCTTCACAAACATTGCATAGGCAAATGTTCCGATCACAATGGAAGGAACACTGACCATAATATCGGAAAGTATGCTGATTGTCTGAGACAGCTTTGTATCTCTGGAATATTCCGCAACGAATATGCCTCCTAAAATTCCCATTGGAACACCGATCAGTATGGATACGGAGGTAATCATTATCTGACCGACAAATGCGTTTCTGAGTCCGCCGCCCGGATTTCCGGGACCTGCAGGATCATTCATAAACAGGTTCAGATCCAGTGCAGAAATGCCGTGACGGATCACATCGCCTAAAATGAACACAAGCCAGAACAGTCCGAAGGCCGCAGCAAATGAACAGAGGGAAAGTGCCAGAAAACCCTTGAATTTTCTCCAGTTCTGATGAGACATTATCTGTGCTTCCTTTGAGAAATTTTCAAAAGTATTTTTGCTGCTGCAAGAATTGTAAAACTCATAAAGAAAAGTATCAGTGCAAGAAAAAATAATGATGATAAATAAGACTCTCCCTGTGCTTCCGCAAATTCATTTGCCAGTGTGACTGTGATTGTGTCGGCTGCGTCGAAAAGAGAAGTGGGAATTTTGTGCTTGTTTCCCAGAACAAATGCAAGAGCCATTGTTTCTCCCAGTGCTCTTCCCAAGGACAGGAAAATTCCTCCGATGACTCCTGACTTTGCATAAGGCATCACTACATCAATCACCATTTCCCATTTGGTCGCTCCGAGTGCATAGGAGGATTCTTTGACGACTGAGGGAGTCAGAAGAAAGGAGTCCCTGGCAATGCTCGCAGAGAAAGGAATGATCATAATGCTCAGGATGAGGCTTGCTGTAAGTATATCAATCCCCAGAGGAGTTCCGGAGAACAGGACTCCGAAGACCGGAAGTCTGCCGAAGGTATTCTGAAGCAGGGGTTCCACAGTCTTGGACATGATGGGAGAGAGTGTGTAAAGTCCCCACATTCCGTAGATGATGCTGGGAATTGCAGCCAGAAGTTCTATGGCAAGACCGATCAGATTTTTCAGTCTGTCCGGTGCAATTTCAGTGACGAAGACTGCCACTCCGATCGAAGCAGGAGCGGCAATCATCAAGGCCAATGAGGTGGTAATCAGGGTGCCGAAAATCGCACTGCCTGCCCTGAAGTCCTCATTGACGGGATCCCAGTTTGTCGAGAAAATAAATCCAAAGACACCGAATTTCCTGATGGCAGGAATCGATTCTTTCATCAGCGTCAAAAAT
>DAORDI010000359.1:0-4877 GCA_035345895.1 Leptospiraceae bacterium
TGATCTGGATCAGTGTTTCATTCAGTATTTCCAGTTCGTTTCTGAGATCTTTGCCGGAGGAAGGAAGCAGAAGCATTTCTGTTTTCTGGTACAGTCCTGACAGAATCTGCCGGAAGGGCTGGCTGAAATTTCTGGAAAGGGTCAGCGGAAGAAGAACGAAATTTATAATCAGCGAATAAAAATACAGATAGAATAAACTGATTATATGAGGATGTATAAATTTTCTGAACTGAAGATCGTTGAATCCCAGTCCATAAACCTCATTTTTGTAAATTACAGGATAAAACTGGATGTTCTTTTCGGAAATTCTGGTATAGTATGATTCCTTCTTATTTTCTCTCAGTTCTTTCGAGGAGGGATACCTGGGAGTGTCGCTGAATTCGTGCAGACTGGGAGTTCTTTCCCAAAGGTTTATTTTTTCCGGAATTTCAATGTCTCTCTTTTTGTAAATGGATTCAAATCTGTGCTCATCTGTAAATTTAACCAGAAACTCCAGGCTTTCCGGAACAGTCTCCGGTTTCCTCATTTCATTCAGATCAAAGGAAAGAATGATTTTCTCTGTTTCCTGAACCCTGATCCGATGAAAACTTCTTTCAGACTGAACTGTCTGAATATTTCCCGCAAGAACTGCCAGCACAAGAGATGTGAGAAGTCCGAAGTTGATGATCTTGAATGAAATCGGTGTAGATCCGCTCAAATATCTCAGGAAAAGAATCACATATGCTGAGGATATGAAAAAGAATGAAAAATTCATTACAGTCTGAAGCTGAAGGAAAGTCAGGCTTCTGTAAAGAAGACCGGAAGTGAGAATTCCCGCATTTATAAATTCAAAACTGCTGACCAGTGCGAAATTCCTGCAGGATGCCGCTTCTTTTCCTCCAGGAAAAAAAAGATACGAGAAATGATTTCCCGAATCTGCATGAAAGGTTTTTGAATGCCTGAGTGTTTTTCTGATAAAGACAATGATGATCCAGAGATACAGTGCTGCATTTACAAATGGAACCGCTTTCGAAATGTAAGTAATTCCGTAACCGGGAGAAAAGATCTTCACTGCAGAGACGGATGCATTGTAAAAGTAGTCCGTACATGCGAAGGCTGCACCAACGCTGCTGATCATCATTGCCGTTTTTCTTTCTTTCTGCATATCATCTTTCGGAAAAAGATAGGCAAACTGCAGCAGGACAGCAATTCCCGCAGGAGAAAGTGCTGTCAGGAAGTAGCCAAGTGCACCGACAGGATGGTACAGGGAATGTGCCCAGAAAAATCCAAAATGAAAAATTGCGGCAAAAACAAAATACAGTCCGGCAGTCCTGCTCTGAACTGAACGGGCGGGATGAAGAAGCAGATAGACTGCAATGATGATGCTGTATATCAGGACAGGAAGGCGGCCGAGTGAATTGGCTGAAAAGTAAATATGTTCAATAAAATTCATATGGATCAGCAAATAAATTCGTTTACTGTAAGCAGAATGAAAAGTAAAAAATTCGATGGATGCAGATTTATACGGACTTTCCTGACTGCATAATTAGCAAGGAGGCGACGAGAGTCTCAGTATGAGCCTTTCCCGGAAATATATTTTTGACTTAAATGCTCAATGCTTCAGAATGACGGTTGATTTTGAAATGAAGTCTGAGAAAGAACTCAAATTAACGGACCTCTTTCAGCCTTCATTAAAGATTAAACAGGATCGTTTAAAGGATTTTCAAATACTGTGAAAACTTATATTTCATATTTGACATTTTTATTGCTGGTCTTCAGTCATTGCACTGAGAAAAAAGAGGACAGTTCAAAACTTCTCGCAGCAGCAGTTCTTGCTTCCCGCTCAGGATCTGCCTCTTCCACATCGAGCACTGGAAGTACGACCGGATCATCCGGATTGACTCCATCCAGCACATTCAGCTGTTCAGTGGCTAGTCCTGCATTTTCAACTCTTGCATCAGCAGGGACGACGTCAAACTGTTCTAAAAGCGGATGTCATAATACAGCCAGCTCACAGCAGGGACTGGACATTACAAGTTATACTTCGGTGAAAGCAAAGGCAGTATCCGGGGATCCGGCAGGAAGTCTTATTTATCAGAAAATCACTTCAGGAACAATGGCAGTGAATTCAAATTCTGCAATAGCACAGGCAGTATACTGCTGGATCAAAGGGGGACTGAATCCTTGAATGCAAAATTTTATTGAATTAAAGAGGCAGGAAATCCGGCCTCTGAACAGAGGCACGGATACAATAAATTACTTGACAGTCAGTTCTGATTTGACTTTGTCTACAGTTGCTTTTCCAAAGCCTGGGACATCATCCAGATCTTCCACTTTTTTGAATTTTCCGTTTTTCTTTCTGTGGTCGATGATTGCTTTTGCTTTTGCAGGCCCAATTCCAGCTACGGATTCAAGTTCTTCCTGAGTGGCAGTATTCAGATTGACCTTGCCGTGTTTTTTTTCTGTTTTTTCCTTGGTGTCCTTTTTGGAATCCTTCTTTGTGTCTTTTGCATACGCACCGAAACTCATCATCATAGCGACGATCAATATAAGCAGTTTTTTCATACATCCTCTTAGCGGGTAATTCCCTTTGGATACTTAGACTTTCCGTTTTGAAAACTGTCAAATTTTTTTTTAGAGACTGTTTTGTGCTCTTCCATTCTCTGTTTATGCCGGAATTTTCCAGGAACCGCTGTCAGACTGAACCGTCTTTCGCAAACGGAGAATTATTCTTATGCCTTCGGTTCTTTGAGTCTAACTGAAAGGAGCAGAAAATGAGAAGCCTGCTTTTATTTATCAGTCTGGTTTTATCCGTCAGTCTTTACTCTCAAACAGCTTTTGTACCCTCCGAATGCAAAACTGAGAAAGACAGGTACTGCAGTCAGATCTCCCGCCCAAAGTCAAAGGTTTTTCTCTGTCTTCTGGAGAATGAATCAAAGCTTTCAGAAATATGCAGAGCCAGTCTAAAAGCTTCTGCAGAAACAATGAAGGGCAGTTCCAGTGCCTGTATGTCTGATGTAATGAAATTCTGTACATGGGTTGTTCCGGGAGGAGGAAGAATCTTAAAATGTCTATTTAAGAATGAAGAAAAAGTTTCATCGGAGTGCCGAAAAGAACTGAATGACGGTCTGTAAATTGGTGAATTAATAATTAAATTATCGTAACTGCTCAGTAAAAAAAATGAAATTGAAACCGGTCTGCCTGGAGGAAATGTTCTAATTGGTAAAATCGGTTTCAGTAAAAGAATAAACTGTCATTGCAGATACAGTCAACACCGCTTCCAGAATTGAATTTCTGATTAAGGAATATCAGATGTACCTGCTTCTGTCTGAATCGCCGGGAGAGTCAACAGTCAAGGGAAGAGAGAGTTCAGTTCTGTGTTTAAGTAGATTGCAGTATCTGGTTAAAGTAGCGAACCTGCTAATTTGATTCCATACTAAAAGAATGCTTAGTAACATCTATATTTTCACTTGATTTATATAGATTTTTTAAATATTTCGATTTGATTCGGAATTGACTTCGCTTTTTTATCTTAGGCGACTTTGATGCATTTTCCATTTTTATTCCCGGGTCATAATATATATTGCCTGAAACTAGCTCTTTTAAGAATAATTGAAAGTCTGTTCCTATTCCAAGGATGACTTCGTTTCCATACTTATATTGCCTATTATTCTCTTGACTAGATAATGATGGGATATAACATGCTTGATTATGTTTTCTGTTCCAATGAAGAAGCATAGATGCAAAGCTCCAAGAAGCCGTTTCAATTCCGTCATCATCCATTAATGCAATTTTACCGTTTGAATTTCTAATTTTTCCTGTATTTTCATCAATTCCAAGTATACACAATCTTAAATGAGTTTGATGGTGTCTTACGCCATACTTGTGGATTCCACCAAAATTTATTCTATCTGCAATTCCACCCTTGTCAGCGTAGCCATACTTCCGAATAAATGATTCTGTTCCCTCTGATTTGTATAACCCATCCGTAGGCTCAGGTGTCATTAAAGTTATTATTGCAGATTCTATATTGGAAAAATTTGCGACTCCAAATTGCTTTATTTCCCATCCTAAAAAATCGGGATCAGAATATCCATTTGGAGTAATTCCTAACTCTGCTTCCAAGGTATAGCCACCGCAGTTTGGTGCATTACATGGGAGCTTATTACTATTTTTATCTAACCTTTTTGATTTTATCCATCCGAGTTGATGAATTCTAAGAATTTCTTGAAATAGTCTCTCTCGATTATTTAGTACTTCAGGTAATTCAACTATTTTGAATATTCCGTGTTCAGTTAGGGGATGAACATTTTGGAAGTCCTTTACAATATCTGACTTCTCATCCGCTACGAATCCTAGAATTTTTCCATTTTTTGATACTGATAAAAATAGAAATCGATTTGGCAAGCGATGGCTCATTAAAAATGAGGGGGCTTTTTCACATTTTGACAGAAAGCCGGAAAATCTGACTTCAGGATACTTTGGGTAGAGTATTAGCTGAGCATAGGGGGCGGGGGATATTTCAAAGTTTTCGGTTATCCAAGAGAAATTTAAGGAAGCTTTAAATCGTTCTTTTTTCCATTCTCCAGCCTCCTCGGTTTTGACTTCTGATATTGGTAGGATATTTAGAATTTCAAAACTATTGCCAAAGTAAACCTGATTTTTGGAATTATCATTTAAAGAAAGTTCCTTTATATAAATTTTTTTGCATCCGTGTGCTAGTAAAAAATCTTTGTAATTCTGAAAATTCATTTTTTGAGTTCCTGGTTTTTTAATAGTAGATTTTTTATTTCGGTAGCTATTTCTGACACTAAAGGAACCACAACAGAATTCCCAAATTGCTTATATGCTTGAGTATCTGATACGGTAATCTTGAAAGAATCAGGAAAACCCATTAA
>DAORDI010000360.1:0-4874 GCA_035345895.1 Leptospiraceae bacterium
GGAAATTTTCTGCATCTCAATCAGTCGTCTGATTTTCTCTTCAAAAGGCAGAGCAATCAGTTCTTTTTTGATCTCCTGTTTTGTTTTCTTAATCTTTGCAATATAATCGATTTCATTCATAAATCAAACCCTGCCTTTATGCTGTTCCATTTTTCAGCCAGATTGTATCTTGCTAAAATTTCGTCCCACTTGCTGTAATCAAATTCGATCTTAGCTTTCAGGATCACTTCGAGTCTTGCTTTATCCTTTCCTCTGGAAGTCTGCACCATAACAGCCATCAAATGCTCCAAAGTAAACAGTCGAAAAGATTCTTTCATAAAACTGTAAATAGGCTCAAGACTCACAAGCATTGACCTTTCATTCTTTAAATAGACAAAAACATCACTGAATAGGCTCAAAGTAATAAACTAGTGCGGTTGCACCCCCTAAAGCATATTCCGTAATGATACTCGCTTCTTTCATTTTATTCAGAAGCTTTATGACAGTAAGCATTTTTCATCCTCTCTCCACCAGCAAAATTTCCTCATCCGTCAGCTTATATAGTTTATAAACAACCTCATTCATCTCTTTTTCCTTTACAGAAATCGTTTTATCAAGCGCATCAATCTCTTTGTCGAGAGCGGTTACTTGGTCTTTGACGGCAGAGTTTTCTGTTTTGACTAAATCGAGTAAATCGGTTACTAGTGATTTGGCTTTGTATTTTTCTGTGACGTTGATTCCTCGGATTTTTTGTTTCCATTGTGCGCAGATAAAAAGAGATTCTTTTTTCGACCAATCGGTAAGCATCTTTAAGACATCTTTATCATACATATCCGCATAACCCTGAAAATCCCTTTGCCAAACAGACCAAAGATAAGCTTCTGAAAATAAAGGCTGGTAATTGCTCTGCATTGAAAACCTCAATGCACATTGAGAATTTTATATTATTTTTGGCAAATGGAATATTTCAGCCAAAAAATGGAATCCACCAGCCTTTCTTTTCGGTTTAGATCTGTCATTCCAAAGTTTTTTCCGGTTCTGCAAAAAAAATCCTCTAAAATAAAGATTGATGAAACTTCCCGAGAATCAGAGTCTTGGCAGGGGAAACCAAAACAGGAGAAAGAATGGACAAGAGTTATTTTGCAGTCGGTCTGAATGATTCCATAGAAGGCGGGAGGGTTGCCGGTCAAATCTCCTTGAGCACAGAAACAGTCACATTTTCCTATGCAGGCGGAAGCGTGAGGCTTCCTGCAAAGGGAATTCATATAGAGCAGGGAGGGAGCGGGGGAAGCCTGATCTATTTCTCACATGAATCCGAAAAAGACTGGATTATATACACTTCAGACAAATCTGTTCTTCGGGACAGAGCCATTTCCGGAGCTCCTGCACTGGGGGAACTGAAGACGCAGAGAATCAGAAGGGATATGAAAATTGCTGCTGCAGTATTTCTTCTGGCTTTATCAGTGACAGGGATTATCTATCTTTTTAAATTCTACAAGGAAACATTCACTTTTTTCCTGGCTTCCCAGATCCCGGTAAAATGGGAAAAATCTCTCGGACAGAATGTATACAAATCTCTCACTGCAGGAAAGAAAATGTATGATTCGGAAGAAACACTGAAACTTCTGGAACCGATTACAAAACCTCTCACTGAGGCTGCAAAACATTCCGGATACGAATTCAAATTCCATATTATGGAAGACTCGCGAGTCAATGCATTTGCCATACCGGGAGGAAATATTGTAATTCATTCGGAACTGATTATGAAGGCGGAAAGACCCGAGGAAATTGCAGGAGTTCTGGCACATGAACTTTCACATATCACTGAAAAACACGGACTGCGTCAGATCATCAATTCCGTCGGACTTTTTGTAGTCATCCAGACACTGTTCGGAGACTTCACAGGACTTCTTGCAATCATCACACAGAACAGCGGACTTCTCATCTCTTCCAAGTTTTCGAGAGACTATGAAAGAGAAGCAGATGCTCAGGGGTTCAAGTATCTTCTCACTGCAAAAATTCATCCTTCCGGAATGAAGGAATTTTTTGAAAAGATACAGAAACTCGAAAGTGAGGACAAGACGGAAGGAGAAGATGTGCTCCGTTTTTTAAGCACACATCCCGGAACAGAAGAAAGAATCGAAACGATGAAGGAAAAGCTTTCTCATCTGAATCCCAAAGACTTTGCAGACATAAAAATGGAATTGGCAAAACTTAAAGCGAAACTGAAATAGACGACGTAAAAAAAGAGGGTAAATTATGAAGACAGAAATCAACGGCGCACCGGCATTTGCCTATGTGCATGTAGATTTGGAACCCGGTGAAAGCTTTATAGCCGAATCCGATGCAATGTCCAGCATGTCCACAGAGCTGGAACTGCGGCCAAAATTCAACGGAGGTTTTTTCAAGGGCCTCCTCAGAAAATTCCTGGGAGGAGAATCATTATTTATTAATGAATTCAGCAATCCTTCCAGTTCGACTCAGAGACTTACAATTGTGCAGCCGACTCCAGGCGATATCCGGGAAATTGAGCTGAAGGATAATACTATCTGCATGCAGCCAGGAGCTTATATTGCAAGCACTCCTGGAGTCAAAATTGGACTTCAGTGGGCAGGTTTTGCTTCCTTCATCGCAAGAGAAGGTCTTTTCAAGATCACTGCTTCTGGAACGGGAAAACTTCTGTACGGATGTTACGGCGGACTCGTGGAAAAAGAAGTCAAGGGCGAATACATTGTAGATTCCGGGCATCTCGTGGCTTATGAACCGCAGCTCCAGCTCAAACTGAAACTGGCAGGCGGACTCATTTCGAGCTTCACCAGCGGTGAAGGAATTGTGACTAAAATCATCGGGAACGGAAAGATATATCTGCAGTCGAGAAGTCTGGAAGGACTTGCGTCCTGGATCAATCCGCATCTGTACTGAGAGGGAAAATGAATATAGAGATATTACACAGACCAAGCAATACGGCAGCCAAGGTGACTCTGGGGCCGAATGAAACAATCACGTCGGAAGCGGGAGCAATGATTGCAATGTCAGGCGATCTCAGCATCACCACTTCCACTCATCAGAAGAATTCAGGAGGAGGATTTCTGAAGGCTCTGAAAAGAATGTTTGCAGGAGAGTCTTTTTTCCTGAACCATTTTGAGGCAGGACCGAAAGGAGGAGAGCTGTATCTTGCAACTTCTCTTCAGGGAGATATGCAGGTTTTTGAAGGGAAGGGCGAAAGCCTCATCATTCAGTCAGGCGCATTTGTAGCCTGCGAGCAGAGCATTTCGATTGAGCCGGGCTGGCAGGGATTCAAGAATCTGTTTTCCGGAGAAAGCATGTTCTGGCTGAAGTCCAAGGGAACAGGAAAATTTGTATTAAGTTCCTTCGGAGCCATCTATCCTGTGAAAGTAGACGGTGCTTATATTGTCGATACTGGGCATATTGTTGCATTTGATGAAACACTGAATTTCAAGGTTTCCAAGGCGGCAAAAGGATGGATTGCCTCTTTTGCAAGCGGTGAAGGACTAGTCTGCCGTTTTGAAGGAAAGGGAACTGTCTGGTGTCAGTCGCACAATCCAAGTTCATTCGGATGGGCTCTGAGTTCAATGCTCCGCCCAAGATCGTCCTAAGGAGATACTATGCTGGACAAAACAAAATCAGATTATAATTACAAAATTCAGTGTGTTCCTGATTTTTCCTTTCTCAATGTGAAGATTCCTTCCGGAAAGACGATCAGAGTGGAAGCGTCAGCTATGGCGTCGATGGATACCAACGTCACAATGAAGACAAGGTTCAAGGGCGGATTCAAAAGATTTCTTTCAGGAGAGTCTCTGTTCATCAATGAGTTTACAGCAGAGAACGGAGAAGGGGAAATCAATATTGCACCTGGAGCACCTGGAGATCTCGAGCATGTGTATCTCGAAGATCAGGTGATCTATCTTCAGGGTTCAGGATTTGTCGCTTCCGGAATGGATGTGGAAACTGATGCAAAATGGCAGGGATTCAAAAAAGGATTCTTTTCAGGTCAGTCTATGTTTCTCATCCGGTGCTCAGGAAAGGGAGATCTCTGGTTCAATACATACGGTGGACTGATTGAGATTGATGTGGACGGGGACTATGTTGTAGACACCGGCTATATCGTTGCATTCACTGAAGGACTGGAGTATGATGTCCGTGCAGTCGGCGGATACAAATCACTTTTCTTCTCAGGAGAGGGACTGGTATGCCGTTTTCAGGGAAAGGGAAAAGTCTGGATTCAGACAAGACAGTCATCCGCACTTGCTTCCTTCCTGTATCCTTTCCGTCCGATCGAAAAGAAAACCTCGGGTTAAACCTCACCCCGCCTCCGGCACCCCTCTCCACTCCTTACGTCGTGGAGAGGGGCCGAGGTGGATGTTCTCTGCGAAATGCCATCGCAAAGTATAATGCTTAAATACTGCTTCTTTAATTCATTTCTGTTATTCAAACTCAATATTTCATTTATTCTTTTTGGGTGGGGATGGTCTGCACTCTTCCGATCTTAAATCACAAATTGCATCAATAAAAGGAAGAGATTCTTTACAGACATCTTCAGGTCTGCCGGGAAACGGTTTATATTGCTCTATACATCCTGCATACATTAAAAGAGCACATTGTTTTCTTCGTTTAGTCTCTTTATCGCACTTGCCTGTTTTTTCTGCAATGGTCTTGGAGCAGTGAGCACAGAAGAGCATTAAAAAAATAAGGAATTTATACATAAATTAAATATAGTATAGATAGTATTTTTAGCAATATTTATTTCCTGCTTTTGAGTTCCATCTCCTGTGCTCTTTTTATGATCGCTTCTTTTCCTTCTGGGACTTTCGTATAGATGATGCATTCGCATTCTTCCCATTCTATGCCTGGAGTCTTTTGTGCCGCAGGTCTTA
>DAORDI010000361.1:0-4843 GCA_035345895.1 Leptospiraceae bacterium
TTCAGATCATCTGAGAGAGCTGAAAGTTCAAAGGAATGCATTGAGATCATATCGGATTCTTCGGAAATCAGCTGAGCCTTTTCCGTAATTGCGTTGATTGCAAGCACCTGCTCATCTGCTGCAATTTTTATGGACTCTCCTCTTTCCTTTACATTGGAAAGAATTTTGGAAACTGATTCTGCGGCTTCAGATTCCTCACGAATCAGTGCAGAAAAGCTGCTGATGACTGCACTCAGTTTCATTGCCCATTCTGATGATTCTTTCATTATTTCATATACCGCTCTGACTTTTTCTTCACCTGTGCTTACAAACCTGGAATTGTCCTTTACACAGGACTCGATTTCCTTTACGCTTTTTACAGTTCTGTCAGAGAGTTTGGACACTTCTCCTGCCACTACGGAAAAACCTCTTCCCTTTTCTCCTGCTCTTGCTGCTTCAATGGATGCATTCAGTGCAAGGAGATTTGTCTGATCGGAAATTTCACGGATGACATCTGCTATCTGATTAATTCGAATCGAAGTGGCTTTTGTATTTCGGATGGATTCAGATGCATTTTCCACAAGACCTTTCATAAATACCAGATTGTCTGAAAAGGATTTGATTTCTTTTGAAAAATCAGAAAGATTCTGATCCGTATTCTTCATTTTTACAAGCAGATTCTGCAGTATTTCATTGATGTGAACCAGCTGTTCGCTCTGGTCCGTTACGCTTGCACCGATGCTTTTGAATGAGGAAAGAATTTCTTCAGTCGAGGCAGCCATTTCCTGAGTGGATGCAGACTGACTTTGAGAAACCTGTATGAACGTTCCTGATATATTGTCAAAAAGATTCAGTGTATTTTCATACTGGTTCAGATTGAAGCTGAGCTTTTCAAGGAAGGACTTGTATCGTTCCGTAAATCCTTCCTTGATGCTGTTTACTGCGGAATTGAGAAGTTCAGAAAGTTTTGTTTTTGAAAGAAGTCTGCTTTCTGAAAATACCTTCTGAGATGAATCTGACTTTAAGCCGATCTCCTTTGTTTTTGCCTGTATCCTGTTTCGAATTTTCATCAACAGATAAACGGATGCAGATGCTGAAATTAGAATTCCGAGAATCAGACCGGCAAAAAAATAAATCATCTTAGAATTTATCAGCCATCGGATAAAGAATTGTGTTCTCCTTGTCCACTCTTGCCTTCAATGCACCGAGGAGTCCATTTGTATCCGTAATAAATTTTTGAGGGTCAGCCAGAAGGTTTGCCTTAGAGCACCAGTTGCCGATATATTTTTCCACAACCTGCTTTATGCCTCCCATTTCATTCTGAAATGATGCTGCTGTCTCCGAGATTTTTTTGTCAGAAGAAGCAAGAAGTTTCGGATAGAGTGCCTTGTCTTCCATTGTCAGATGTATGTTCAGTTTGGCCGAAAACTGCGAGAGCAGATTCAGGACGGTGTCCGTATTTGTCTTTATTTTATCTGCAGTAAGATTCGCGGCAAGCTGTCCTGCCAAATCCAATATTTCATCATGCTGTCTTCTGTAATTGTCCGTAAAAGCCATTTTATTTTCCCCTATAGGCGGACAGTTTTGACAGACAAACTCAAGATTTCAATTCATTTCTGATTTTTACAGTAGAAAAATGATTGACTCATAACTAACTATGTTTAATATGGTTTTTAAGCAAAATTTAAGAGTATTTGAAAAGTCATTCGCTCCTTTTTCCGAAGTTTAACTGCAAAATGATCTTTTCCGATTACTCTCTGCGAAAATGAAAAATAAGGAAAAAACAATGAAAAAAATTCTTTTTACAATGATTATGGCGGGGGCAATATTCTCTCTTTCAGCAAGCGGAGGCGGTTCCGCACAGAAACCTCTTCAGGGAATGTATCCCATCGTTCTTTCGCATGGCCTTTTTGGGTGGGGAGATACTGATTCTACTGCTCTCATCAGCATTGCAAAATACTGGGGCGGACTCGATGACTACCTGAGGGGACAGGGAGCGGTTGTTTTTGCTCCTACTAAAACGGCTGCTCAGTCCAATGAGTTCCGTGCTCAGGAACTGAAGGGAAAAGTTCTCACTTTTATGGCCGCAGGCGGATATTCGAAAGTGCACGTGATGGGTCATTCTCAGGGCGGGCTTGACTCAAGATATATGGTTTCCAATTTGGGAATGTCATCAAAAATCTCCACCCTGACTACGATCAGTACACCGCATTACGGAAGCCCGATTGCAGACATTGTGAAGTCTGCCCTTCCTGACTGGATTGAGCCTTTTGTTTCCGCTTCTTTAGGTGTGCTCACTCAGATTCTTTGGGGAGGCGACAGTCAGAATCCTCTGGCTGCACTGAATTCACTTTCCAAAGAAGGGCTGACTGCGTTCAATCAGTACACTCCAAATTCGTCAACTGTGAAGTACTTTTCCTACGGATCAGTCATTACTTTACCGGATCTGATTCAGCACCCTCTGATGGGGATTCTTTATCCAGCCTGCGCTGCCGGAGGTGCATTCAACGGACAGGGAATGGCAAATGACGGTCTCGTGCCTCTTTCTTCTCAAAAATGGGGAACCTGGAAAGGCGGCCCGTCGTATGGGATTTTTACTACTGGGATTGACCATCTGGAAGCATCCAATTCGCTCAGCAGCGGAAGACTTTGGTACGATGTGGAAGGGTTCTATCTGAATATGGCGGCTAACGCTAAAAGCAGTCAGTAAGCATCAGGCTGGCAGTCATCGAGGTTTTAGAAAACCTCGGTGACATTTCATTTATGCTTCAAAAGACATACTGAGAGCAATTAAGTATTCCGGCAGAACAAACTTCTCTGCAAACTCCATTCCTATCATAATTTTTGGCTCATCTTTTAAAAGATAATTCGCTTTCCAGACAATCTTAGTACTGATCGGATAGATGTCTGAGTAAGGTTTGTACTTAAGTTCACCCTTAAGAAGTCCGCCGATCTCTGCAGGGAACTCTGCAGGAAGAATGGCGCACATCCCTCCGTCCGAAATGTTTCCTAAAAGGCCTGTATAGGTTTTATCGTCTGCAGTAAAACTGACAGAGTAGTCTGAAAAGTTTTTGTAGGAAACTCTTTCTGATCTTCGCTGCTGATACACCATAAATCTACAATTTTCCTTCAGAATATTATTTCAATCAATTATTCCGGAATCTCAACTCCCAGGCACAGGCACAGGAGCGTCATTCTGACAGCAACCCCGTATTCCGCCTGACGGAAATAGGCTGCATTCGGAAGATCGTCTACATCCGTTGAAAGCTCCGAAACTCTGGGGAGCGGGTGAAGCACAGTCGTATTTTTTCGGGATGCGAGGATCAGCTCCTTGTTTACCTTGTATGTCTCTTTGAGTTTTTCGTATTCCCTGTGATCCGGGAATCTTTCTTCCTGAATTCTGGTTACATATACAACATCACAGTCCCAAATGGCCTTGATATCTCTTGTTTCTTCAAACGTCAGAAGGGAATTGGAAGGATCCTTTTTATAATTGTCAGGAAGAGACAGTTCTTCCGGGGAAATCAGGTACAGATGAATCTTGTAGTGATGCAGAAGCCTGATCAGTGAATGAATTGTTCTTCCGTACTTTAGATCACCCACAAAGCCGACAGTGATATTGTCCAGAGTACCCTTTTCGGATTTGATTGTGTACATATCCAGAAGAGCCTGGGTAGGATGCTGTCCTGCGCCGTCGCCTGCATTGATCACAGGCATTTTTACCGCTCCGGCAGCGATCCTGGATGATCCTTCTACCGGATGACGGATGACTGCGATATCGGCATATGCCTCAATCATTTTCATTGTGTCATAGAGTGTTTCTCCCTTGGAGATGGAAGAAAACTGAAAACCCACAGTGGAGATGACACGTCCTCCCAGCCTTTCCATTGCAGATTCAAAAGAAAGCCTGGTCCTTGTCGATGCCTCAAAGAAAAGAGAGGCAAGCAGTTTTCCATGGAGCAGTCCGAATGCCTGACCGGAATGAAGCAGTTCCTTCATCCTGTTGGTTTTGGAAATAATAAAATCCAGATCTTCCTTGCTGAACTGATCCGTATCCAGAATGTTCTTATGAGGAAACCTGTACATTGTTCAGACGCCTATTTCCTGAAGTGCTTTTTCCATCTGTTCGGCATTCGGCGGAGTTCCATGCCATTCCGGTTTATTTTCCATAAAGCTGACTCCTTTTCCGAGGACTGTTCTGAAAACAATCAGAGTAGGCCCCTCTGTTTTTGCTTTTGCCTGTTCAAATGCATCCAGAATTGCATTCATATCATGTCCGTCCGCCTCGATCAGATTCCATCCGAACATTTCAAATTTTTTACCCAGAGGTTCCAGTCTCATAATGTCTTCAGTGAACCCGTCTATCTGAATAAAGTTTCTGTCCATAAATGCGATCAGATTGTTCAGTTTGAAATGAACTGCAGACTGTGCTGCCTCCCAGGTCATTCCCTCTCCGCATTCTCCGTCGGAAATGCAGGTATATACCTTATAGTTTTTTTTCTGCATCTTTGCACCCAGTGCAATTCCGGTCGCTACGGAAAGTCCCTGACCTAAAGAACCGGAGGAACTTTCCACTCCAGGAAGATATCTTGTGGAAGGATGTCCCTGAAGTCTGCTTCCCAGTGCTCTGAATGTGGAGAGTTCCTGCACTGCAAAATAACCGGAAAGCGCCATAGCAGCGTATCTGACTGCACACACATGGCCGTTGGAAAGGATGAGTCTGTCCCTGTCTTCTTTTTCAGGATTTTTAGGATCATGGTTCAATACTTTGAAATAGAGTGCTGAATAAATATCCGCAAGTCCCAAAGGTCCGCCCGGATGGCCTGATTTCGCGTTGCCGACCATTTTAATGATCTCTCTTCTG
>DAORDI010000362.1:0-4807 GCA_035345895.1 Leptospiraceae bacterium
TCTCTTCAGTCAATACATTTTTGACAAAGACTGCACTGGAGTGATTCTGCTGTCCTGTATCCGGTGACGCACAAGGTTTTTCCGGCTGGACTTGGCCTGCAGTTCCCGACATCCTGGGCCGCTGCGTTCTTTAGAAATTCTATCAAAGTATATTCTCTGTAAATCAGCAGTTTTTTATTCAGGTATTCCCATTTCGCAGAAAAACCTTACAGAGGAAACGAAATCTTTGCAGAGTATATGCTGTTCCGGATTGTATACTCAAAAACAGCACCTAAGGTTTCGGTTCTTCTGGCCATTGTGATATGACCGTTCCCTGCAGATTTCCTATTCTCATTCCAGTGAGTTTCTGAATTCATTTCAATGGAGAACCGGCTGTCTTCTGCCTTCAGTCTCCATTCTGATATTCCAAATCCGTATTTCAAATCATTGTTTACAAGTTCTGTAATTATCTTCAGCAGGTCAGGCAGTTTATCCCTTGAGATGATTCCGTCATTGTAACCGACTTCCGTAACAAAATATATTTTCCTGCTGACAAGGGAATACCTTCTGATTAAAAAAAGCTGCAGGCCTTCTGCAAAATGTTCTTCTATGATTTTCATATCTTCGAAAGCAAGCAGATGGTTTCTGAGTCCCTTCATTACAGTGCTGATGCTTCCGCTGATTCTGTCTTTGGATTTGGGACTGATCGGTTCATCAGTCGGCAGGCTGTTCAGCTGAAAGGAAAGGTCAAGCAGCTTCCCGCCCAGATTGTCGTGAATGTCTGCGAAAATTTTTTCTCTTTCCTTCTTGACTTTAAGCTCGCTTTTCAGTTTTTCCGTTTCTTTTTCCCATTCCAGCTTTTCCAGTTCTATTCTGTGCTTTTCCGTCAGCTGGGACTTTCTTATGAATGTAAAGTATGTCATCAGGCCGTAAAACAGGAAAATTGAAAAGTCTGAGGTGTATCTGTGAGCTTCATATTTGGAAAAATCATTATAATCTATTGCAAAGGAAATATATGTCGGAAAAATAAATACGAAAAGCATAAATTCCTGATTTGACTTCCAGGCATAAAAAAGGGAATGCAGAAACGCGGATTTCATTTTCTTTCTGAGATTTTCTTTCAATTCTGTAATGAAAAATTTTATTCCCGTATATCCTATTCTGTAGAACATTATATAAGGATAAGCAATCAGAGAGGCACTTGAGGCGAATCCGAGCAGAAAAGGAAATGTATAGGCATGAGGCAGAAAGAATTTCATTACGGAAAAAAACAGTGAAAAGAAAAAATTCAGTTTTACGATGAAATGCGCTTTTTCCTCCACTAAATAATTAAAGAACAGAAGCATGAATCCGGAAAGAAGCAGATAGGTCACTGAATAAAGGTTCTGCTGCACGGAGGAGTCTTCAATCAGCTGAAATGCAAGACTGCTGTCCAGAAATCTGTTCATCCCGTAGCAGAAGACTCCAAAGCTCAGAAATAAATACATTTTCTGTCTGTTGTAAAAATACACAACCAGGAGCTGAACTCCGACAATCAGGTATGATAAATAGATAAAAAAACGAAATATATCATATTGCCTGACTGTCAGTTTTTCCATCCGGTCAATTTCCGGAGATTTCAAGTATACTGACAGGTAAGTATCCCGTATGTCTCCTGTCAGACGGAAATAAAGATCATTTTTTCCTATTCTGAGAACATTTTCCGGAATACGGATCACAGGAAAACGTGTCGCCTTGTGGAGTTTCACTTTTCCATTTTCATCCAGATGGATTTCTTCTTTCAGCAGATGACCGTTCAGATACACTGCCCAGTTGATTCCGATTCTTTCAAGGAAGAGTCCGTATGAGCTGTTTTTTTCAGGAAGTTCTTTCAGATGAAAACTCAGTCCGACTGTGAAATTATCAGCCTTTCTTTCTTCGAGATTTATTTCTCTGCCGGCTTCTTCAAATTTATCCGGAAATATTTTTTTCATCCGAATGGATTTTATTGTTTCATCCTGAAAAACTGCGGTTTTGCAGGATGCGCAGTTCTCGGGCGAGGAATGAACCCATTCTTTTTCAAATCCCTCTCTCACATAAATTTTCGATTTGGACAGGTCGACTGGAAAAGCCGGAAGGCCTGCAGGCAGCAGCAGGAGCAGTTGAAGGATCACAATCAGCATATGTCGAATGTTGAAATTAATCTTCTGTGCAGCCGAAGAACACATAAGGGATATCACTCATACTGACATAAACCGGAAGGCTGAAATAAATCAACAGCAAAATATTCTGCATCAGTATATTTGTACGTTCGGGATTTTGCGGAACTTTTAATCAGACCTTCGTAAATGAATCTTGGTTTAATCATATAAGTTTGCATATTATCTCATCTTTAACAGGCTGAGCGTTTTGGGCAGTCCCCTAAGGTGCTGCTGTCCCTGGAATCTGCAGATGAGACTTGCTCTGATTGAGTTCTGTATCACGCATTTGTCTCTCTACTGCCGCGAAGATCCGCAGTTTCGCTATGAATCCAACTTGTGCTTTTTCTGACTTCCTTCAGAAGAGGTGATTTTTCCATTGACTGATCCGGCTCAGTACGGAGAATATACACTGCTTTCGGAGGGAAAAATTGTCTGGAAACAGTGAAAAAATTCAGTCAGCACTGAATGAAATAAAAAAAGGTCTTGTGGGTCAGGAGGAGTTTGCAGAAGGGCTGCTTCTTTCCGTGATTTCGGACGGACATCTTCTCATTGAGGGTCTGCCGGGGCTTGCAAAGACCAGGGCAGTGAATCTTCTGGCAAAGGTCTGCAGCTTAGGTTTTAAAAGGATTCAGTTTACTCCTGACCTTCTTCCTGCGGACATTATCGGGACAAGAATATTCAATCAGTCACGGGCCGATTTTGAAATATCGAAGGGGCCTGTGTTTTCCAATTTTATTCTTGCAGATGAGATCAACAGGGCTCCTGCAAAAGTGCAGTCCGCACTTCTTGAAGCAATGCAGGAAAAGCAGGTGACTATCTCTGACACTACGTTCCCTCTCCCAAAGCCCTTTTTTGTATTTGCAACTCAGAATCCGGTGGAGCAGGAGGGCACCTATCCTCTTCCTGAGGCGCAGCTCGACAGATTCATCATGAAAATTAATGTGGAATATCCCAGCCAGAAAGAGGAATCCCAGATTGTAAGAATGATTATGAATGAGGTCTCTCTTCCTGAAGTCAAGAAGGTTCTCGAGCCGCAGG
Organism: Leptospiraceae bacterium; assembly: GCA_035345895.1. GTDB lineage: Bacteria > Spirochaetota > Leptospiria > Leptospirales > Leptospiraceae > DAORDI01. The sequence continues at coordinate 3,198 of DAORDI010000362.1, forward strand.
ACATTCTGAATCTTCAGTCCGAAGCGAGAAAGGTTCATATAGAAGAAAAAATTATATCGTATATAACTGATATTACGCAGGCGACAAGACGCCCTTCCGAGTTCAGGCTGGATCTTTCCGACATCATTCAATACGGAGTTTCTCCCCGTGCCTCCATCTCAATGGCAGTGCTTTCCAGGGCGAGGGCATTCATCAAGGGAAGAAATGCTGTCCTTCCTGAGGACGTGAAAGCAGTTGCCTTCCCTGCACTGCGTCACAGACTGATTCTTACATACCATGCAGAGGCGGAAAACATCAGGCCCGATGCCGTAATCAGTAAAATTCTGGATAATCTGAAAGTTCCATGATTTCGGAAAAGGACCTTCTGCAGAGAGTGAGGAATCTGGAGCTTGTCGGAAGAAAAAATGCCCATTCTCTTCTGAACGGAGAGTATTCCACAAAAATTCCCGGAAACGGACTGCAGTTTCACGAAGCAAGGAAATATGTATCCGGTGAATCTATCCGTCTCATCGACTGGAACATTACCGCAAGACAGGGTGAGCCGTATGTGAAGGTGCTTCTGGAAGAGAGAGAAAGGGAAATTGTGATCGCACTTGATTTAAGTCAGTCCATGCATTCCGGCTTTCAGGACAGGACGAAACTGGAGTATGCAGTGGAACTCGCTGCCTCTGTTGCTGTTTCGGCCGCTGATTCCAGAGACAGGGTAGGTTGCATTCTTTTTACCGACAGGACTGAACTTTTTCTTCGTCCGAGAAGAGGCAGGATTCAGCTCTTCAAATGTCTGAAGGCTTTTCTGGAATATTCGGAAAAATCCTTTCCGGAAAGAAATACGGATGCGGGGTCTGCACTGATGGAAGTTTTCCGGCAGAAATCCAAAAGACAGATTGTTTTCCTGATTTCCGATTTTACTGAAAAAGAGATACTTTCGGATATGAAATATACCACGAAGAGGACGGATCTCAATTTTTTTCATATCTATGATCCTGTGGAATATTCCGGATTTCCGAGTCTTCTTTTTCAGGCGGAGTTTCCTGAGACAGGAGGCTCTGTTTTCAGCAGAGGGACTTCTTTCCGCAGTCTCGAAGACGACCGTCTCAGGATAAAAAATATGTGCAGCAGGTTCGGAATCGGATTCGAAAGTTTTTCTACTGCAGATTCTGTTTCCGGAAAGCTGTTCCGGTACTTCCATGCCAAGAGAAAGAGAAGAATATGATTCCTTTTGCGAAAAGCCTTCCTCACGGGATTGAAGACACTCTTCCTCTTCTGCCTCAGCTTCCCAGGTTCAACTGGAAGATTTTTTATCTTATTTTTCTAATTGCACTGATTGTATGGCTTGTTATGTATTTCAGAAAAACCCAGAAGTCCAAGCCTGTTCTGCATTATCTGAAAAAATTCGGAAAGGACTTTCAGGTCGGTTCAGAAATGGATGATGCTTTCAGAAGGCATACGAAAAAAGAGACATTCCGGGCCGGTCTGGATGAACTTTCCGACATACTGAAAGCTTATCTGGAACAGAGATTCAATTCCAGCTTTGAAGAACTGACTTCCGAGGAAATCGGCAGAATTCTGAATGCTCCTGAATTTTTCAGATATCTGAAGGATCTGGATGC
>DAORDI010000363.1:0-4697 GCA_035345895.1 Leptospiraceae bacterium
GGGAAAAGTAAAAGAGATTTATCTCATCGGAGTCGAATTCAATAAGACCGACAGAAACATTACGACTTTTGAATGTGTAAGAGTTTAAGGAAATGCAGAGGAATATTTTCTCTGCATTTGCGTTACTTAAGTCAGCCCTTTTTATCCGAATCTGTTTCTTCCTGATTCAGTCTGCCGAGGAAATCAGGGAGTTCGATTCCTGCCTGTTTTGCCAGATCCTGAATTGGAGGAAGTGCTCCTATGAAACTGCGGAGAAAATTTGCAGTGGAACTGCTTCCGCTTGTACCATTTCCTGAATCCCAGACAGTGATCTTATCTATTTTCAGATTGGAAATTGCCTCTACCTGTTTTGCCACAATGGTTTCCAGTTTCTCGATTACCAAAAGCGTTGCAGCAAGACTTGCATCACCGTTGGAGGCGGAAATGATCTGCTTGTAACCTTCTGCCTTTGATTCGAGAAGAAGTCTTAAGCCTTCTGCCTCTGCCTTGAATTTGGAAAGTACACCGTCTGCAGTTCCCTGCGCAATTCTCCGGGTTTTTTCCGCTTCTGCCTCAGCTTCCACTTCAATTCTTTTCTTTTCGATTTCCTGCTGAGCGAGAAGTGTCTTTTCGAGTTTGGCAAGTTCTGCTGCTTTTTCTGCCTTCAGAATTTCCGTCTGTGCATTTGCCTTTGCAACCTCACCGATTCTCAACGCTTCAGATTCCTTCTTCGCCAGTTCTGCATTTGACTCAGCCACCTTTGCCTTGGACTTGTTTTCTCCGTCCACAGCAACAGCGTTGGTCTCTGCAATTGCGATCCTCTTTTTCTGTTCTGCAATCTTTTCTCCTTCCACTGCCTTGAATTCAAATTCGGAAACGCTGATCCTTTTGTTTGCCTCTGCTTCTTTTTTCCCTTTTTCTGTTTCTGCCAGCTGAATGGAAATATTGATTTCCTTGTTCTTGACCGCCTCTGCCTGCTTAGATGCTCCGAGTGCCTCGAGTTCTGCGATGCGGATGATCTTGTCCACCTCTGCTTCTTTCTGTCCCTTCAGTGATTCAGTTGTTTCCTTTGCCACTTCCACATCTCTTTCGCGGACTGCCTTTGCCTGACCTGTTGCACCGAATTTTTCCTGATTGGACACTTCAATTTTTGCCTTGTTGATTGCTTCAGCGGCTGCTTTCTTTCCTATTGCTTCAATATATCCTGACTCATCTGTAAGATCTTTTATATTAACATTTATTAGAGTCAGTCCCAGTTTGTTCAGTTCAGTGGTCACATTCTCATTGATCTGAGCCAGAAATTTCTCACGGTTCTGATTGATCTCCTCAATTTCCAGAGTTGCTATTACAAGACGGAGCTGACCTAAAATAATGTCTTCCGCCTGTGTCTTGATCTGAGCTTCAGTCAGTCCAAGAAGTCTTTCCGCTGCATTTCCCATCAGATTTTCATCAGTTGATATTCCTACTGTGAATGTGCTTGGTGTATTGATCCGTATATTCTGCTTGGAGAGGGCTCCTGTCAGATTGATTTCAATCGTCATCGGCTCAAGTTTCAGAAACTGAGAATCCTGAATGAGAGGCCATACAAATGCACCGCCTCCGTGAATGCAGAGAGCACTTTTGTTTTTTCCTACTTTTCCGTAGATGACCAGAATTTTATTGGAAGGACATCTTCTATATCTGTTTACAATAAAATACGTTACGGAACCGATGATGAGCAGAGGGATGCTGATCAGAGCATAGTACATATAATCTCCTGTGGGTTTTTTAACGGAGAGTTTATTCCCCGGAAAAATGCTTTTTAACAATCAGAACATCATTGTCTATGCCTGTCACTATGATTTTTTCAAATGATTCAATCTTTTCTCCGTTTTCAGAGATTGCTTTTCTGTTTTTCATACTTCCGAAAAATGAAACCTGCACTTCTCCTGTTCCATTTTCAGGAACAGTCAGATAAACAATCCCTGTTTTTCCGACTGCTTCTTCCAGATTGAATTCATTGATCTGATTCAGTCCTTTCATTTTGTATATGAGAAACATCTCAAATGCGGCCAGCAGAAGGCCGGCGAGTCCAGCAGCCAGACCGTTCTGAACAGAATCCCATCCTGTCTTCTGAGTCAGGATGTATCCCATCCATCCTGCACCTGCAATATAAACGGATACTGTCTGAAGAGAAATAATGCCAAAGTCCGATGAGGAACTGTCGAAGTCAGCCGAATGATGGTCTGCTCCGAAAATGCTCAGTGTCAGTTTTGCTCCAAGAATGATCAGACCGAAAATGCCTGAGTAAAGATACACTGTTTCTATGTTCATTGTTCAACAGTAGTGACTGTCTGTCTGCTGTAAAACACTATTCCCTGCTGTCCAGAAACAGGTTATCCAAAACGCCGCTTTCAGGTCTGTGAGCACTAGAGCCGCTGTCAAGTTAAGACTATTGTCAAAATGGCTTTTCCGAACTGCGTTCCTTAAATCAGCATCCTTCGATGGGCTAAAGCCGTACAGCTTTGGAAGACAGACGTTCCGGGTATGAACTGGAAGGCGGCCGAAGGTTCATAAAATGAATTCAGGAAATCAGGGAATAATATTTCAGAAGAGAAGAAAACAGTGTGACTTGACGACGCGGCGGTATTTTTCTCCGGAGCGGTTTATCTTTGTTCGATTTTTTTAAAAAACTGCTTGACGAATATCGTATATCGTATATATACGATTATATATGGCTCAGAACAAAAAGGCTGAATTCAAAAAAGATTCGCAGTCTCTTTCCGATTTTGCGAAGGCACTCTCTCATCCTGCAAGGCTTGAGATACTGATGGAGATCGCAAAAAAAGAATCCTGCATCTGCGGGGAGATCGTGGAAGTCCTCCCGCTGGCACAGTCCACGGTCTCACAGCATCTGAAGGAACTGAAGTCGGCAGGACTGATTTCAGGAGAAGTGGAAGGGACAAAATCATGCTACTGTGTGAACTTTGAAGAACTTGCAAAGAACCTGAAAAAATGGGAACGTTTTTTTGAAAAACTGAATGAATACAATAAAAAAGGAGACTGCTGCTGATGGAAACTCTCACAGACGGAAACAGTAAAAAAGAGATGGTAAAGGAAAAATATGCACAGATAGCCCTTCAGGACAGATCAGAGAATGCATCTTCCTGCTGCGGTGCCGGCGGATGTTCGACAGATGCGTATACAATTTTTAATGAAGATTATACAGGACTGAAAGGATACAATCCTGATGCGGATCTGGCTCTCGGATGCGGAATCCCTGTGAAGTATGCAGGCATCAAGGAAGGAGACACTGTAGTGGATCTGGGCTCCGGTGCCGGGAATGATGTGTTTGTTGCAAGATCACTTGTCGGGGACGACGGAAGAGTCATTGGAATCGATATGACCGAGGTGATGATCGAAAAGGCAAGAAAGAATAATGAAAAATTAGGATATTCTAATGTAGAATTTCGTCTGGGAGACATTGAAAAAATGCCTGTAGGACCGAACAGGGCGGATGTTGTCCTAAGCAACTGTGTTCTGAATCTTGTTCCGGATAAGGAAAAAGCTTTCTCCGAGATTCAAAGGATACTGAAGCCCGGAGGACATTTCTGCATTTCAGACATCGTGATGTCAGGAGTTCTTCCGGAAAAAATTCAGAATGCAGCCGAGATGTACGCAGGCTGTATTTCCGGAGCAATGCAGAAGAATGACTATCTCACGGTCATTCACAATGCAGGCTTTCAGAATGTGAGTATCAGAACAGAAAAGGAAATTCAGGTTCCCGATGATATACTTCTGGATTATCTAAGTGCTGATGAACTGAAGAATCTGAAAGACAGCGGTGTGAAAATAGAGAGCATTACTGTGACTGCAGAAAAGGCAAAATCAGAATGCTGTTCTTCTTCTGGATGCTGCTGAGGCAGGGCGGCGATTTCCGGCGATTAGACTGTCAAGGTCGTTTCTTCTGATGGCAGGAATATTGGCTCGGCATCCTGTCGGCTGGATGTGCAATAGATTGAAAAAAACTGTCTCCATCTTTCTGCTTGGAGACAGTTTTTGAAAGATGTTTATTTCTGAATCGGAAAGATCCTGGTGTCCTGCACGATCTGCCTGTTTTCGGAACAGGATTTACTGAAATTATTTTTTTCCGAGGATAAATTCATCCGCTGTCTGTCTGGCCTTCTCATTTTCATTCTTGCCCGATACTGTTTTCGAAAGATCGGAATACTTTCCTATTCCGTAAACTCCCAGTTCTTCCTTTTTCTTTTTGCGCGTGCAGGGATCATCTGAACTTTCTTCGTATATGCTGATCCTGTAGATTACCGCAATTGGTCTGCCGTCTAAAATTCTCCATTCCAGTTTCTTCTTGTCTGAACTTCCTATGGTCTGTTCAGGCAGGGAGAGGATTTCTTTCTTTTTTTTATCCAGGATTCTGATGAATTCGGAACATGCGGAATAGGTTATATACAGGGTGAATCTGGCAGGTCCTTTGCATATTTGAGGAATGTCTCCGTCCCTTACACTCGGATCACCTTTGCAGTCTTTTGCAAAATCCGTATAGGATGAAGCAAATTTTCCTTTTGAAAAAATCGGAAATACTGTGATAATAAAAAAAATGAATGTAATCCTCATAAACGCCTCTATTTTCAATGAATAATCCTTTTATTTTTTTCCTTACACATTGTCTGTCCAGCTGTTTTATAAATGCTCAGTTTTTTTCTGCAATTCTTTTTGTA
>DAORDI010000364.1:0-4612 GCA_035345895.1 Leptospiraceae bacterium
TTAGAGTTGTTGAAAAATTAGTTTCAACAACTCTATTTTTAATTTTTCTAAAAAAACCTGCATTGCCCGCTCCATTGGAAAAAATCTTCCAATGGAGAGATATCTTTGATATTCTTCAGCCAGATCATTGTATATTAGACTGATCTAATTTAGAACTGTCTAATGTAGTCGGATTGACTCCCAGAGCAGAAACTTCCACCTTGCTGATCAGAATCGTCAGAACCGAGTTCTGGCAGTTCAGTTTGATCTTGTCGCTGAAAGTGTCGTATCCAGTCGCTGTCACTCCGACAGTCATATCCGTTACTGTGGAAGTGATGCCAGGAATGCTGAAACTTCCTGCCTCATCAGTCAGTGTAGTCGTGACAACTGAAGGATCAGTAGATACTCTCGCATTATAGACTGCACTCAACGCAGTCACATCCTTGACCTTTCCGGAAATCTTTTTCGTGGAAATTGCAGGAGTGTCCGTATCGCAGGATACAGATATCTTGCTTCCGAATGCCCGTTGCAGATTGAAAAAAACCTTTCCCAAAGGCGCATTGCTTCCTGATTCGTATCTGCATCCGATGCCTGCTCCGACTGTAATCAGCAGAGCCGCTGTAACTGTAAATCTCTTGTTTTTCATTAGAATCTCCTTAAAATTCCATATGTCTTTTGATGCTTTGCAGCTCGCTTACTCCCGCACCTGTCATTTCGAACAGCAGCCGGTTGGTGAGCTTGCCGAACCGCAAAGTCTGCAGTGAGAAATCTTACATCATTAGGAGCGGTTGACGTTCTCACACTGATCCCCATTATTTCCTCGCCGCTTGCGCCGCTGTCGCTATCTGCATAGTCTCGATTGCTTTGATTCTATCTTCAAGTGAAAGAAGCCTTCTGTTCTCTGCCTTCAGTCGCTGAACTTCTGCTTCCAGAGCAGATACTTTCTTTTCATTTGCTGATTTTTCTTTTTCGAGAGAGTTAATCTTCTGCGTAATTGCAACGGATGAGTCCGCCGTATTCTCCAGTGACCTGAGTTTATGTGTCAGTTCCTTAATCGCAGATGTCAAGATTGCTTCAAACCCAGATGGATTATACCATAAGTAACCTTTATCATCTGTTATCACCATCTCCGGAAAAACAGATTTCACATTCTGGGCAGTAAAGCCGTATTTGCTTTTTCCGTCGGCATTCTTGAACAGTTTACCGCTTGTTTCATTGTATTTATATTTGATTGGATCTAACTTTAATAAACTCTCCAATGCAGAGGAAACTTTTCCGTCTATCTCTTTCAGTCTTTCATCTGATATGTTAGTCCACGCAGTACCTGTCGTCAGTCCGGCAGTACCCTGTACTTCCAAAGGATGAGTTGTCGGTGTACGCCCTACCCCAACGAGACCGCCCGATGTAATCCGCATTTTTTCAGAACCAACAGAATACCCGCCTGTATAGAAGGACATAAAACTGCCTATCCCTGTTGAAATTCTCAACTCTGCGGATTCTACACCCATTCCAAATTCATTTCCATTGGTGGCATTTGAATAAAGTTCAATTTTCTGGCCGGTTGCACCTGCAAATGTCAACGGACCTTCCGGACTCGTTGTCCCAATCCCCACATTTCCGCTGGTATAAGATATATTGCTTCCACTCGTAGTCCACTGAGAAGAAGTGATACCTTCTATTGCGGTTTTCAAACTCGCAATCGTTGTATTCAAGTCAGCACTTTTCAGAACTTCTCCGGATGTCCAGGTTTTGATCGTTCCGGATATGGCGACTGCAAAGACCGTTGTGCCGAAAAAGCCGAGGGCGAATACTGCTCCTCCGATGATTTTCTTTTTGATATATTCTTTCATTATTCTCTCCTTGATCTGTTCAGTTTTCTGCACTGCAGTTCATTTCCTTGAATAAGACATCTGTGTTGTCTCAAGCGTTTTGATTCTTTCCTCCAGTGATAAAAGCCTTCTGTTCTCAGTCTTCAGTCTATGCAATTCTGCTTCCAAAACAGATACTTTCTTTTCATTTGCTGATTTCTGCTCCTTGAACGCCTCCACGAGCACAGGAAGAATTGTCTGGTACGAAACATAGAGATATCCTTTCTCATCCTTGAAAATGGTCTCCGGCAGAACCTTTTCCACTTCCTGACCGATGAAGCCGAAATCCTGACCTGCCTTGAATTTCAGATCCTTGTATTCTTCCCTTCTCCATTCATAGTTCACTCCTCTCAGTTTCAGAATCTTCTCCGTAGGATTTGGGATATTCTGTATATTCTTTTTATACCGTTCATCGGATGTGCTCCAGGCGGCCGCCAGTGTCGTGCCTACAACATGAAGGTTTGCAGAAGGAGATGTTGTGCCGATTCCGACGTTGCCGGATCCAGCTATATGAATTCTTGCAGTTGAATTAGTTACAATTTGAGCTGGATAATTTTGATCAGAACCGATCTTAACTCCTGAAAAAATTGAATCGTAATCTGCTTCCAAGATAGCTCCTACACTGCCATTTCCAGCCTGTGCTCTGAATGCAGAAAAATTAAATGCACTTGTGCCATTTTCCAGATTCGTATTACTATTTGTTATTGTTGCCATAGGTGCAGCTCCACCTGAACCAGTATTAGAATTACTAGACTTCACAATGTGTACAGTATTCAATGGGCTGCTAGTCCCAATCCCAACAAGTCCATCTGTATAATATGCACTTGTTCCGTTCTTAGTCCAGTTTGGGATACCTTCTATTGCGGTTTTCATACTGGAAATTGTTGTATTCAAATCAGCACTTTTCAGAACTTCGCCGGATGTCCAGGTTTTGATTGTTCCGGATATGGCCACTGCGAAGATTGTTGTGCCGAAAAAGCCGAGGGCGATGGCCATACCTTGCAGAAGGCCGCGTTTGACAGCGGATGCGGTGGATGTTGTAGAGACGTTATACATTGCGTCTCTACGTTGTGCGGTGTTTTTGTTGTTGGTGTTCATGTTGTTCTCCTGTGTGTGTTTTTTGATTGACATTGCTGTCCCTGAGTCTTTTTCTGCATATTATGGGAACCTTTTACGTGAATTGCAAAATCGAAAATCATTCCAGCAGAAATGATTCTGCTCTCGTTAAAAAATTGCTCGTTGATACTGGCAGTGAGTATTCCTGGATTTTTGAATCGACTCTGAATAGCATCGGTGTTTCCATAGAGAAAAAGGATGTTCCATTTAAAATGGCCAACGGAACTCTGATAACGCGGGAAATCGGATTTGTGATCTTCCGTTATGACAAATATTTTACGATCGATGAAGTTGTTTTTGCTAAAAAAGGTGACCTGCAGCTTCTGGGTGCAAGGACACTGGAAGGATTGAATCTTCTCGTTGATACACAAAAAAAGAAACTTGTCGCAGCTGGTCCCTCTGTAGCGGCATAATACATCTGTTTTCATTATAAACGGATATTTCATCTCCTGTGTATCCTTCACCGCCTTACCTAACTCTGCTTTTCCTGCAACACCGCATTTCTCGGAATACTCTCGCACCTGTCATTTCGAACAGCATCCGGTTGGTGAGCTTGCCGAACCACAAAGTCTGCTGTGAGAAATCTTAAATCATTAGGAGCGGTTGACTTTCTCACACTGAATCTCATTATTTCTTCGCTTGCGCTGCATTGGCCGCCGCCGCTGTCGCTATCTGCATTTTTTCTAATGCATTTAGACGATCTTCCATCCGTTGGGACGTGCGGCTTTGTGCTTCAACGAGTTCCTGCAGTTTTCTGTTTTCCGTTTTCAGTTTCCGGTTGGACTCTTCGAGAATAGATAGTTTCTCGCTGTCAGTTCTCAGTTTTTTGCTGGACTCTTCCAAATGAGAAAGTCTTTTTTCACTGGATATTTTTTCATTCTCGTATAATGACTTCTGTTTTTTGAACGCCTCCACGAGCACAGGAAGAATTGTCTGATACGAAACATAGAGATATCCTTTCTCATCCTTGAAAATGGTCTCAGGCAGAACCTTTTCCACTTCCTGACCGATGAAACCGAAATCCTGACCTGCCTTGAATTTCAGATCCTTGTATTCTTCCCTTCTCCATTCATAGTTCACTCCTCTCAGTTTCAGAATCTTCTCCGTAGGATTTGGGATATTCTGTATATTCTTTTTATACCGTTCATCGGATGTGCTCCAAGCCGCTGCCAATGTCGTGCCCACTACGTGAAGGTTTGCGGAAGGAGATGTAGTGCCGATTCCGACATTGCCGACAGTACTGATTGTAAATGCATTTATATTATTTCCATCGGATCCGACTCTAAGTGTCAAACTTTTGCTATCAACCCATAGTGGTGTTGCAGCATTTGTTCCAGAGGTGGCATTGTTAAGTGCTCTAATTTCTGCACCTAAAGAAGTTCCGCCTATAAACATTGTTGCGTATGGACCTATACTACTTACCTTGAAATTCGAAATATTATCAGTTCCACCCGTAGAATCTAATACTTCAAATTTTGAAGTCGGACTAGTCGTCCCAATCCCCACATTCCCCGCTGTATAATATGCATCTGTTCCGTTTGTCGCCTTAGTCCAGTTTGGGATACCTTCTATTGCGGTTTTCAAACTCGCAATTGTTGTATTCAAGTCAGCACTTTTCAGAACTTCTCCGGATGTCCAGGTTTTGATCG
>DAORDI010000365.1:0-4611 GCA_035345895.1 Leptospiraceae bacterium
TGCTTTCGGAAAATTATTGCATCTAGATAGCATATTGTATTTGCGTAAGGTGAGTGAATAAAAGAGGGTATTTATGGAAAAATTGCGGAAAGAAGTCGGTTTTCTGGAGCAGGCATCACAATGAAAAAGTTTATCATTATATTCTCTGTAATTTTCAGCAGCTGCGTTCAGAAAACATATGTTTTAAAAGAGGGGTACACATTGCATCGAAAAGAGAAAGTATATACTAAGTTCCTGTTTACTGCATTTCCTCGGGAATATTTTACAGAGGAAGAAGAGGAAATTTGCGGGAAAGATTACCGACTTCAATTACAGGGATCACCCTGCAGAATCAAGGGCTTGATCGTAACTCTATTTTACCTAAGCCAATACGCTACACCTCCGTAAGATGTGGAAAGGCTGTGAAGAATGCTGATTAAGAGTATCTTATTTGTTTTTATCTTTAATCTCAGTTTTTGCGCAGAGAATGCTGGCAACCGTTATGTTCATGACCTCGGCAGTATATCTGAAAACAGCAGAATTGTGACTAAAAGATTGGTATATTATTTATGGGGTAATTTCCCCAAATATAATTTTTCAGAAGAAGAAATATGCGGGAACGGAAAATTGATGAAGGTTGTAAAACTAACAAACGTCCCTTTTCAGGGATATGTTCCATTTTTTACTTTGGGATTGGTGCTGCTGGAAATTTATGAATTTGAATGTACTGATTAAGGTATTTTTATGAATGCATTTTTCAGGTATGATAAAAGAATTTTTCCTTTAATCCTTATAATTTTTCAATGCACAGAAATGAAAGTTCAGATGAAAGAATATAAAGAAATGAGAGTTTATCTCAGCAGGTCTTTTTATGAAAGGAATGAAGAGAAGCTTCAGAGTCCGTATAGGGTAAAACAAATATGGTAGCTGTCCGAATCCTGTCCGCCTGATTACGATTTTGGTGAGATTACTTTTGTTTCCGGTTTTGCCGATTCCATTGTCTGTTATAGAAAATCCAGATCTTCGAAATAAGAATCATTTCTCTGCAATTTCCTTGACCGAATATATTATATAAACAGAATAACAAATCCTGAGGTATTCGGGTCATAAGGATAATGAAAAAAAATGAAAATCTGTTCAGACAAGAAATCAATGGTGCAAATTCTTCTGGGGGCGGCCTTTCTGATTTTTTCATCGGGGCTCTATTCTGAAGGACTGAGTGAGAACTGGGCCGGAATTGCAGGCAGTAAAATCAATATCCGGGAAAAACCTAAGAAGGATTCAAAAGTACTCCTTCAGGTGAATCCTTCAGATTCCGTAAAAGTACTGCAGAAAACAGAGGAAAAGATCCTCATCGACGGGAGGGAAGGAAGCTGGGTATATGGGGAATTTACGAAATGCACTGGAGGGAATGGGAACTGCAGAACGGTAAAGGGATGGATTTTCGACTATTTCCTTGCATACAAAAACCGCCTGGTCAAAGTGACAGACTGGAGTTATGCATCCTTTTCCGAATCTGCCGGCGATATCGGATGGGAATATAAATTCAGTAAAGACGGAAAATACTCCTCTGAAGAAAGTCGCGGGGAATCCATGCAGGCGGATTTAAAAGAGGACTGCAGAAAAAACTCAGGAAAATACAGACCCGGAAAAGACAGTTTTTTCGGAACATGCATTGTATCCGGGCATCTTTACAGATATCTGAATTTAATTTCTCTCGACCGAAAGGATCATTTTCTTTACATAAATGAAAAAGGGAAACTGTGTTCTGTGCAACAGGAAGAATCCTGCAGATAGATGCTGGAAGTTTCTGTACAATGGATCGTTTGCTTTACTTCCTGAAACGAAGAAATACTTGTGATTTATATATATAAATTTTATATATAGGTAAATGAATACTTTTGAGGCAATCAGCTGAATGCCGATATGCGACATCATTTTGCATCATATTTTAATTTGTATATAAATTGCTTTGCCGTTCTGTCTTGCCTGAAACCGGAAAACTGTTTTTGCTTGCTTTCCGTTATAAACTCATTAATATCGTCTCCATGAAAGAGTCTGATATCATTCTGTCACTGTATCCTGAAAACAGTGCTCCTCTCGACGACTGCTTTTTATGGGAGAAGAAAAATACACTGATTTCCACAGATACAATTTGTGAGGGAACACATTTCCGTCTGGACTGGAGTTCGCCGGAGGACATCGCAGTCAAACTTCTGGAAGTCAATGTTTCCGATCTCATTTCCTCCGGAGGACAGCCTGAGACTGCTTTTCTCAATCTGGGAATTTCCCAAAGACAGGACTCGGACTGGCTGAAAAGATTCAGTTCTGAACTCAAATACAGGCTTAAAAAAAGGGGAGTGATTTTGGCAGGAGGGGACACTTACTTTTCACCGGTTCTGAATCTGACAATGACAGTTCTAGGTGAAAGAATATTCCATTCTCCCCGCACAGGTGCGAATGCAGGAGAGAATCTGTATCTCACAGGCCCGCTCGGATATTCCAATGCGGGATATATTCATCTTTCGGAGAAGAGAAAACTCCCGGAAGGGGTTCTTGAAAAAGCAATCCAGAAACATCTCCGGCCTGAGTCCAGAATGGATATTTTTTCATTATTAAGGAATATAAACATATCAGCAATGATGGACATGACAGACGGTCTGATCCAGGACTCTGAAAAGTTTGCTGCAGCTTCCGGAAAATCCCTGCTGATTTACGCAGACAGAATTCCGGAATTCGGCTTTCTCTCGAAATGCCTGAATACAGACGAAATTTTAAGTTCAGGGGAGGAACTCGAACTTCTTTTCTCCTCAAGGGAAACATTGACAGACTTTGCCTGCATCGGCAAAGTGACCGACGTGAATTCAGCTGGAGAAAAACCGGAAGTCAGATTTGTATTGAACGGTCAGGAATTCATTCCTGAAAAAAAAGGATTTTTTCATTTTCAGGGAGAATCGATTGGACAGAATTGAATTTAAACTTCGGAACCGTCTGGAGGTTCAGCCTCCCGGATACCGTTCCAACAGTGCAATGGACGGGTACAGGATTCCAGTATCCTATATCGATTTTATCGTGAACGGAAAGTCTCTTGCAGATCTTCTGGAAGCAGACAGGCGGGATCTGGTCAGTATGCTCCGAGCGGGGGATATTCTCACTGAACCTCCTGCAGGAAGGGATATATTCAATCAGTTCATCCGTTACCCAACTCTTTTTTATGAACTTACATTCAGAATTCCCTGCAGATATGAATTCCGCCGTGTGCATCTGTACGGCTGTCCGGAATGCGGGGACCTGTACTGCGGAAGCGTAACCTGTCAGCTGATTGAAACTCCGAAAACAGTGATCTGGAAGCGTTTTGACGACGGGCGGGAAGAATTTGCAAATTATATGTCAGAGGACAAATCATACAACAGCGGGGATCTTTACGACGTCTGGATGGAGAGGGGAAGAGACTATTCCGTCCTGGATGCATTCGGGCTGAGTGATATAGAAATGGACTATATGTATATGTATGAATTGAGGACAGGAAAAATTCCCCTCTCTCCGGACGGGGATATTCTCAGAGGGGATTCTGTGCAGATTGATTTTCCTGAAATCGGTCCCTACGAATTTGACAGGACGGAATACCTGTCTGCATTCAATGATCTTAAACTTCAGGTTTTGAAGGAATTGAGCACCGGATAAGACACCGTGCGGGATTGAAGTACTGAAATCCTCTGCGGGGATAATCTTGTTCACTTCGGTCAGTTGATATGCTATGCGGAATGATGCCTTGACTTGTGCCGAGCGATGCCCTGAGCTGTTTCCATTAGATTTAAGGGCTGCATCAAAGCATAAAATTTTCACCGTCGGTCACCGAGCCGCGTCGAGGATCATGGTTCGGTAAACTCGCCGCACTGCTCGAGAATCGTCTCTCCTGAATAAGAAGGCGGAGTATGGAAAATCCGTATTCGTTTTGGGAATAATTTTCATAATTAGAGGCAAATCATTCTTATTCTCAGTCTCTGTTTTTCCGGTTTAATTAACCAGTGGTAAAATAAAATGCTTGCAGTTTTCCTTTTATATTTACCGTTGGTTAATTAAGGGTGGTTCAGATGAAAAATGCATTCGATAAGGTGAGTCTGGGATCGGCTGTCCTGCCGAACCGTTTTATAATGGGTTCCATGCATCTGGGGATGGAGGGAAGTGCCGATTCTGCAGAAAGGATGGCTGCTTTTTATTCGGATAGATTTGACGGAGGGGTCGGTCTGATTGTCACAGGCGGGATCGGTGTCAACGAGGAAGGCAGGGGTTCTAAAGGATTCTTCAATATGCAAAAAGAGGAAGATGCTCTGGAACTGAAGAAAATGAACACTCTTTTGAAAGGAAAAGGAATTATGTGCGCTCAGCTTTTCCATGCCGGAAGATATGCTTTCTTCAGAGAATGCGTGGCTCCGTCTGCAATCCGTGCACCTATAAACAGGTTTGTTCCGCGAGAACTCAGCACTGAGGACTGCTGGAGGACGATTGAAGACTTCGGGAAAAGCGCTGAGATCGCATCAGAAATCGGTTTCGGTGCAGTGGAAATCATGGGAAGTGAAGGCTATCTCATCAATCAGTTCTGTTCTCCTGTGACGAATACCAGACATGATT
>DAORDI010000366.1:0-4604 GCA_035345895.1 Leptospiraceae bacterium
GAAAATATTGCGAGATTTTTCGGAAGGAATACAAGAGAGAATCATCAAATGTAATAACAATTTGCTCTACACTAAATTCAATTCCGATATAATCCACGAAATTCAAAGAAAATTTCAGAGCAGCGAACTGTTTAAATATGAAGATGTAAGAAAAAAATATAGAACATTTCTTTACGATGCTTATTCTTATGGTATTCTAGAAAAATTGAATGAGCACAGTCGAAAAGGAGATCGACTTGTTGATAAAGGTTATTACAGTAAAGCAATTAAAGAATTTGACTATATATTAAAAATCAAAGACAAAAATTATTTGATTAGTAATGGGAAATGCTGTGGTAACAGCTGGGCAGAAAATTGGACAATATTTGGAGAGATCATTGATTATAGAAAAAATCCTGAAATCCAAAATTTCTTTTCTAAATTTCAAACGAAAGCAGAAAAAATCAAAAAAAATATTGGAATACTTTCAGCAAACAGACTGTTTGCAAGATGCGATGTTATTGAGAGATCCTCTGCATACTTTGATGTACTGCATTCAAACAGACAAACCGATTCGTTGGAAGCCTATGATGCAGTACTCGCATTTAAAAAAAGCTATGATCTGCTGAAATCTGAAGATTTTCCAGAAATGTCTGCTGACGCTCAAAAAAGATACACTGATGTATTGAGGTTGGCCGCAGAATCCAAAAGCAACAGTTACTCTGAAAATTTTATTCGATGGTCAGAAGAACGTAAAACTAAGCGCGAAAATGAAGCTGAATTCAAATCAGAATTAAGTACTAATATCCCCCTAGACATAGCTTTGTTTCCATTCAAATATCTGTTTAACGTGACAGTCTCTATTTTCGACATTTTTAAAATTACTCCAGCATTCGGTCTTGGAGCCGGTGCTGATACTCCCATTTTACATCCAGGAATAGGAGCAGCATCACCAATTATTGAAATTAAATCCGCTCAAAGACAACCTCATGATCGCAGTCGGGATTTTATTTGGGGAGCGTTATTGGTACAGCACAATGAGTGTCTGGCACCTTTGATTGATTTTTACCCGATAGATTATTCATATCGATTCAGAGAGACCTGTCAGTCAAAAAATGGATGGAATTCTGCCTTTAAATTGAATGTTTGGGGAGCAGCAATTATCGGGATGCATCTAGAAGTTGATTTATCCAGAACAGTAAATTTTGTACCAGAAGTTCTTGGAATGAATATGAAGGGGCGTCAATTTTTCTGGGATATTTCTGATACAAGCCAATCACCTCGATTCGATTATTTTTATAGATCATTACCAATCCAAAAAAGATTAGACTGGAAGCTTTTCAGTGAAATAGAAGAGCCAAATCGTAAAGTTAAAAGTCTGCAAGCAATCAGACAATGTAACTCAGTAAATATGGAAGTCGCTTCAGATGAAGAAAAAGGGAAAATTCTTGAGATTGAAAAAGTTGATGAAAATTCGCTGATCTGTGTAAAGGAACGATAAAGAGCTTTAAACATTCCAGCAATTGACACTATGAAATACTGTTGCCGATTTATTGAAAATACAATTTATCGGCAACAAAAAATAATTAAATTTTATTTACAAGCTTTCTTTGCTTCTTCAAATTTGGAGTGATTGTCTTTATTGCAGTTCTTTTTTTCATCACCCTTTTTGCTTTCACAATCTTTCTTCCCTGCATCTCTGTCAGTCTTTGCTTTGTCCAGACACTCAGCTTTTGCTTTCCTTGCATCCTGTTTTGCTTTTTTGCACTCTGCATGAGCTTTCTGTTTTTTCTCGTTTGCAGCTTTCATACATTCTTTCTTATCCGGACCTTTTTTATCCTGGCAGGCAGCCTTGTCTGTTTCAAAAGCATCTTTTGCAGCCTTATTGCAGTCAGTTCCATCAGCATAAACAGCACCGGCAAGTGCCATAGAGATGAACAGTATAATGAGTTTTTTCATAAATCCTCCGATGTTTCTTATTAGACTGTTTTTTTTGACTGCCTTAAAAAAAAAGACTTTTTCAAAATTTGATTTCACCGGTCACCAAGACAGTTTCGAAGTTCCTTCAGAAGAAATGTCAGTTCCAGTCTTTTGTTCATCGGAAAGTTCCCGATCAGCTTCTCCATTTTCTGACTGAGTTTGGCGGGAAGTGTTTTCTTATTTGCCCGTCCCTTGGCAGTCAGTGAAACCGTTTTGATTCTTTTATCCTTCTTGGAAGGCCTGATCATAACCCAGCCTTTTTTCTCCATCCTTCCAAGCATTTTGGATACGGAAGGAGCATCCTGCAAAGTGATTTCAATAATCTCCGTCTGGGTCAGCTTTTTCTTTTCCCAAAGAGAGACAATGACCTGCCACTGTTCCGGATTCAGATCGAATTCCCTGAAACATCTGATCATTTCCCGTCGAAGAATGACGGACACCCTGTGGATATTAAAGCTCAGCTGATCATCCAGAATAAACATAAACTCACTGGACAGAATTGAAAAAAAATGTCAATAAAATAATTGTCCAGACAAATATTTTTTCTGTCTTCTGGCTCTGTTATTTCGAACGCAACGCAGTAGAGCAGCAAAGCGAGAAATCTTAAAGCATTGTGCAACGTTGACTCTGTTCCTGCAGCAGTGCCGTGCACACTTGGAAGCCGCTGCTCACCAACCGGAAGCTGTCAAGATGACAGAACTATAGCTGACGAAATACATTGGTGACAACAATATGGGCGATTAGTTATAAATAGGATTGCATAGATCATCGAAGGTGCAAATCTGTACGTATATGAACAGAATGTTTCTCCTTTTATTACTGGCTGTCGGACTGAATGCCGCCCCTGTCCCCTACTCTAAAATAGAGCCTGTTCTCGAAGAAACTTGGGACAGATCCTATCCGGTACGTTATTCTAAAATCATTAAAAAAGATGTGCTCGGCAAAGGAATTATGGTACTGAGAAGCAAGTCAGGAGGAGAGGAGTATCTGTACAGTTTTAAAGTTTTTTTTCCCAGGTACAGTTTCGCTGATTCTAAACTCGTTGCAGAAACTGAAGGAAGAGAAATTATAGTCAGACTGTATCACAACCCTGCAGACAAAGAAAATCCTTACAGGATTGATCTGGGTGAGTTTACAGAAAAATACGAACTTGGCAAAGCACTGAGGTGGATAAAATGAATCATCGTTCCGACGAACTTATTTCAGAAAAAATCAGAAAGGAGGGACTGAGCGAGACACTGATCGCCGATTTTCTTTCAAAGGTAGACAAGGTCAGAAGAGGAGAAACCGGAAAGGTGGACTGGTCTACAATCGGAGATTTGGACGAAAAGACGGACGAAATCAGCCTGGAAACCTTACAGAAAAACTTTCCCTCCAAATCAGAAAATCTGAAAAAACTGGCTGTCATCAAACTGAACGGCGGGCTTGGAACATCAATGGGACTGTCCAAAGCAAAGTCACTGATTCCAATCAAAAACGGGATGTCTTTTCTGGACATCATAGCAAAACAGATTCAATACTTCAGAACGAAGTACGGAATTGAAGTCCCGCTGATTCTTATGGACAGTTATAATACGCAGACTGACTGTCAGGCTGAGCTCAGGAAAATCGGATTTACACAGGGTTTCCCGATGACCAGTTTTCTGCAGAACAAGGTACCCAGACTGCTTAAAGATACTCTGGAACCTGTAACTGTTTCAGATCCAAAAGAGGAATGGTGTCCTCCCGGTCACGGCGACATTTATCTCTCTTTGAAAGAAACAGGCATACTGCAGAAACTGCTCGATTCCGGGCATGAATATGCTTTCATTTCCAATGGGGACAATCTGGGAGCAACAGTAGAACCTCATATCCTCGAATATATGATTGCAGAAAATCTGGAATTTGCAATGGAGATGACTCCAAAGACACTGGCAGATACAAAGGGCGGAGCCATCTACAGGAAGCTGGTCAACGGGAAATTTGAATGCCTGGAACTTCTGGAAACTGCGCAGGTTCCCAAAGAACACGAACATGAATTTTCAGGAATGGGCAAGTTCAGAACATTCTCCACAAACAATCTCTGGATCAGTCTGAAAGCTCTGAACGAGAAGCTTAAAGATGGACTTCTGAATCTTTCTCTCATTGTCAATCCAAAGAACGTGGAAGGAAAAGATGTACTCCAGCTTGAGACTGCGATGGGTTCCGCGATCGGGAACTTCCGCCGTACGAAGGGCATCATCATTCCCAGAGACAGATTTGCCCCAGTTAAGAAATGCGAAGACACTCTGATCCGTCTTTCGGACTCTTATACACTGAATGAAGACTATTCCCTTACAATGAGCAGGAAAAGAAAAGACAAGGGACTGAGCGAGAATCTGATCAGCCTGGATGATAAGTATTATAAAAAGATCAACGATTTTCAGTCACTTGTAAAAGTCATTCCCTCTCTGGAAGAATCCAATTCTCTGAAAATCATCGGTGCAGTGGAATTCGACACGGATGTGAAATTCATAGGTGATGTTACGATTGAAAACACATCCTCCGGCATTCTGAAGATTTCTTCTCTCGGTAAAAAAGTTTTTTCAAACGAAACAGTGAAAGTCTGATAAATTCAACTGCCGCCTGTTTTTGGGCGGCACAAAAGGAAACAAAAATGAGCAGCA
>DAORDI010000367.1:0-4600 GCA_035345895.1 Leptospiraceae bacterium
CCTGAAAATAAAGTGTTTTCAATAAAACACTCGATTTGGAAAATATTTACTGATCTGCATTTTTCTGCAGCTAAAGAATAGGCAGTGAAAAAAGTCCAAAATGATAATACAATTAGACAGTATAAAAAATTATTACTAAGGAAGCATATCATCTGCTGGAATGCTGAATACGGTTATGAGATGAAATTGACATCTTCCCATCCTTTATTTGTAAGCACCGATCGAAGAAGGGTTTGTTCTAGAAGCCCCGTCCCGGTCGAGCTGGTCTCCGCAGGATCCTGTAATGCTTGCCAGTGCAGGCGCTCCGAGTGCAGTTGTCAGTCCTGCAGGCGTGCCTGTGCTCAGATGATAATCAATGGAGGCAGGGCTGGAAAATACGGGAGTCAGATTGGTATTGTTGGATGCTGCGGGGGAGGCCGAAAGAGTGGATGTGCATGTTCCGTCGCCAATACTGCCTGCACAGATCTGTGTCATCAGAACAGGCCCGGGCATATTCAGATACAGTGTATTGCAGGTGCTGAAATTGTCTGTATCCAGTGCGGAATATGTGACTGCTGCAGTTTCATTCATGCAGTTTGTATTGCCTGCATATCCCGGTGCTCCGGAAAGAAGATTGTATTTAAAATCAAAGGAATAGGCTCCCGCTGATGTAAATGCAACGATATCCACCGGCCCGGCTGACTGGCCTCCGATGAATGTATTTCCGTAAAACTGAACGGCCGCATTGCTCAGATTGGCAATTGCAAGTGTCGTCGGATTTCCTGCGGAAGTGCTTGTGCCTCCAACTAAAACATTTGCGCACATTTTCAAAGAGCTTGCAGTATTTCCCAAGTCTACTGTTCTCATATTTGCATTTCCGGAACCGACGGTGAATGTATTGCGTTTTAGTGTGCCTCCGGCCGCACTCAGGTTCAGGGCTCGTACAACAGCTGTGGACATCACTGAATTTCCTCCATTGAATACATTTTCAGTCAATATCGGAGAACCGGTAGAAAGATGCTGCATTGCACTTTGAATGCAGGTATTTCCTGTACAAGGTGCGACTGTAAGACTGTTTCCAGTCAGTGTGGTGCCGGATGTAGAGCCTGTGCTGTAGAACCCTGCATTAAAGCAGCTCGCTCCCGTGCAGGTTCCCGCACTTACAGTGTTTCCTGTAAGAGTAACTCCTTGATTGATCGAAAATCTGATACCTACAGATTCACTCAGTCCAGAACCGGATGTGAATGAATTGCTGCTGATGCTGATGCTTCCTCCTCCGCTAGCAGTGGAGAATCCGTAAGATGTACCGTTCGGACAGTCGCCTGAGCTGACAATATTGGAAACATAAACAGGAAAAGTGGCATTAGATTCTATTCCTGTAGAATTCAGACTGGTTCCTGAGCATCCTGAAAGGGTGACAGTATTGCTTGCGACCTGAGAAGATCCGCTTACTATCATACCTTTTACTGTTGAACCGTTCCATAAACCGAAATTGATTTTATTGCCTGATAATATATGAGTGGTACCGGGCACTGAGGATCGTATTCCTATCAGTGCTCCTCCTGACCCAGTGGAGATGATTTCATTTTCATTGATGACTGCGTTGGAACATGTGCCTGCGAGCTCTATTCCGGCGCTTGTCGTCATACCGTTTCCTGCTGTGATTTTATTTTTTGAAATAACCGCACCTGTACCTGAGGTATGGTATATGGCATATCCGTTTACAGTGCCAGTTCCGCTGGAAACAGTGTTTTCTGCTGCAGTAAATCCGTCTGTGCCGGAAAAAGCAATTCCAATGCCGGTAGAGTCTCCCCCTGAATTGTTCCCGCCTTTTACTGTATTCTGATAAAGTGTAATTTTTCCGCTGACTGTTCCGCTTGGAAAGAATCCGGCTGTGCTCAGAGTTGCTGCTCCTCCGAAAAGATCGCAGGAACTCACTGTCAGATCACTTCCTGCAGAAGAGCCATTATAATATATCCCATATCTGGAAGATGAGACTGCAAGTGTGTCACCTGATCCTGAGAAGCTGGAATTGTAAAGAATGATTTTTCCTGAATTGGCAGCCCCGATAAATCCTGCAGAAGAAAAATTCGCAGAGCCGCTTCTGTCGTAAGTGACTGTATTTCTGACAGTAAATCCGCTTCCCGCCGGGAGATTGGCAAAACCCAGAGGACCGCCGAAATTGAAAGCTGTTCCTGAAACAGGACCTTTGATTACAATCCCATCCAATATGCTTTTTTCTGCAGTGCCGGTAAAAGAATTAAATTTGAATGTGCTGTAAGGCGATGTGGCCAGTCCGGAAACGTTTACAGAACTGTCTTCAAAAACAGTGTCGTAAGGAGAGAGCATTGTTTTGTCTGCTCTTCTTATCCTCCAGTCGGCAGGATCAAATCCTCCGAATATGCTGATATTGGCAGGCATCAGGACTGAAGAGGATACAGTATATGTTCCTCCTTTCATTGCAATTGCACAGGCTCCAGGGCAGGAGGCGGAAGCTGAAGACATTGCCTTTCCGAGTGTAAGAAATGGATCTGTATCCGTTCCAGTGCCGCTGTCGCTCCCTGAAGCAGATGCATAAGTTACTGTGTCTGCTATGTAAACAGGCAGTCCGGTTCCCTGTGTCGGAAGTCTGTTCCCTGCCCCGTCAATACAGGAATTGGAATTGATTGAAGTGACTGAATCCAGTTTGACAGGCCAGCCGGAACTGTTCGGAGTGAAATAAATTGTTTTTTTATCGGAAGACAGGGATACAGTTGATGGGAAAACTGTTCCATCAAATGTCAGCTCGCAGGATGTGCTCATTGCAGCATCCATCGTAAATCCCAATTTTCTGTTTTTGGCAATGACAACCGGTGCCAGGGTGGAATTGGATATGAAATCGGAAGATACAAATCTAGCAGGAGTATTTTGAGCAAAAAACATTCCCAATATGCCGGAATACTGCAGTATTTTTCGGTCAAATCGTGTACTGCATTGAAAAAAAATCAAGAGAACGAAGGCAGACAGTATCCTGTTCATAGTTCTAAGCATAGGCAGGAATTGCCTGACTGTAAATCAAAAAAATCATTTTAAACAGGAGACAGAAATTTTTTTGAACGGAAATAAAATCAGTAATTCAGCAAGCGGGGAGTCATATATATTACGTACTGAATTTTAGATTTCCGATACAGCTGAATGCCGACAGATGTGAACCGAATTCTAGTATCCTAATACTCGGCTGTTCACATTATCCATTATATAGAGTCTGTTTGCAGAGTCTACGGCAACACCTCTGGGTGTATTCAGAGTTGTTGCGGTGGTTCCCGGTGCATTGCCTGTAAAATTGGTCTGACCGAAAACCAGTGAAGCAGCTGTGCTGTTCGGTGGATAATAAAGAACTCTATTATTTCCGGTATCAGCGATATAAACACCGTTCAGGGAATCTACAGTCACTGCATAAGGTGAATTCAGTGTGGAAGCTGATATTCCTCCATTATTCGCCAGATTGGATGTAAAATTGGGCTGGCCGTAGACTCTTGACGCAGTTGTGCTTCCTGCAGAAAAATACAGTACACGATTGTTGTTTGTATCTGTTACATAAAGACCGTCTTGAGAATCCACTGCTATGCTCCCTGGTCCGGAAAACTTACTGCTGCTGAGACCGGAAGTACCAGTGACATAGTCTGTCTGCCCATATACTTTCGATGCAGTGAAACTTCCGGATGAAAAATACAGTACTCGGTTGTTTGAATTATCAGTTACATAAACTCCATTTGATTTATTGACTGCCGTGCCGTTTGCAGAACCGAAACTGGATGCGGTCAATCCTGTTAAGTTAGATGTAAAATCACCTCCCTGTCCGTACACTTTGGAAGCTGTTGATTGACCTGAAGGATAATATAATACCCTATTATTTCCATTGTCGACAGCATATAGACCGTCAGCAGAGTCCAGGGTTAAATACTGTGGGTTGTACAGGCTGCTGGCTGATCTTCCTCCGTTGTTACTGGCTGCGGAAATAAAACTCCCATTCTGTCCATACACTCTTGATGCAGTGGTGGTGCCGGATGCATAATAAAGAATCCTGCTGCTCACTGTATCTGCTATGTAAACATTTCCAGATGAATCGGCAGCAAATCCGAAAGAAGCGGAAAGCCCGCTTGCTGTAACACTGGAAACGTTGGTTGTGAAGCTCCCACTCTGACCATACACGAGCGAGGCTGTGGTTGTGCTTATCCGAACTGTAATCTGTGATGAAGAAGAAACCTTCGAAGTGTTTACGGCACTGACTGTGTAAAGTGCAGATGCCGCGCCGGAAGAAGGACTGCCACTGATTGTTCCTGTACTTGAGTCAATTGAAAGTCCTGCTGGAAGACTTGGACTGACTGTAAAACTGGAGAGCGGACCGTCAGTAACTGTCGGAGTTATATTTGGAATTGCAGTACCTGCATAAAAGGTATATGACTTCAGTGAATAGCTGAAAGAGGAAGAAACAGCTGCAGGAGCGGCCTGGGTTGAGATTAAGGATATGCCGACTCCAAAAATTACACCTGACGGAGACCTTATGTCAAACGCAGACTTTTTTGCCTGAAGACAGCCTGCAGATATTAAAGTGAGTATGATTCCAATCCCTGTCTTCTTT
>DAORDI010000368.1:0-4581 GCA_035345895.1 Leptospiraceae bacterium
GATTTGCAGCAGTCAGCTACGGTGAAAAGGATGAAATTTATGAGGAAATCATTTCGAGGAACTTTGCAGGGGTTGCCGTTTTTGTCATCAGTCTGCTGCTTGGAATCATATTCATTTCCATATATATATTCAGCAGCAGAGATCTTTTTTATCTCGCAACTGCGTCGTTTTACATTTTCATAGGCATCTGGCTCTTCAATATCAACCCGATTTCCCAGTTTGTTCTCCCCGAATCTCCCTGGAGACTGAGAGCTGAGTACATATCGCTCTATCTTGCACCGATCGGATGTCTTTTTTTTCTGGAATCCATTGTGATATCTAGGCTGAATATAATATCTCGATTTTTACGGTATATTCTTTTTCTTTATGCAGTGATTTCAGCATTTCTTGATCTGGCGGGCATTTTTCCTCTTTGGAAAACACTGATTCCATTCGATATTTTCCTGATCTTCAGTTTTCTGCATTATATCTATCAGGTGATCGTATACTCATACAGAGGAAACAAAGAAGCCAGAATTATCGGAATAGGGATAATCCTTCTCGTATCTTTCGCACTTCACGACATTCTGGTTGTTCTGCGAATTGTGGACAATATTATGCTGATGCATCTCGGAACTCTTTCCTTCATTCTTTCTATGACAGGCGTAGCAGTTCTCAGAATCACTTATCTGTACAGTGATCTGAAAAAGAAATCCAAAGAATTAGAAGAAAACAATAAAGTATTAGATGATCTGAATCAGAATCTGGAAAATAAAATAGAAGAACGGACAAAAGAATTAGCAGCGGCAAAACGAAAAACAGAGAACCTGAGCAGTCTGATTAAAGATCTGAACGAAACCTCCGGCATAAAGAATATAATGCAGATGATTTCAGACTATGTAAGCGAGAAATTCGATCTTCCCTATCACAGTTTATTCATTCTGAATCCGCAGGAAAACAGATTCAAGTTTGTTCATGCTGTTTTTCCAGACTATGTCCCTGAAGACTTTAAAAGAAAAATAGAATTGAGCAGTTACTCTCTGGATGCAGAAAATCAGGAAAGCATTCATTCCAGTGCGATACGAAATAAGGTTCCCATATTTATCCCTGATGCAGAAAAAGAAATAAAGACGGAAGCCGGAAAAATTCTGATCAGTATTTTAAAACATAAATCATTTCTTACAATCCCCATTTTTCTGCAGAATTCCCCAATCGGAACTTTGGATTTTTTTTCGCTGGAGAAAATTCAGCTGGATTCAGAACAAATCGCTGAAATTTCTTTACTGACAGAACATCTGGCAGGTGTGATTCAAAACTCACTTCTATTCAAGGAAGTGCAGGAGGAAAAAGAAAAGGCAGAAAGAGAGCGTCAAAAATCAGATAAGCTCCTGCTTAATATTCTGCCTAAGGATGTGGCTGCTGAACTGAAAGAAAATGGTTTTGCAGAACCCGTACTGTTCGAGAATGTCAGTGTGATGTTTACGGACTTTAAAGGATTTACGTCAATTGCAGAGAAACTCAGTCCTCAGGAGCTTGTAAAGGACCTCGATGCCTGTTTTGTGCAATTCGATAAAATCAGTGAGAGATATAATCTGGAGAAACTCAAAACGATAGGAGACAGCTATATGTGTGCCGGCGGAATTCCGAGAACGAATGCCACTCACGCAATAGATTGTATTTTAGCTGCTCTGGAAATCCAGGATTTTATGAATCTAATGAAAAGTCTCAAAGAAGAAAGAGGTTTCCCTTACTGGGAACTTCGACTGGGAATTCATTCAGGAGCACTGATAGCAGGTGTTATAGGAGAAAAGAAATTTGCTTACGATGTATGGGGAGATACTGTCAACACTGCCAGCCGAATGGAATCCAGCGGAACACCCGGCAAGATCAATATCAGCGGCATTACTTATGAACTTGTAAAAGAATATTTTGAATGTGATTACCGTGGAAAAGTGAATGCTAAAAATAAAGGCGAAGTGGAGATGTACTATGTGAATGGATTAAAACTGGAGTATTCTAAGGATGGGAACGGGAGAACTCCGAACGGAAAATTCTGGGAAAATTACGGATATGGTAATTAGCTTTCCTGCTGGATACTTAAGATCAATCTGCAGTTCGATTGTTCAGCCCCCTGTCAAAATCCTTGAAAACCGGATCGAGTCCCGATCTTCTGATCATATCTTTGATTTCCGAGACTGTTCTTTTGTCTTCTGTTTCGAACTGTTCGAGTGCTTCGATTCCCTGGTATCCTCCGGGTTCTGTTTTGGATTCTGCAGAAACGGAAGTGATCCCGTACTGTATGACTGCATCTCTGAGTTCAGGTCTTTCTCTGGTGGAAAGTGTAATGCCTAAATCATTAAAATATATTCTTAGTGCAAATATGAATCTCAGAAATTCCCTGTCAGTGACATTGTATTCCTTTGAAAAATTTCCTTCTGCATGTTTCAGACGGGGCAGGGAAACCTGAATCAGGCTTTTCCAGTATTTTTTCTGAAGATATTCTGCGTGCAGTCCCAGAAAGAACATTTCTCCCAGACTGTCTGAAAGTCCTAGAAGTGCTCCTATGGAAATTCTTCTGAATCCTGCTGTCCCGCCCCTGTCCGGTCCTTCCAGGCGGTATTTCATATTCTTTTTCATTCCGCGAATATGGTATTTTTTATAATTTTCCGGATGATATGTTTCCTGATAAAGTGCAAGTCCTTCTGCACCTGCATTGATGATTTTAGAGTAGTCATCCGTATCCATGGGATAGATCTCTATGGATACAGACGGGAAATAGGAATTCAGAAGACTGACTGAGTCTGCAATATAGGAAACAGGGGTTCTGGAATAGTCTTCTCCTGTAAGAGCAAGAACCTGCCTGATCCCTTTGGAATGTATGATTTCTGCTTCCCTTGTAAGCTCCGCTTTTGCAAGAGTGATCCTCGGAAGTTTGTTTTCAAAACTGTAGCCGCAGTACAGACAGGAGGATCTGCATTCATTCGAAAGATACAGAGGCATATAAATCTGCATAATGTTTCCGAATCTCTGCCTCGTGATTCTTCTTGCAAGTTCCGCCATTTCAGTCAGGAGTCTGTCTGCAGAAGGAGAGAGGAGAGACAGGTAGTCGTCAAAGAGCATCCTTCCTTGAAGAGCATTGGACAGAGCCTGTTCTACATCTTCGATTGTACGGTTTTTTATCTTTTCCGACTCTGTGCGGAAATCATAATTCTCAAATATCTCAGTAAACATCAGCTTCCTAGAATATTCTTCAGAGGACTGGAAGGATCTGCCTTGAGCTCTGAGATACTGCTTCTTCCGGCACCGCGGTACAGAAAGGAAAGCCTGCCTGCCTCTGTGGCAAGTCTGAATGCATTTGCAATCTGGACAGGATCCTTTGCTGCGGCAATCGCTGTATTTACTAAAACTGCAGAAGCTCCCATCTCCATTGCTTCTGCTGCATGACTAGGCTCCCCGAGACCTGCATCCACTACAACGGGCACATTCGAAGAATGAATGATGATTTCCAGGTTTGCCTTTGTCCGAATTCCTTGATTGGAACCGATCGGAGAACCGAGAGGCATTACAGATATGCACCCTGCATCTTCGAGATGTCTGCATAGGATCGGATCTGCATTGATGTAGGGCATTACCTTGAATCCCTCTTTGACCAGGATCTGTGCTGCTTTCAGTGTTTCAATCGGATCGGGGAGAAGGAAAACAGGATCAGGAGTGACTTCGAGCTTCAGCCATTCGCCTGCACCTAGAGATCTCGCAATTCTTGCCACCCTGACTGCTTCCTCTGCATTTCTCGCACCGCTTGTATTCGGAAGAAGCACAACTGAGTTCCTGTCTATATGCGAGAGAATATCGTCTTCAGGATTTTCGAGATCCACTCTTCGGAGGGCCGCTGTCACCATCTCAGTTCCTGAGGACTGTATAGCTTTTTTCATTACAGAAGAGGAGGAAAATTTTCCTGTTCCGAGAAACAGCCTTGAACGGAATGTTCTTCCTCCGAGACGGAGCAGATCCTCTGTCATACAGCCTTCTGTACCTTCCTTGAGAAATTTTTTGCCTCTTCCAGTTTCAGTGACAGAAGTTTTGAAACCCCAGGCTCTTCTGCCGTCACTCCGAAGATTGTGCTCGCACGGGAGATGGTAGGCGGTGCGTGAGTGATGACTACGAACTGACTCTTATCCTTGAACTTGTCCAGTATCTGACAGAACCGGATCTTGTTCACTTCATCAAGAGCAGCATCTATCTCGTCCAGGAAACAGAAAGGGGAGGGTCTGACCATATAAATTGCAAACAGAAGCGCGATCACTGTCATAGACTTTTCACCGCCGGAAAGAAGCTTCAGATTCTGCACATGTTTTCCAGGAGGTTCTGCAATGATTTCAATTCCTGAATTCAGCGGATCTGTTCTGTCCGAGAGCACAAGTCTTGCACTTCCCCCGTTGAAAAGTGTGGAGAATGTATCCTGAAAATTGCCCTGAATGATTTCAAATGTTTCAATGAAAAGTTTTTCAGACTCCGCATTGATTTCACGGATGACTTTTTCAATGTCCGCCTTGCTCTTTTCTATATCGTCTCTCTGGCTTTTATGATGATCGTAGATTTCCT
>DAORDI010000369.1:0-4526 GCA_035345895.1 Leptospiraceae bacterium
CCATCTTTATAATACCTTGCACTGAGTGTCCTTGTCGTAGAATCCTCTTTTACTAATCCAAATCCAAATCCATTTCCTAGTTTTTTGTGTTTCTCTGCATAATTTTGAAGGTAATCCCATAGATGATCTGTTAAGATATATTTTTTATCAGGATTCTTTTCTAATAATGCACCAATAGTCAAGTGTGTTTTCGGAGATTCTGGGAATTTAAAGTCAACATTTTCAAAAAAATCCTGATTAAATCCTGCTATATAAATCCTCTCTCTGTGTTGAGGTACGAATCCTTTAGCATCAATAACTTTGTAATAAAAATGATATTTTAATTCCTTTAGGGTTTCTTTAATTATAGAAAATGTTTTACCTTTATCATGGCTTATTAAATTTTTGACATTTTCCAATAGAAAAGCCTTTGGTCTCTTTATTTCAAGTATGTTGGCTACATTAAAGAACAGAGTACCTTGAGTTTTGTCTTTAAACCCATGATCTTTTCCTAGACTATTCTTTTTCGAAACACCAGCAATAGAAAATGGCTGGCAAGGAAAACCGGCAACTAGTAAGTCATGATCAGGCAATTCTTCGGGATTGATTGAGGTGATATCACCGTACGGAATTTCCCCAAAATTTTCATAATACGTTTTTTGACAATATTTATCCCACTCTGAAGTAAAAACGCAGAGACCTCCAGCTTTTTCGAAAGCTATACGGAAGCCGCCGATACCTGCGAAAAGGTCTGCAAATTTGAAAGTATAATTCTTTTTTTTATTTTGAATTGCATTTGAGATGCTAATAAATGGGCGGTCATTTTGCAAAGCAAGCTGCAATGCATTTACAGTCAGATCTTGAATCGTAATGTCAGTGGTTTTCGATTTTGCCCTAAGAATTTTATGCAGGTTTTCAGGCAGATTAATATGTATTTTTCCCATTTTTTCCCCGGGCAAGAATATATACCCATTTTTTCCCCGATTTGAAATACGTCAAATTAATATTCTTCGAAAAATCAGCGAAGTAAGATCAAAATTTAATCAATAAAAAAGCTATCCACTTCTTTAAAAAATTCTTTACTTTACGGTAAATTACCGTAATATGGTGTTTATGAAGAAAATCACTTTGGCTTTAGATGATGAAACCTATGCTCTGTTGGAAAAAGACAGAGGTGAAATGTCACAGCAAAAGTATCTGATTAAGCTTTTGAAAGAATACCAGCTTCGTGTAGTATTGAAGAGGAAGCAAAGAGAAGAGTAGGAGGAAAATAATGCTGAAATATCTTTTCATAGACAAGACAGGGAGAGGCTTTACCTGCAATGGGCTTACTAAAGATGATGTATTAAAATGGGATGATGATCTAGATTATTATACAGATCCTCTTGCTGTTTGGCTGGAAGACAGTTCTGAGGGCGATGAATGGGAAAACGCAGAAATCAAGGTTGTCTGTACGGGGGAGGCCTGATCCCTTCACCCTGCGTAGCCGCTTCGAGTTTTACCACACTCGGATGATCCGGATCAATCTCCTTGCATTCCATAAGGATTTTCTGAGCATCTGAAAGTCTGTTCTGGGAAATATAGATCTTGGCAAGGCTGATGAGATTCGGAAGGAAATAGGGGTTCCTGAGCCTGACCCGTTCTGAATAGTATTCTGCTTTGGGAAGATTTTTTTCCGTTCTGAAGATATACCCAAGGATATAAAATATATCAGTGTCTCCGGGAAAAAGTTCAGCATATTTTTCTGCGTAGACAGTGGCCTCCTTGAAATTTTTTCTGTTGTAGTGCTCAAGTGCAGACTTCCTGATGTCGTTTCTGGGATGAATCTCATTTTTATATTTTATTTTCATTAAAGAATAGTCATCCGTAATCATTCCTTTTTCTTCTGTCAGTCTGAAAATTTTCTTCAGATCTCCTTCCGCTTCTTCTACTGTTCTTAGAAACAGAGTCTCGTCAAAATTTTTCCTGATCTTATGAGCGTTCTCCTGAAGATCAATGTCATCTCTTCCGTCTGAGCCGAGGATCACCGTATCATTTCTGTTCAGAGAAACAGTCTGAACAGAAACCTTTTTGAGTGTATTAAAGCAGCTTCCCAGCTTGAAAAGCCTGTTCTCTTTATCGATAAATTCGCAGATATTGTCTCTGTAGATTACACTCGAAGGATGCTCTGCATTGATATAATATAAAACTCCAGTATCTTCATCCAGAAGACAGAGAATCACCGATACAAGCATACTTCCGTCAAAGCTGAGAAACACATCATTGAGTTCCTGAAAAGCATCTGAAAGCCATTTTTCGGGAGAGATATTTCTGTCCCTTGTTCTTCCGATGATCGAAAAAAGAACAGAACCGAAGACGATGGCACCGCCTGCACCCTGCAGGGATTTCCCCATCGCATCTGAATTGATGAAAAGAATATATTTTTTCCCTTCGAGAACCAGATTCTGCGCATGGCACATATCTCCGCCGATTTCATATTTTTTATTATGAAATTCAAATTTCTTTTTCTGACTGATCAGAAACTCTGCTTCCGCTTTTTCACTCTGCACAAGATTCACAATAAAAGGCTGAATCAGAAGGGATGTGAGAAAATAATCTCCGTCCTGCATAATTTTCAGCTTCTGAATTTCGGCCAGACTTTTCTGCAGATCTTCGGTTCTTTCCATCACTTTCAGATCCAAGTCTCTGTTGAGTTCCAGAAGAGATTCCTGAGCCTTCTGCTGCTGATACAGGAGGACAGAAAGAAGAAGCATTGCAATTGAATTTACGCCGATGAATGCCTGCAGGATCAGAAGTTTTTCATTGAGTGAATAACCGCTGAAAACAGGAAAATTCCTGAGTGCTGCAATGATCAGAACTGCCGATATGATTCCTGAAAACAGAACAGCGCCGAACTGCATATACCTCAGAGATGCTGCGAGAAGAATAATAATGAAAATAAAATACAAAGGATATGTGCTCTGAAGAAGAAAAATTCCCAGAATGAATGCAACCACTGAGCCGGCGGAAATCTCTGCATATTTCAAAGCACTGAATCTGGAAAGTGCAGGAATCCTCCACACTAGAAAAAGAGGAGCAGCGATCAGCACACCCATCGCATCTCCAAGATACCATGTAAGCCAGACCGCAGGCACAGAATCTTTCCCAATCAGTCCCGACAGGTACAGTCCTGTCAGTCCGAAGGATGCACTGATGACGGATGAAATGAAAACAGAGAATACGGAGAATATCAGAACATCATTTTTATAAAAGAAAGGCTCAGTTTCTTTTGCCATTTTTTTCAGGAAAAAATATCCTGAATATGCCTGAAGGGATGCCCCGATGCCAGTCAGGATGGAAGCCAGAATATTCTGCTGAAAGCTCAGATCATCTGATAATGTAAAAATGTTTCCAAATAATGATCCTAGAAATATTCCGAAAAGGGATCGTTTGCCGAGAAGCAGAACAGCGGAGAGTGCAAAACCTGCAGCGGGAAAAATAGGCGAGGCGTTTGTTCCTGGAATGGCGAGTATCAGTCCTGATTTTGAGAGAAGGAAGTACACAAGACCAGTGAACAGAATTGCAGCAGAAAATCTAGTCTTCAGATAAATGAAAAATGACTGCACAGTTTATTTTGGAATAAAGAAGATCAGATGCAAGCTGTTTTTTTAATAAGCTTTGTACCGATACTTATCGATGAGGATTTATTTCTCCAGAATTTTAAAAAAGGAAATATTTTTCCTTAATTTTTCGGAATTTTTCTTCAGGAGGTCGGCAGTTGCAGACAGTTCTTCGGAAACTTCTGAGTTTTCCTGAGAAGTTTGAGCGATTTGGATCATTGCAGTATTTATCTGGCTGATTCCATTTTTTTGTTCTTCCGATGCTGTGGAAATTTCATTTACAAGTTCTGCTGTTTCCTTTATGTCCGGAAGAATTTCTTTGACTAGTCTTTCCGCGTTTTCAGCCGTCATAACACTGTTTCTGGCCAACTCCTGAATTTCTTTTGCAGCAATGATGCTCTCATCAGCAAGTTTTTTTACTTCAGTTGCGACTACGGAGAAACCAAGTCCATGATCCCCTGCTCTTACTGATTCAATGGATGCATTCAAAGCGAGCAGATTTGTCTGCGCAGTAATTTTCTCTATGATTTTTGTCTTTGCCGCAATTGTTTTCATTGCGGTCAAAGTATCGCTCATTGCTCTTTCCACTGTGGCTGCTTTATTGAATGCAGAGATTGCGATCGATTCAGCGTATTTTGTATTCTTATTATTATGAATCACCGCAGATGTAATTGTTTCAATCGCTGCGGCTGATTCTTCTGCATTCGCGGCCTGCTGACTTGCGCTGGAGCTCAGTTTGTCGGTCACTGACCAGAGTTCATCTGTGCTGCCGGCAAGATCATTTTCAATGTGAATCAGTTCCAGAATCATTTTTTCCATAATTCCAATCGTAGTGTTGAATGAGACCTGCAGTAAATTAAACTCTCCGTTGTAAGTTCCTTTTACCCTTGTTGACAAGTTCCCTCTTGATACTTCCTCAGAAATTGAAATAACTTCCTGAATCGGAAG
>DAORDI010000370.1:0-4515 GCA_035345895.1 Leptospiraceae bacterium
TTACTGAACCGTCTGCGTATGTGATTGTTGCCTTTCCTTCCTTGTTTGTGCTTCCGGCCTCACTGGTTTCAATTTTAATTTTGAAGGCCAGACTCTTATTATCTAGCCCTGTGATAATAGCAGTGTACTCGCCTACTGCCAGAGTAAATGTAATATTTCCGGAACTGTCCGTCTGTGCGGAAGTGGCAAAAACCGGTTCAGAGCTTGCAGAAACTGCTGTTGAGGTTGATGTGGACGTAGATGTATCTGCCTTTGCATTTTTTCCTGAAGTCGCAGTCGACTTGGAAAAATAGACCATTGAATTGGATACTGCAGCACCGTTTGTAATGTTTGCGCTGATCTGGAATGTCAAAGGCTGAAAGGCCAGGAAAACCAGTGCATCATCTGCAGAAGTCTCATTTTTTTTTGCACTGCAGGATACTAACAGGATCAATGCAGTCAAACTAGTCAGGATTTTTTTCATAAAACTTTCCTTCTCTCTATTTACTGTGTAAGACAGATCAGGCTGATTGATTTTTCAGAAAAAAATAAAAAAATTTCTAACCCAGTGATTCTCTTTACACAGTTTCAGAAAGATTCTCTCATTTTTTTTGTCAAGTCCTATTCAGAACTGTGTTTTTATGCAAATAGGGATGTAAAAGCCGACTTTCGTTTTCAGAAAGCCGCTTTTACATTGAATCTCCGTTCTGATTCTATTCTTCTTCCAGAAGTCCTTCCAGTTCGGGAATTTCAGAAAGATCCTTATCTGCCACAATCTCTATCCTTCTGTTCGCCTGCCTTCCTTCAGAAGTTTCATTCGATTCAATCGGTTTAGAGTCCCCCATACCTACAGTGCTGATGTTTTCCGATTTTACCTTTTCTTTCAGGAATATCTCCTTCACGGAGTTGGCCCTTGCGAGAGAGAGTCTGTCATTGTCCGGATATCTTGAACCTTTGTTCATAGGCACATTGTCCGTATGTCCTTCCACTGTAAACTTGACTCCTTCTATTTTCTGAAGAATTTTTGCAAGGTTTCTCATTGCTTTTTCACCTTTCGGATTCATTTTTTCAGAGCCTGATTTGAATCCCTCATTCACAAGAGAAATCACCAGTTTTCCTTCTCTTCTGTCCAGTTTCAGTCCGTTTTCCTGAATTGATTTTTTCAGTTCCTTGGCTGTTTCTGTCTCAGGTTTTTTTTCCGGAACAGGCGGTTCTTCTTTTTTCTCTTCTTTTGCAGGAGGCGCCGGTTCTGCTTCTTTTTTGCTTTTCCAGAGTTCAAAAGGAGTGATGCCGACACCCAGCTGTATGTAAGCCTCGTTTAAGGTTCCGTTCGGTGCAAATTTGGAAAGGACACTTCCCTTCGATTTGTAAATTTCATTATGAGCAAGCTGAAGCTCTCCTGCCAGATAAAAATGCTCATTGATGAAATAACGGGTTCCTGCTCCCGCAGTGAGTCTGGTCACAGCAGAAGAGCTGAAAAAATCGGTTCCCCGTCCAAGACCGAACCGGACGTAAGTATCCCAGACTTTTCCCGGAGAAAAATGATAGGCAAGATTCAGATCCAGAGTTCCTACATTCATTACATTTACATTTTCCTTCAGGCCCACGTATCTTTTATTGAGGGCAGCAAGCACCTGTGTATTTGTAATGTCGCTTCCGTACAGAGCAGCACTATAGAGAAGATTCTGAGCATAATTCGATGTGCTCAGATTGTCCGCCTTGTAGAGCTGGCTGTGCAGTGTGAATCCGATTCCCCAGTTTGCCGAGAGTCCGTATTCAAAAAGAAAACTCTTTGCATCCGAATGCAGATAAGGCCTGTTGGAATCCGACTTTGCAAAACTGTAAAGAAACAGATCATCTGCAGCCGCAAATGCAGGAATCTTCAGCCTGTTTTTGTCTTCGAGCCGGTCAGGAAGGGAACCGTGCAGACTGCCGGGAAGTCCGTAGACAATTCCATATCGTGCTTCAAAATACATTTTTTTTTCTCTGAATCCCGTATTCGGTTCTTCAGCGAAAACAATGCCTGCTCCTGTCAAATTGAGCAGAAGCAGCAGGCGGACAATATATCTGTATGCATTTTTATTAAATAATTTCATTTCCTTCCTTCATCTGAAAACTTTGGCATTTCATAAAATCTTATACTGACTGAATATGCCGAACCTGACTGCCAGTAAACTGTCAGTTTTTATTTCTGCAAGTCATAAAGAACGGCAGAATCTGTAAAATACTGCTTGCCTGCAGCAGCAATCGGATAGACTTGTTGAAAATTCAGTAATGGAGCAGAACACTGTGATTTGAACAGTCTCTCTAAATTCTGAATTAAGATACAGGAATTGAAATGAATGCTAGAAAAGCCGTACTGATTGTAAATCCGGGAAGCGGAAGGGGAAAGGGCAGGGAGAGGGCGCTGGATTTCAGAGAGTCCTGGATTCAGAAATTCGGGGCCGACATCAAGATAAGGGAAACAAAATCCAAGGAAGACATTGGAGTATCTGTAAAGGAAACGTTCAGCCCCGACACGGTTCAGATTTTCCTTGGAGGAGACGGAACAGTTTCAGAATGTCTTCAGGCGCTTTCCGAGATGGAAAAATTCGAAAAAATTTCCAATCCAGTAGGCATTCTTCCGGCCGGTTCCGGGAACAGTTTTCTCAGGGACTTTGACATTACGGACTATATTTCTGCAAAAGAAAACCTGATCAGTGCGCTGGAAAAAAATGAGAGCCGGGATGTCGATATGGCCCTTCTGAACTTCAGTAACAGGTCAGGGCAGGAAAGTACAAGGATTATGTTCAATATATTCGGAGTAGGCGTGGTGCCTTTGATTGCAGAACTTGCTATGAAAATGCGTTTCCTGGGTTCCTTCAATTATACTGCAGCGACTCTCTGGAAGATTTTTTCACACAGAAAAATGAAAGTGGATGCAGTCATTGACGGAAAGGAGGAAATTCTCGAATCTGATTTCATATCCATCTGCAATTCCAGGTATACCGGAGGTGCAATGATCATGGCTCCGGATGTCAGGACGGACGACGGAAGGCTGTATCTTGTGGCTCCTTCAATGAAGAGCAAGTTTCAGATACTGGGACTTTTTCCCAAGATATTCAAGGGAGATCATGTCAATCACCCAGATGTCAGAAATCATTTTGTAAACGATATTCATATGAGGTCGGACAAGGAACTTCTGCTTCTGATTGACGGAGAACTGGAGAGGGGATACAATCCTCTCATTTCGGTGAAACCCAGGTTCTGGAAAATTTTTGTCTCCGGAAAATAATAAGTTTTTTTATGATTTTCTGCCGTCTCTTCCTGAAACCTGATACTCAGAAAAATTCCCGACTTCGGACAGGACGGAAGAAGTCCGTTTATGCGGGAAACTTCTCTCAATGAAAAAGATTTCAGCATTGCTTTTCTCTGCTGCAGGGTTTCTTGCAATTCTTCTGATTCCTGTTCTGCTTTATGCCGATTCACCTCCGTCCTGGTCGGAATTCAGTGTTTTTTCCAAGGGGAAAAAATACAGAGCAGATGTGAAGTCTGTTTCAAATGAAAAAAATCCCAGAGACAGGAAATGGAAGCTTTCCGTCTTTGATTCAGGAAAAAAGAAGCCTCTCTGGAGTTCAGATTTTGACTTCAGATTCGGTTATCCCGGCGGAATTCTCTCAGCGGATGGAAAGACATTCATAATGACTGAGGTCTGGTATCATTCTGATTCTGTGCTTGTCGATATTTACCGGGAAGGAAAGAAACTGGATACGGATCATCTCACCGGAAAGTCGTTTCAGATTTCTCAGGAATATCTGAAACGAACAGCATCTCATTTTCTCTGGTTTGAAGAGAACCGGCATTACAGATTTGAGAAGAGGAGCGGCAGAGACTTCTTTGTGCTGATTCCTTTTGACGGGAGAGAGCACTGGATCGATCTTTCCACAGGAAAAAGAGAAAATCCGGAATGATTGTCTTAATGAAAAACGGATATATTATATTTTTCATTGGACTGAAGCGCGGCTGCGGAAATCAAGTTCCGTGAGGAATTCCGGGTGCACCTGTTCATAAATCTCATTATCGTTATGACTGTCGGAAGTTTTGTGAATCTGGCCCTGAAAAGTCAGCGGATGGATTGAGCAGCAGTTCAGGCAGGATAAAGCCGGAGCGAAAGGTTTCGGTATTTTTCATCATAAAGATTTTTAGTTGCCCAAATCAGTCGGTTTATAGTTTAAAGCTTATAGAATGAGTAATCCCAATCCTAAAGAAAGATGGTCATCCCGGCTGGGGGTGATTCTGGTGGTTGCAAGCTGTGCAATCGGTCTTGGAAATTTTCTCCGTTTTCCTGGTCAGGCTGCCAAAAACGGCGGTGGTGCATTTATGATTCCCTACCTTGTCGGATTTGTGTTCCTGGGAATCCCTGTCTGTCTCTCTGAATGGGTGATGGGACGAATCGGGGGGAAAAGAGGCCACAGTTCGAGAGCCATATTCTCCGCCTTCCTTCCGGACGGTTTTGCTCTCCGGATGAGCAGTGCGATTGCAATCATCATTCCTACT
>DAORDI010000371.1:0-4472 GCA_035345895.1 Leptospiraceae bacterium
CTACCTTCAGAACCATTCCCTTTTTTACTTCTGTAATTCCAAGTACCATATTACCGCTCTGTGATATTGATGAGGCTTGTGCTCAGTGAGGGTGAATCACCGAAAATTCAGCCGATTATGGATAGAACTTTCCCTTGCAGTCTCCCCGTCAAGCTAAAAAGCGCCGGATTGAGCGTCTGAGGGAAGGGGACAGGCTTTGTTTCTCTGAAACATTCGGTCGAATCAGGATAATTTGCTCAGAAGGGTGGCTGCAAGATTTTTAGTTGACGTTTCAGTTTTTTTGGGAATTGATACGTCTCTGCCGATACTTTTTCAAGGGACGGCAAATTTACCAATTGGAAGCCAAATAAGACAACAGATCTTGTTCTTCAGGAGGAATGGATGTTTGTACTCAGATTATTATTGTTTGTGATGCTTTTTCAGGCAGTCAGATGCAGAGGTTATTGGAAATGCGAAAGCGGGGACTGCAGTTCCGGGACAGCAAAACTGTCCACTAGATACTGTGATCAGTATGAAGGCGGAGTTGAAAACGGAGAGCCGAAAGGATATGGAAAGTTTACGTACAGCGGAAACAAATGCCCTGAGCCTGGGTTTTACCGTCTGGAACCGGAAGGTCTTGTGTACGAGGGGAATTGGGGAATCTGGAAGCACGGGTACAATAGACTGATAGGAGAAGGGAAAATCATTTATCCGAACGGTGCTGCATACGGAGGCACCTTTGATGGAGATGATGCCCCGAAGGGCAAAGGATGGGTTGTTCTGCCGGGACAGAAGAAGGTGGAAGGTATCTGGAAAAGAAGGCGGTTATGTACATCCGGTGACTGTATGAATGGCCCAGGTGTTCATTATTATGTAGGTTCTGTCTCCTACCGCTCAGAAACAGAATTTAAGAATGGAGTCAGTTCCGGAAAATGCAAAATGGATTATTTCCGTCTGATCGAAGGGAATCCGCTCAAGACCCTCAGATATTCTTCAGTCGGTGAATGCACGGATCTTCTTTTTTCCGGCAAGGTTGTTGATTGTGATAAAAATGAACCTGAGCTATGCCGTAAAATTATGAAAAAGCAGTTGCAGCAATAATTTGCTTCGCTTCTGCCAAGTGTTTTTCGAGTATCTGCGACGAGGGCAGATCTAAAATGCTTGGTCGGTGTAATATCATTAATTCATAATGAAACTGATCCGGCGTTTCGTGCAGATTAGACGATTGATTCTGTAAAGAGAGTGAATACATTCCAGGGTGATGTGATGAAAATTCATTATAATAAAATAAAAATAGAATTTCTGTTCCTTATCCTCAGACTTATTCTTATCATACCGATTTATTTTTTTATTCTTCCGATTTCTGCTGAAGAGCAGAAGAGGACTGCTCCAGAAAAAGCTGAGGAGAAAAAAGATTTTCAGAAGTTCAAGTATTTCTCCTTCAGTCCCGGGGTCAATCTTCAGAGTGCGGATTTTGTCGTGAAGAATGGCGGAAGATCTGCTGATATGACAGGCAAGGATGGAATTATCAGTTATTCTCTCGATCTGAAATCCAGAGATTTTCAGATTTCGGAGAATTCAGGCATTGCACTGTTTTTATACAACGGCTCAATTCATCTGGACAAGCAGTATGTTTCTGATCCGTTTTCAGGTTCTCTCAGTTCTTCTTCCGGGAGTTCCAAAAAAGTTATGGATCTGGGAACCGATGTGAATATCCGCACATCTTCGTTCATCCCTTCCGTCTATTTTGGAAAAAAAGATTATGCATCATGGAGACTGGGCATAGGTGCAGGGTATGCTAATATGAATGTCACTGGAACAGTAGGCTTTGAAGATCCTCAGGAATATGCCTTTCTTGCTTTCAGAGGAAACCGCCAGAATCTTCTCAATGCAATGACTTACAAATATTTCAATTCGGGGGTTATTGATCCGAACAATTCCGATTCTGTCCTGAATTATCTGTATTTGAATCTGAATCAGCCTGGCAGTCTTGAAGGTCTCGCTGCATATATGGGAGCAAAAGGACTGCTGAAGTTCAGTTCTTCCGATGTCGTAAATTATATGCTTTTCAAGTCCGCATTCGGAGATATTTTAAGTCCATCCGAACTGCTCGCTTTTGCAGTTCTCAGCAGAACCAATGTATCTCACAGAAAGACCAATGCTCCTGCATTCAAACTGTATCTTGAAGTGCCTCTGCATTCAAACCTTCTGCTCAGAGTTTCTTACGGCGGCCCTCTGTACAGGGAAAACAGATATCAGTATTCTCTGATGAGCGTGGATTTTTCACTGATAGCCATGGTGGGGTGGTAGAAAATTATCATCAATAAGCTGTCTGTTCAGTCTAATGTCGGTATTTGCATAAGGTGGGTTGATTCGGTCTCAATCCTCAAGGATTTCCAGTTTTGCCGGTTTTTTCCATTTGCGGACAGTATAATTTTTCTTAATGATCGGATATTGCCCTGCATCGAGACCGTCGTATCTCAGAATGAGTTCTGCATCTTTTCCGGCGCCTCTGATTTCTCCTGAATACTTTTCTGCCTCAGTGCCGAGTCCTTGAATGATGATTTCTCCGTTGAACACTGTGGCTCTCGCAAGGTATACAATTGTATCAAGCTGACCGGGACGGTTGACTGTGAGAGTTGCAGTGAGATGACTCATTCCTCTTTCATCCATTTCATTTGCAAGCGCATCCGCAGTATTCAGCATTCCCCGTACTGCAACGATTGCCGCTGCGACTGCAGAAGTGACATCTGTATTTCCGGCCATTACAGGATGTTCTTTCAGATGTGTGTATCCTTTTTCGGTCAGATCGGAACGGATTCTTCTGTGGACCGCATTGGCTTCATTGTAGTGGGCGAGACATCCTACAACAGCGCCGCAGGCTGCTCTAGGATATCTCCATTTGGACTCACTTGTCTTTCCTATGACGATTCCGTCTTTTTCCATACGCCCGACATGAGTCTTCAGATCAAAATTGCACATTACATAAGAGGAGGCTGAGCCGAGATAAATCTGTTCGCGCAATACATCATCTATATGATGTGCCCAGGTCACATGCGCAAATGTTGCACCGTCATCAGTGCCTCCTCCTGTGGGGGCAAATGCTTCCAGTTTGTATTCGCCGATTTCAGAGATCGTGGCAAATCGGGATGCAATCATCTGTATGTATGCTGTAGTGGCTTCTCCCTGATGAATCCTGTCTCCGCAGTTTGTATGGGCCAATGTAGTGATGACAGAAGGAAGGCTGAAATCTGCTCCGCAGGCAGCAATATCGGATTTTTTATCCAGACCTGCGAGCTGCAGTTCATCCCGAATCACCTGCATTCCGCGAATCAGACTGTATCTGTCACTGACTATCTCATCCAGATATACATCATGTGCCGGTCTTTCTTCTCCGAATTCTGCTTCCAGTTTCCAGAAACTTTCAATATTCTGTATTCCAAGTTTAGGATCAAACTCCATTGCTGCCTCTATATTGTGATAAATTGTCCCTGCAGTTTTTTACGGTGCAGGTAAAATGTCAAGCTCTTGGAGAATTACGGAGCCGGAAGAGCCAGCCTGAATTCAGCAGACTCTCAGGTCTGCCATTGTGTTATGTCACTGGATAATAATACAATTTATGAAAATCCGTTATTATTCAGCATCTGATTCAGTATGAATGAAGTGCAAAGGACTTGAAAAAAAGCACCATAGGGGAGGACGGATCAAGCTCCAGTTCTGCCGTATATTCTTCTGCATTCAGCCGTTTCAGAAGATCAGTAATTTCGAAAATCCCATGATCTGCATCTGCCCAGGCATGACCTGAAACAGGCCTGTTCGTGGTAATTTTTTCTCCGTTTAAGCGTAAATTGATTCTGGTATCATCTCCCCAGCCTGCATAAACCAGGTGAATAAAAATCTGTTTTCCTTTGGGAAGGTCCTTTGCGTTAAAGAAAAAATTTATCTTCCCGCCGCCCTTGGTTACCCTCCAGGAATTGTACTCCCAGTCACCGCCCATTGTTTCCGGATCTTTGGCTGATTTCAAAATGCCGCTTTTGTTGAAACTGACTAAGGAATTGTTTTCAATTTTTGCAGTAACACCGCCAATCACTTTGACCGCCTGCTGTGCGGAAATTGACTGGAGAAAAAATATCTGAGAAATGAACAGGATTGTAAATACTTTGACCATAAAGTCTCACCTCTAATAAAATTTTTTTACTTGGAAAGCCTAAGGCTTAGACTGAATTTTTCTCTGATCAGGAATTCTTCAGTAAAAGTATTTCCTAATATCCTTTTTTTTCAGACTCAGGATATTGCCTCTTTAAGGGATTATCCAAAAAAAATATATTCAAATCAGGTTTTCGGCAAATTGGCAGAGAAAAGTTTTGTTCTGACGGGCAGGAATGTGTAAAAGCATAAAAAACGGTTCCCGGAAGATACTGGTTCTATTGATCTTTTCTCTGTGAGAAAAACAGTGCTTTTGCACAGCCCCAACAGCACTGCATATTCAGGAA
>DAORDI010000372.1:0-4469 GCA_035345895.1 Leptospiraceae bacterium
TGAAGGAACTCCGCCCAGTGCGCGCGGTTTTGTCCCGAATACATAAGATTCATACCTGTCCATCCACTCATAAAGACGTTCAGGAGAAGGGTAGGAGAGAATATAGTCTCTTTTCATTACGATGAAGTCGAACGCCTTGATGGATTCTTTCTTGTAATGTTCGAGCTGCTGACTGTTGAGTTTAGGCAGTTTCGGGTCAGGGTATCCGATCGAAAGCATTTCCACAAGCGCAAATATGTTTCTGAGCTTGTGAATTGCGTCAGCCTTGTAGTCATAATTTACCGGTCTCAGGTCATCTGCTATTCTGTCGAGAATCGCATGTCTGACTCTTCCTATCCGATAATCAAAATCATTACTTTCTGCATCCTTAATATTGTACATTTCCTCTGCTTCCAGAAGCAGATATTTGCCTATTGTAAGGAAACGTCTGAGAATGTTCTTGTTGCCGGGAGAAATATTGTATTTCGATTCAATTTTTTTCAGAGAATGGTCGAGATCGTCCAGAATGACTTCAGTTCTTGCATCAATCACATATTTAATGAAACCGGGAAGAATGGTAATGTCTGCATTTGGATCAATCTTTCTGGCATCGTCCATTGCCCAGAAACTGAGAGCAGCAATCCCTTCCTGAAAAGGCATTAAATTATCATTTTCACCGCTTGTCGGCTCCCCTTCCGGGAAAAGCACCAATTTGCCTGATTTTTCCGCAAGTGCGGCTCTGGCAGTCTTCAGAGATTCCTTGTCGTTGATTCCTGCAATGACAGAGAAAGCACCGATATTTGAGATCGCTTTTCCAACCATTCCCATTCCCCAGTCAAATACCTGTCTGGAAGCCATATATTTGAATCTGGCTCCGATGATGTTCGACATATGGTAGACCAAAGGCGGTTCTGCAGTGGAAGGGTGGTTTGTGAAGAACAGAAGTCTGTGGTCTTTCAGGGTGCGCAGAGCAGCCTTGTCGGATTCTGAAATGATGACTTCATTGATATTGTGCATTGCCTTCAGAAGAGGGTGGAACAGTGTGTCGGCCATCCAGCCTAGAAGAGGGTTGTGATTGGGTGCGATAAAAGCTTTCATAAGATTGGTATCTTGCAAAATCAACATTCTCAGTCAAGTTGAAAAATTTTACTTGACTTCAAAAAAATGAG
The DNA here is from genome assembly GCA_035345895.1 of Leptospiraceae bacterium. Taxonomy (GTDB): domain Bacteria; phylum Spirochaetota; class Leptospiria; order Leptospirales; family Leptospiraceae; genus DAORDI01. The sequence goes on from DAORDI010000372.1 coordinate 1,149, forward strand.
GATGAGAGTTAGCTCCATTCCGTATCTTTGACAGAAAATCCATTTCAATTCAATTGGCGTATGAGAAGATTATATAAAATTGCAGCAGCCCTTGTGTTCACACAGGGATTGGTTTTGGCGCAGGATTCCCCCTCCCCGTCGTCCTCGAAAAAATTGCCTTTCGAGATCGATGAAAAGAAAAGGCTTGGTGCCGATGATGTGAAGAAGAAAAAGGAAGGCTGGTATGTGACCGGTCTGGCAGGTCCTTTCAGTGATCCAAATTCCGGTTCCGGGATAGGGGGAAGGGTTCTTCTGTTTAACAACAAGACAAAGGATGATCCTTTTTTTGAATATACTCCTTACCGTCACAGGATCTTTTTCAACCCTTCGATGACCAATAAAAACGCTCATTACCATTGGCTGGACTGGGATGCACCATTTATTTTTGATTCTCAATGGCGCGTCAGAACAAGTCTGATCTACGACAGAAACCCGAACAACCTCTTCTTTGGAATAGGTGAATCTTCCATGAATGGACTTTCCAACAGGTTTCACAACCAGAGAAGTCTGCCTATGATGGACAACCAGTCCTTTCAGGACAATCAGAACAATTTAAACTATGCCAGGGACCCAAGAAGTCCAAATGAAATTCGCTTCAACAGTGATCCCTTTCTGAACTCTCTCATTCAGGCGCAGGGGACTGCGGGAAGCAATTTCAAAATCACTGACAGAATGTACAACAGGTATACTCTGGAAGTTCCGCAGGTGCAGTTTTCCGGTGAAAGATCCTTCTTCAAGGGCCTTGTGAGATTCGTTTTCGGCGCGAGACTTTCGAAGAATACTGTAAAGACATATGACGGACAGCTGTACAAGCAGGTTGATCCTCTTTTCGGAGAAGGTCCTGATATGGCTCAGAAGTTCATGCTTCCTTCCATTCAGGGGAAAACAAAAGTAACTGAAGATTCGGAAGCAAAAAAAATCGTCGGACTGAACGGCGGTTATGTAAATATGCTTAGAATCGGTCTTGTATATGATACAAGAGACTTTGAGCCGGATCCGGGGAAAGGTGTTTTTGCTGAAGTGACGCATGAAAGATCAGATGCTGCATGGGGGTCCAATTATAATTTTAACAGAACATACGGTTCATTCAGATCATTTTATACAATTATTCCGGGTGCAAACAAGCTTGTATTTGCTTCAAGAGTATCTCTGGTTCAGACCAACGGTGTAGCTCCTTTCTTTGAATACAGGAATATGTGGAGCACTGAGGGCGGTCTCTCCGGTCTCGGAGGAAGAACAACTCTCAGAGGATACTATCAGGACAGATTTGTGGCTCCTGTGATGGGATTTGCCAACTTTGAACTGAGATGGAGAGCATATGAAATTCCCGGATTTACATTCAATATCGCTCCGCTGTTTGATATTGGACGCCCCTGGGATAAATTCAGCAATATTGATATGAAAGACAAATATCTGTATTCTTACGGTATGGGACTCAGGATTATCTGGAATCAGGCAACCGTCATCTATATGGAATGGGCTAGAGGACGTGAGACCAAGCACAATGACAATATTGCCGGAGCACCTCTCGCAAATACAAATTTCTACCTGAACTTCGGGCATATTTTCTAGGAGAAAAAAATGAACATTTTAATGAAATTTCTTTTTACGGCTGCTGTTCTCACTCTTGTTCAGTGTGAATACAAGCCGAAAAAAAGCACCTATGGGCTTCGTGAAGAGGACAAGGCTCAGATTATACTGGGTGCAATCAATACTGTGGGGATTGAACTGACATCATACGGAACAGTGAAGGATCCAAAGACAAGACTGGAATGGAAAAGATGCAGCCAGGGACAGACATTTCGTTCTGCGACAAATGACTGTCAGGGAACTGCAGGTACAGTGTACAATCCTCTGGGAAACTATAATGTCAATATTCCTTCAGTGGAAGGCGGGACATACGGAGCATTTGCTCTGAATTACTGCAATTACTCTTCCAATGACTGCAATGTCCCTTCAATTCCGCAGGTACTCAGAAAAGATCCGACCAATAAGGCAGTGAGTCAGGCATTTTCTTTCTGTGATGCGGATACTACTGGGGGACTGACCGGATGGAGAGTTCCCGGTGAACCGGAGCTCACTTTCCTTGCATCTCTTGGAAGAAATTCAGTAAACTCCGTTTTCCCGAACACTCCTGAAGACAGTTACTGGACTTCTTACAGCGATTTCACTGATCTGTACGGCCGTACTGCAAAGTCAGTCAGTTTTAAAAACGTGGACTATGGAACAGTCACGTCAGTTGCCAAAGAAACTAAGCTTTATGTGAGATGCGTGAGATCCTACTGAGGGTCTGCAGCTGCATCAAGTCAGGGACGCACGCCAGTGCGTCCTTTTTTATTTAAAGACCGAAAAACTCTTTTCTGACAATTATACTGATTTTCATAAATAATTGCGCTTTTCCCACCCGGCAGGCTTGATTTTACTGAGTTCTGAAAGATAAATACGCAAAGACTTTTGAAAACCAGTATATTGCATCTAGACAGCATATCGTATTTGCGTAAGGTGAGTTATTCAGTATAAAATCCTGTGCATCACTGCTGAAATATTTTGAAATGATTTTTTCATTATGCGGAACGGAGAGAAGGATTTAGAGAATCAGCAGAAACTGGGGACTGCTATGTATCTGACTGCTTCGCTTTTTTTTCGAGGAGTCTGTCGGATATGATCCAGATGCCTGCGGACAGGATGAGGACTGCCAATATTGAGTACGAGACTGAAATGTCGAAATTTCTGAACAGAAGAAACAGAATTCCTGACAGAAAATTCCAGAAATGAAATGCAGCAAGTGTTCTTTTTTTCCCGAACAGTCTGTGTATTTGAACTCTCTGATACAGATGTTTTCTGTGAGCCTGAAATATATTTTCCTTATTTTTTATCCTCTTCAGTATAGTGAAGAGTCCGTCAAAAAAGAAGCTGGGAAGGAGAAAAATTCCGAGGGTGATCTCATTCTGAAAGGACGAACTGCATTCATCTGTATTCAGAAAAAAAGGTGACAGTGAAATAAAAAAGCCGAGAAGGAGAGATCCGGAATCTCCCATGAACACTTTTGCAGGAGGAAGGTTCAGTAAGGCAAATCCTGAAATGGATGCAAACAGCAGGATGAACATCGAAAAGGAAGTGCTTTCCAGTCTGCAGCCGGTGGAATTTGCCAGATTGATGAACACCATAATCACAGCCATTCCCAGATAAAAATCCAGACCGTCCATAAAATTGGATATATTCACAACAGATAGAATATAAAGAGAGGTCAGTCCTATGGACAGAATTCCCGTGAGAGGAAAT
>DAORDI010000373.1:0-4452 GCA_035345895.1 Leptospiraceae bacterium
GATTGTTCTGTCTTATTTAAAAAAATATGAACTGAACATTCATACTGCAGCAAACGGCGAAGAAACAATTCAGAAATTTCTGACAGAACCCTGCCAGCTGATACTGATAGATGTGCAGATGCCGATAAAAGACGGCCTGAGCGCAGCCAAGGAAATCAGGAAACTGGAATATCTGCAGAAATCGGAACCAGTAAGAATATTTACAATCACAGCAAACGCATTTGAAGAAGATATCCAGAATTCACTGAATGCAGGGTGCGACAGGCATTTGAGCAAACCTATTGAAAAGGAACTTCTTCTGAATTCCATCGGGGAATTTTTTGTACTGAAACAGAAAGTAAAATGAACGGATACACGCAATTGTATAATTCCCTTTTCAGATTGCATATGGAAAGGTTCTTCTACTGAATGGACTTATGTCAGGAACTGCCGCCTTTATCATTATCCTCAAAAAAGAAGATGAAGAAAAAAATCCTATTCACTTGGAACAGCCTGCACTCAGTGATTCTCATATCCGTTCAGAGGAAAGCAGGATGGGATTTTCTGCAGTTCAGATCCGTTTCAATTCAAATGAAGTCTGCCGAAATGATTTTCAAAAAAAAACGGAAGAGGTTCTGCAATTCGGAAAAAAACTGGGAGCAGTCTGCATCTTTCTTTCCCTCTATGAATACCAGTTGGATCTGGGATGGATTGAAAGAGAAATATTGACTCCTATTGTACTGGAAGAATTCGGTTCAGTCGAGAAACTTCCCTTAGAGAAAATCTGGAAAAGGGAAGATCTGACTGAGAAAGGTACAGAAGGCATAGTTGAATAAGGGAGCCTGCGGGTTCTGAAAGTTCTCAAAACCCTGCCTGATTCTCAGACCGCTTCTTTTTTCAGAAGTTCCTTCGCATGTTCGAGTGCACTGGATGTGACATTTTCTCCTGAAATCATTTTTGCGAGTTCCCTAATCCTTTTTTCTCCATTCACCTTTTTGGCCACTGTCTGAGTTCTCTGGTCCTTGGAAACTTTTTCCACATGAATCTGTTCAGTGCTCGCTGCCGCAATACACTGCTGATGAGTGATTAGAAGGAGCTGTTCTGTTTCGGAAATTTTTTTCAGTTTCTGCGCCACCTTGAATGCGACCTCGCCGGAGATCCCTGAATCAATCTCATCAAACAGAATGAGTTTTCCTTTCTCAGTGCAGTTAAGTGCAGTTTTCAATGCGAGCATCAGTCGTGAAATCTCACCGCCGGAAGCAATCTTGCGGAGAGGTCTCGGCTTTTCACCGATATTCGCACTGAAATAAAAGTCCACCTGGTCGAGGCCGGAATCAGTCAGATAGTATTTCTTTCCTCCCTCCTCCACATCTCCCTCCGGTGCAGTCTCCCATCTCATAATGACCTGAAGTTTTGCATCCTTCATCCCAAGGCTTTCGAGCTCATGAGAAATTGCTGACTCAATCATAGGGATCACTGATCTTCTGCTCTGAGAAAGTTTGATGGAAACATCGCAGAGTTTCTTTTTTTCCTTTTCCAATTCTTCTTTCAGATTGCCCAGATTCTCCATCCCTGACTGAAAAATCTCCAGTTCATTTTCAATCGTCTTTGCATACTGAATGAGCTCGGATACAGATTTTCCTCCGTATTTTTTCTTCAGTCGGGAAATCTGATCGAGCCTGTTCTGCACAGTCTCCATTCTCTCAAGTGAAAACTGAATTTCTTCTTCGTTGTCGTTGATGAGAGTCAGAAGATCACGGAGCTTATAGTAAATATCCTGAACATCCTGTGTGAGTGGCTGGTATACAGGATCTATACTTCCTAATCTTTCTGAATGATGAAGTATTTTAGTAAAATGACGGAGCGCGCTTTCCTCTGATCCGTTCAGTTCCTCCGCCATTCCAGAGAGATACTGAAGGATTTTTTCGGACCGAATTAGAATTTTTTCCTCTTCGATCAGCTTATCCTCCTCATCTTCTCTCAGTTTGGCATTTGCAATTTCCTGAATCTGATATTCATAAATTTCCTTTTTCTTCTCCCTGTCCTCTTTCTGAGTTTCCAGTTCAATCAGACGGTTTTTCAGTGTACGGTACACAGTATAGGATTTCTGGTACTGTTTTTTCAGATCCTGGTTTGCGGCAAATGTATCCAGAATTTCCAGCTGTTTCGTTCTTTCCAGAATGGAAATCTGCTCATTCTGTCTGTGAATTTCCGCAAGAAGACTTCCGAGCTCTTTCAGAAACTGTGCAGGAACAAGTGCGTCATTCACCTGAATCCGCGACTTCCCCTCCTGATTGAGTTCCTTTCTGAGAACAAGTTTCCCGTCCTCTGCTTCAATTCCCCTGTCTTCCAGATATGCAGCTGCGGCCGGCAGATCCTTCAGACTGAATTCCGCTTCGATCTGATAACGTTTTGCTCCAGACCGAATGTTCAGTGTATTGCATTTTGCACCCAGAACAGTGCAGATGGCGTCAAAGATCAGACTTTTCCCGGAACCGCTTTCTCCGGTTAACGAGGTCATTCCCTTTCGGAAGTCCAGATCCAGATTTTCGATGAGTGCGAAGTCGCGAATTTTAAGCTGATTTAACATGCCCGTCTCCTGTTTAATGTGAATTCGATTAGAATCGAATCCACATTTGCTTTTTAAAAAGCAAAAAAGGGATTCCCCTATCGGGGAGATTTAGGGGTTTGCAACCCCTAAGACCCTGCTCTTAGATTCGTATTACTAAAAAAACTCATATTAAGTTTACTACTATTATGATTAGTAACGTAAAATAGTAAATAAAAAATTAGTATTTTATCAGAATTTTTCGGAAAAAATTTCTTTATTATGTCGCATGTCTTTTCCTGAGGGCATTTTTCGATGCTGCCTTTTTTCAGCGAAATTGGACGAGTTAAAAGAATCCGAGGGAAATGGAGGATTTATGCATAGTCTATTCTTTTACTGCATATTCGTTGTCTGGAAGCAGAGATGTATCAATCACAGACTTTTTCCCTTCCGCATTTCTGATATATATCTTTTATATATATCTGAAAATTTCATTTCTGTTTCTCAGCAGAATCAGAAATGAAATGGAAACAAAATCTGACTCATCTTTCCCTGTAAGAAATAAACTCGGCCTATTCACACTGCAGTCATTGACTTGATAAACAGTATCTCCCTTCTTTATAATATCATGAATATCATATTTTATTTCTAAACCGTGCAGATCCAAAGCCACTCTGCCCCTTTCAATCCTGAGAAAGATTCTGAACCTCTCTTCATCTTCAATGAGAAAATGACATTTCCCTTTGAAAACCCTTTCTAATGACACTCGCTCAGTCAGGAGGATCATATATAAAGGTCAAATGCCCTACTTTATGGCCATCATAAAAGAGGGAAACCAAGTATTCTTTACCCTTTTTAAGGGGTTTTGCTTTTTCTTCGCCTCTGAGCCGTTCTGGATAAATATGTTCACCGAACATTTCACCATAATAAATTTTTAAGTCTTTAGTTTTGACAACATTTATATCGAATTTGGAAGAAATATCCCACATCGATATCTGTGTTTCTTCATCGTATATAGATATATGGACACGATAAGCAAATCCATCTTCTTTAGAATAAAAATACAGTTTTTTTTCAGAGTCATAATTATGATAAATTTTCATCTGGTCCATACAGGTGCAGCGGCTGTTCAGGAGTGATCCAAAAGAAATCATTAGTAACATCAGTTTTATTCTCTGTCTCATGGATAAAACTCTCCTTCTCGTCCTGCCTCTATCTTCCATTCTCGCTGACAGCTGTACATATTCTCTTTTACGTTTTCCATCGCTATCCACTTTTATCATATGAAGCTCGCTTATTGTGGATACCTCAAAATTCCAGTCTAATCTGAACTGGAGCAGTATCTTTCTGAAGTCAGTTTTTTGAGAAATACTTTCTAATTAAACCGATGTTTTTGGGTAAGTCAGCAAGACAGGCAATTCTAGAAGCAGACGAATCTGCATTCCGGCACTTTCCAAATACACTATTTCTTCAGAAGTTTCTTTACTTCATTCAGATCAGTACACTTGAGCGAAACTTCCAGAAGTTTTTTCAGGAAGTCCAAATCCTTGTGCTTTTTGACTGAAGACATAAGGGCTAAGCCCTTGGAATGGAAACGGGATTCCAGGGTCAGCTGAATGCTGAGATACAGAGCATCTCTTGCCAATTCTATACCTTCCTCTCTGCCTTCCTTGCGGCCGTCCTCGTAGGCACCGTACATATTGGAATTGTAGTCGTATTCCGCCTTCTGACGCATTTCATAGAGTTCACGGTTTTTTCGGCTGAGAGAAATTGTCTTCAGTTCAGAAATCGCCTTGCGTATCTTTGGATTCTTTTTTTCCAGTGTCTTCATTTCTCCTCCCTTCAGTTTCTCTGCCTTTTTCAGCAGATACAGCCACGTTTCAAACTCGCACTGCAGATCTCCCAGTTCCTTCAGGAACTTCGGC
>DAORDI010000374.1:0-4441 GCA_035345895.1 Leptospiraceae bacterium
GATTTGGAATGCTGGGAAATCAGATTAAACACTTTCAGAGAAAGAGCATAATAAACAGATTTATTTTCAGGCGACCAGTAACTGAAAAAATTCATTTCATTGCCTCTTTTTGCGAGGCAGGAAACAATGATTCCGTCCAGTCCAAGAGGAATATGATCTTTCAGATGCAGTATTTCCAGATCCAGAATTTCCGATTTGAACTCAGGGAGCTTCAGTTCCAGAATCTCCTGATGCGAATTTTCCAGACTGATCTCGGCAAAAACAGTTTCTTCTTCTGCCAGTATATCCAGCCGGAAACGGTTCAGAAAGGACGGCATAAAATATAATGATAGGACCAAAGCCTCACCGATGTTCTGATGAAAATTCGGATGACTCAGCAGTTCAGTCTGTATTTCTTCAAACATAAGAATGAATTTTTATTTTGTTTTTCAATGTAAAGAAATTTTTAAAAAATCAAGCAGATTGAGTAAAAACCCTGCTTCCGAAAAACCTTCGGGGCTACCTGAACCAGCCGGAAATCCAAGGCAGAGGAATCCTTCCGGAAAAATAGGCAGAGATCATAAAAATCATTACTGCCAGTATTCCATAGATAATTATTTTATAATTACCTTTCTTCAGCTGGAAGGAATTGTCCACAAAGACTTCGGCAAGAAAGGTCAGAACAACGGAAGCGATGCAGACAGTAAACCAGCTGACCGAAACGGATGACAAAGAATTGATTCCGAAAATGAAATCCAGAACCTTGCCTGTCCCCAGACAGAATGCCAATACTCCGGAAGGAAGCCCGTAAACGAAGCCCGCAGAAATTCCCATCGATTTCCAAGGACTCATTTTTTCAGGAGATCCTCCTCCCATGATTCCAATGAACAGAACAGTCAGTACGGAAACCGGCAGCAGAACAGTATTGAGGATGATGAATCCGCGCAGGAACTCAAATATTTCGGCGGAATGCAGAACTGATTCTTTAAACATGGTAGAATTGACTGTATGCAGGAGGATATCTTCAGCAATTCTTTTTTGCTGAATGTACTTCTTCTGAAAAAAAGAAAGTTATGAATATACAGAGAAAGTCAGTTTTGACTGATGCATCTGAAAGTAAAAAACTTGATTCTTTCTGAAACGAGTCAGACGCATTTCAATTCTGAGCATCAGTATCAGAAAGACAATCCTGTCTGCCTGAAAAAATATACTGTTATACAGAAAGATACAAAATCTCACAATAAAGCATTGATTGAAAACAGGTCATTGAAAAATTGAAAGTGATCAGAGAGCAGCGCATTCGATGGCCGTACAAACTTTCATAATCTGTGCGGCAGGAGTCTTAAATTGAACCGGATTTGCTGCCAGTCAGTCTAACAGACAGTTTGAAAGACGTCGGTCGGGTTAAAAAGGATTTTATGGAATCATTTCATTGGAATAATTATTATGTAACCGACATAGAGTCGGTAGACACACAGCACCACAGACTGGTAGATTTAATCAATGAATTCGGAAACAGCATTCTGGACAAGAACAATGTTCTGGAAGAAGATTTGAAAAGACTTTTCAACAGCCTGGCTGACTATTCTAAATTTCATTTCTCTGATGAAGAAGCAATGATGATACAGGCAAAAATGGATCCGAGACATTTAAAGTATCATTTTAAGGAACATACCGGGTTCCTCACAGAAGTCACTCAGCTGTTTGCAAATATCAGTCCCGACAATCTGGAGCCTGCCAGATTTCTGCTGAACTTCCTTGTGCACTGGCTTGCATATCATATCCTGGGTTCCGATCAGAGCATGGCGAAGCAGCTGAAAATGATCCAGTCCGGAAGCACTCCTGAACAGGCTTTTCTGATTGAAGAACAGATGAGAAGCGCAGCGACAGAACCTCTCCTGAATGCCTTGAACGGTCTTTTTCAGCAGGTGTCTGAACGCAATGCTCAGCTGTACAATTTAAACAGAACACTGGAAGACAAAGTGGCTGAAAGAACAAAGGAACTTCTGGAAGCCAACCAGAAGCTGGAAGACATTGCCATGACAGATGTACTGACCGGTCTACCCAACAGAAGATTTGCAATGAAACAGTTCGAGCTTTTATGGAAAGAATCGGAAACTTACGGTCACGCCTTATCATGCATGATGATCGATGCAGATTATTTTAAGCAGATCAATGACAGTTACGGACATGAAGCAGGAGACACTGTACTGAAAGATCTGTCCAGACAGCTTCAGGATTCCACTCGAAATGATGATATTGTATGCAGGCTCGGCGGTGATGAATTTTTAATTATCTGTCCAAATACTCCTCTGGAAGGAATTATTTATCTGGCAGAACAGCTGAGAAGCGAAGTCGAAAGTCTCAGGATAAAGGCAGGGAACGGAGAATGGAAAGGAAGCGTAAGCATTGGAGTTGCTGCAAAAAAAACGGGAATTCAGAGCATTGATGAACTGATCAGGGCTGCAGACAAGGGTGTCTATATTGCCAAAGGAAAAGGACGAAACTCTGTAGGCTATATTCAGTAAATAAAGGCGGTGCCGAAACACCTCCTGTAAAGTTACCTGCCTGCCTGTTTCTTTCCCTTCTGTTCCTTTTTGGCCTTGCGTTTTGCTTTCTCCTCTTCGAGATAATCGATAAGAGCGTCAGGCGTGGCGAAGAGATGGGTATAGTCTTTTCCTGTGCGGGAACAGGAATCAGGTGAATAATCCTTGCAGATGTCAGGACGCGTTTCATAGATTCCGCAGGTTCCGTCGCTCTGAAGTTTGGTACACGGCGTAATGAAAAGAAGATTCCAGTCTCCTTCATTGTCAATATAGATCTGCACATTCTTGTGGAGCAGAAACCATTTGTACTGATCTATTGTGACTTTGCTCCTAGGCTTGTCAATCACAGTGGAGACATATCTGCAGCACCCTGTGCAGGCACAGCAGATCTGAGAGACAGTCATTTTCTCTTCATTTTCAAACTTGGGAAATACTAAAGGAGTATCTCCCTTTTCGTAGACCTTTTTCTTCAGTTTTGTTTCCATTCAGGTTCATCCTTGATCTGTTTTACAGTATCCGCAAGTTCACGAAGTGAATTCTCTTTCATATATGCAGGCGACTCTGTAAAATCATCTGTTTTTCTGATCACAGGATAATAATTTGCACCGTTAATATCTGTTTTTATAAAAAACTTGATCTGCACCTTTTTCCCGTTTTCAAAAAGGAAATCCAGCACAGCCGTTTCTTTGGCTGGCGCAGCATCTTTGCCCTTTGTCAATGCTTCAATCACTTCAAAACCCTGTCCGTTCTCTTCATCAGGAAAAAGATCATAGGAAAGGGCAGCTATCTTTCCTTCCAGTCTGGAACCGGAGCTTGGATTGATGAGCATTTTCTTTGTTGTAAACTTGCTCCAGTATGTTCTGACTACGTTCTTTTCATCGACTGTTCTCACATCAAAGGACACATTCAGATCATCTGACTGAAAAGTAAACTTGGATATTTTAGCCTCTCCAGTATTCACCAGAGTCTTTTCACGAAGACCGAATACAGGATCATAAAATTTCTCTGCAATATAATTATCCAGTGATGCAAGAGTCAGATTGTGAAGAATCAGTCTTCCGTTTTTCTCTCTGTTTTCCTTTCCAAACAGAAAACTCTCTTCCTTCTTTCCCCCATAATACAGTTCTGCAGATGCAGAGGCAGAAGGATCGATTCCCAGCTTCTTCTGAGTTTCCACGTCCACTTTTTCAAAAACCTTTGTCCTGCGGAGAGTCATATCAGTGAAAAGATTTTTCACCATATAACCTGCCTCATACTGATGCTTCTGCACTGCCCCTTCAATGCTTACATAGAAAAAAGGATTCTTTTTCACTCCTCTTTCCTTTTTATGAAGAGAAAATTTCCTTTTCGAAAGCTTTTCAGTGTCGGAAGGTTTTGTCGGCGGGATATAACGTATTTCATCTATATCCTTTTTCCAGAGCTGAATATCAGTCTGCTCTTCCTTCTTTTCATCCACGTACAGGACAGCCAGAAGCAGTCCTGCAAGAATCAGAACAGGGATAAGGATCTTATACAGTTTCATCAGATCTCTTTCTCCTTCTGCTGATGACATACCAGGTCAGTGCGGCCATTGTCAGAAGAGGATATCCGAAAAGTCCTACCGCCCAGATGATGATTTTCTGATTGGATGTCAGAGTAATGGAAGGATTTTCTTCCTTTTTAGGAAGAATTGTATCGATCAGAGGATTCTGGTTCAGCCAGTTTGCGGAATTGACTGCAAAAATAGGATTCAGATTGTACAGGAAATATCTGTCTGTCAGCCAGGATGTTCCGGAGAAAACGATCACTTTCCCGTAAGGTTTTTCCTTGGCATCCTTAGTATTCGGATCCACAGTCGTCAGGATTGATCCCAAAATGAAATTCCCCTGCTTTTCTTCCTTGTCCAGCTGATTATTATTGTTTTTATCAATAAATAT
>DAORDI010000375.1:0-4330 GCA_035345895.1 Leptospiraceae bacterium
TTATAAGACTGGTGATTTTTCTCTTCCTTCAGGTACTGTGCCAGTTTCATATACAGTGCATCGTCGGGACATTTTTCCTGAGACTTTGCATAAGGCCACCAGATATGATCTGTCATTCCGAAACCGGAATGGATGTCCAGAACAGGAATAATGGATTTATCCGGCTGGAAAAAATATTCCTTCGCAAATCTGTAGAGAACCCTGGATTCAGCTTCCAGTGTTTTTCCCTGATAATAAGGAAGCTTACTGGAGAAACTCTGTCCTCCGAAAAAGAAAGGTGCTTCTTCTGCCTTGAGACCCGAATTCCTCATCAGATCCACTCCACGAGGATTGGATCTTCTTTTCATTGCCACCCCTCCCGGATTTAATATAGGTATACATACAATTCCGAATTCTCCTTTTTTCAGATCCTTCAGAATAGGACTGGCTCCATCCTCGAGAACAAATTCCAGAAAATCCAGAAGCACTCTGATTCCGATTGTTTCGAGTCCATGCACACCTGCAATCAGTCCTGCAGGATTCTTTCGTACTGCTTTTTCTTTGCCGATCTCAAGGGAATAAATCGGAAATCGAAAACCCTGTTCTGTTTTTGATGAGAATCCAAACTGACTGATCCGGACAAGACTGCCGCCCTTTTTTGCAATTTCGATCAGTCTTTTTTCATATCTGTTGAGACGTTTTAATCCGCGAAGCATACGGATTCAGAAACTTATTTTTACAGAATGGAGACAACTTTTTTAGAGATCGGATTTTTGCAGAATTGTTAAAATTAGATTACAAAATGAAACAAAAAGGAAATTACTCCAAAAGCCCGTCTGAAACTTTGTTCGTGTGAGAGTCATTTTCCGGATTGGATTTCTGTCTGCATTGATTTCATTCTCTGCGTTTCCGGAAGAAAAGAAAACAGATAAGATTGAAGTTATCGGAAACAAAGAATCGGCAGCTGGAAGCGCGAAAGGAACGAAGACTGATCCAGGGGGATTTGTAGATGTGATCAAAAGTGAATCCTTCAAGGACAGATATGTCAGTCTTCCTGATGTGCTGGAAAGAGAAGCAGGGGTCCGGGTCAGAAGGTTCGGCGGACTAGGTTCTTATTCCACTCTTTCCATTCGAGGGTCGAATCCAAATCAGGTGCAGATTTATATTGACGGGGTGCCTTTGAGCAATGCACAGGGGGGAGAGATCAATCTCTCCGATCTGAACTTTGACAATCTGGACAGAATCGAAATCCACAAAAGCGGCTCCGCTTCAGGAATGTCCTCATCGTCCATCGGAGGAAGCGTCAACCTGATCACGAAGAAGACCGACGTCAGCAGAAAAACACGTTTCAGTGTTTCAGGAGGAAGCTTCAATACATTCAAGATTACAGGTTCCAAAAGCGGTGAATACAAGGATGTGAAATACAGTATATTCGGTCAGAAGGAAAAATCGGATCAGAACTTTATATTCCGCTCGGACAATGGAACACCGGTTCTGAATACATTTGATGATTTTGATACAAAAAGAAGAAATGCCCAGTTCGACAGATACAGTCTGACAGGAACTCTTGCCTTTGGAGCCGGAAAAACAGACGTGTCTGTTCTGAATGATTTCAACTGGAGAAGAAACGGAATTCCAGGCCCGGGAAACAATCAGACCAAAAAGACTGACAGAGAATACATTAGAAATACAACATCATTAAATACTGTCACAAAGGAACTTCTCGCGGGAAGAATGGAACTGGGAAGCAGGGTATTTTATACAGGAGTGAGGGATCATCTCTTTGATCCTCTTTCTGAATTCTCTTCCGGAACCCCTGACTCAAAAGCAGACATTCAGCAGTACGGAGTGCATCTTCTTCCGACAGTCTACTGGAAGGAAGCATCTCAGACATTCCGGTTTCTTCTTGCCAATGAAAAAGAAACATTCCGCAGAGACAAGAGAAATGCAATTGATCAGCTGATTGACAAGGGAACAAGAAAATTCAGAAATCACACAGTGCTTCAGATGCAGGACGAAATCTCCCTTCTGAAGGGAAGACTGATTCTTGCACCCTCTGTGCAGAAGGAAATCTATACAGACAGGTTCAACGACAATACAATCCCTGTTCCTCTTGATGTCACCAATCTTCCAAAACACAGAAAGATAACAGACTATAATATATACAGATTTTCAATTCTTGGATCATTGTATAAAACCGACAGTGCTTCCGTGAGCTGGAAAACCAATATATCTCAGGAGAAAAGGATTCCCTCCTTCCTGGAGCTTTTCGGTGAGAGAGGGTCTATTCTGGGAAATGCCTCCCTGAAACCGGAAAGAAGCAGAAACGCCGATACCGGCCCTGTCCTGGAATATAAAACGAAGGACTGGAACATCCGGAATACTAATTCATTCTATTATAAAAAGATAGAAGATATGATTCTTTTTGTTCCGAACTCTCAGTTCAGCCTGAGACCGGAAAACGTGGACAGAGCGGATATTCGCGGAATGGAGTGGAGCATCAAGCTGAATCTGAAAGAGAAATGGAAATTCAGTTCAACATACACATACCAGAAAGCAGTCAATATATCTGATGTATCCTATTTAAATGGAAAATATCTCCCTCTCCGTCCTCTTCATGAATGGTACGGACTTGCAGCCTATAAATTCAGCAGGGCGGAAATCGGATTTGAACCCACATTCATCGGAGCATCATTCCGGGACAGAAGCAATGAATATGTCAACTACCAGCCCTCCAGATGGATTTACAGCCTCTACTTCAACTGGTCAGTTTACAAGACAGAGGAAAAAGAACTGAGTGTGAATCTGGATCTGAGAAACATACTGGATACTAGGGCTTATGATATTATAGGATACCCTCTCCCCGGAAGGATGTTTTATCTTACAGTATCGGGAGTATTCTGATTTTACTTCCATTGATATTCAGGGTATGAAAAGATCTCGATAGGCATTCAGACATTTTTTGATTTTCTTGACACAATGGTATTCAAGGCCATTCTTGCTTTATGAAAAGACTCCGATAGGAATTCAGACGTTTTCTAAAATGATTGAAGAAAACTGCTTCTATGTTGATAAGACCAATTTCCTTGCAGATCCGGCAAATACAGAACAGATTTGACTGTTCTTTTCGGAGAGAAAGTTTTTGTATTTGAGTTTAAGGTCATTGAACTTTCTTCAGCGGGATCTGCTCTTGCTCAGATCAAGCAGAGAAAGTATTATGAAAAATATCTGCGCGCAAATCATATAAAAAATTATCTTATAGGTGTTGAGTTTTCGAGAGAATCGAGGAATATTGCAGAATTCGAATGGGAAAGTCTGGTATATAAGTGATTCACTGAGAAAGGTTTTTACTAATGAATTTTAAAAGGAATTTATTTTTTTTCGTTTTGTTTTTATTCTTCTCCAAAGCATCTTGCCAGCGAGAGATGCCTTTTGAGACATATATTGGAGAGAATCAAAAGAGATATTTCAAGTTCGAATACACTGGATCATCTATTGATGGATTTGCTGTTGGTGTTGATAAAGGAGAAAAAGAAAGGCCGGAAGTAATGTGGGTTGTTGATGAAATTGGAGCCTACAAAAAAGACTCTCCAATAACTGGCAACTTTATATTTTATTATGGGGAAGACTTTTCCTATGAAAGATCTAAAGTTTCTGTCGCAGCCAGACCTTTAGAAAAAGGAAAGGAATATTTTATAGTTATAATTTCTTCATATTCAGATATAAATAAGACAAGATATTATTTTACGCATTGAAGTTACCTTCAATTTACTCAGCTCCGAATTCTGCAGCCTGGAGCCAAAAGATCCAGCGAATAAGGATGCACTGGAAGCTCTTGTTGCAATCACCGGCCCCGACGGGAAAGTGAATCTGGACAATGTTCCTCCTGAAGAGGCTGAAGCTGCACTGAAAAAGCTTGCGCTTGCCGATGCAAATCTGAATCCGATAACTTTTTTGCAGAGCCTTTCAGGCGGGCAAAAAAGCTGAAAGCGTTAGTCTGCCAGGGGCGAGCTACGCGAGCCGGGGGGAATTATTTCCTCTGATGGCGGGACAGTCTTACAAGGATGGAGACAGTGCATTCAAATTCCTGGATACTATACATACGACTTCAAAAATATGTTGACGTTCCCTTCTTCCGGCACTCTGACCGGCTCTGCAGGAATGGTGGACGAGAATGGGTTCTTCCACCCAAGAACGTGTTTCTTCCGCCCGTTCGCCTGAAGGGCGAACCCCAGCAGGCCTCGCATACTTCGCTACGCTCTCGAATGCTCGCCGGCACCAAAATCCGTGTGCTGAAAAAATCAGTTGCGATGAAGATAAGAAATCCAAAAGATATTCCTGTGACGAAAGA
>DAORDI010000376.1:0-2829 GCA_035345895.1 Leptospiraceae bacterium
AAACCATTCAGCTTCGTCTGAAGCAGACTGCGTTTAATTCTTTCAAAACACTGAGATCTGTTTCCAGACCTGCTTCTTTTTTCCAAAATTTCCGAAAAACCTTTTCTTTTTTTCTTTCCTCTCCTGATTACTGGCCTTTTGATTTTTGGGAACAGGCTGATGCTAAGTACAATATTCAGTCAGTCTTTTATATTTATGCAGCCGCAGGGCAGAAAAACTTCCGTTCCTGGCTGATTGACCCATCTTATGATATTCGCAGAGACAGAACTGTCAGAAATGCGCTTCGCAGACTGATTTCCATGGGTTTTAAGGCTGGACTGCATGGAAGTTACAGAAGTGCAGTTTCAGAGATTCAGCTGAAAACAGAGAAAGAGATACTGGCGGAAACTTCAGGCACTGAAATAACAATGACAAGACAGCACTGGCTGAACTATGAGGAAAACATCACACCTTACATTCATGAAAAGCTTTTTGCTTTTGATTCTACTTTAGGATGGAATGACAGAATAGGCTTTCGTTCAGGCTTTGCTTCGCAATACAGGCCATATGATCACAGGAACAGACGTCCGTTTGATTATTTTATAACTCCACAGATTATAATGGATTCGAATATCTACGATTATGGTTCAGGAAGGGAATCTGAACTCGAGAACAAGTCTGTTCAGATTTTGGAGAATCTTGAATCTTTCAGCAGTTCATTCGTTTCCATATCATGGCATGACAGAGTTTTTACAGAGGATTATGGATGGTTTCCATTTTATGAAAGGATTCAGAAATTATATGGATGATTTTTTTATTCGAATGGCATGTTTGGAAGATTCTGAAGCATTGACTGAAATTCATTGTTCAGCTTTGCCTGATGATCTTCTTCCAAAATTAGGAAAAAAGTATATTAAAAATGTATACTATTCAAAAGTATTAAAATCTAAATATGCAATTACTATGCTCCTGGAAAAAGGAGAAATTCCTGTTTCTTTTGTAACTTTTACATTAGAGCCAGAAAAACTGCTTATTGAAATCAAAAAACAAAAAATAGCTCTTCTCCTTGCTCTAATTAAAAATAGCTTTTCTCAGCCTGGTATAGTCCCGTCATTATGGAATAATATGAATACCAAAACCCATTTTGATGGAAATATTAATCCAGTGGATTTTCCTGAGCTTTTTTTTATTGCATCAGTGCCTGATCAGCAAGGAAAAGGGCTTGGGAAGATGTTAATTAAAAAAGGTCTGCAGGAATTGGAGCATATTTCAGAGAAACCTGGATGCATAGTAAAAACATCTTCAGAATCTGCATTCCGCTTTTATATCAGAGAAGGATTCAAAGAAATTGGTTATGAAATGAGGGGCAGTAGAAAATTTTGCATTCTTTGTTTTTCTTTTAATAGGGATTTTGCTTAGGTTGATTTTGTAAATCAATGAATATATATAAAGAAATACTGAAAAAAAATATTCCGAAACTGCTCGGACTGTATAATACAGATACGCAGTCTCCATTGTATGGCTTTGGAGACAGGCTGTACTGGGGCTGGAAGGTTTCTGATTTTCCGAATGCGACTCTGCAGGGCGGTGTGCATTCCCTTGCTGTATGCATTAAATTGGGTTTGCTGGAACGCGATGAATACACAATGAATCTCATTGGATCAGCAGTGGAAGCGGCCGCCAGAATGACTTCAGAAAACGGATCAGCAGCAGAAGCATTTCCGAATGAAAACTCTTTCTGTGTAACTGCTCTTGTAGCTTTTGATATACTTTCTGCAATTTATTATCTTGAGAATATACTGCAGGCGGATAAAAAAAGGAGATATTTAGAGATTGTCCGGCCAATGATTCAGTTTATATCAAAGAATGGCGAGGAACATGCAGTTATCTCCAATCATCTTGCTACAGGAGTTGCTGCTGTCAGACTGTGGAACAGGCTGTCGGGATCTTCACTTGGCAGAGACAGAGAACTGCTGCAGATAATTTATCAGAATCAGTCAGAAGAAGGATGGTACAAGGAATATGAAGGACCTGATCCGGGCTATCAGACTCTGTGTACATATTACCTTGCAATGGCATATTCTGTTCAGCCTGATCCAGAACTGCTGGAGAGTCTGAAAAAGAGTGCAGAGTTTCTTCAGTTTTTTGTTCATACAGATGGGACAATCGGAGGCCTGTACGGGGCAAGAAATACAGAAGTCTTTTATCCGGGCGGAATAGTTTCGCTGTCTGATAAATCAGAAGTATTTGCCTCAGCTGCATCAGCTCTTTCACCTGATGGAGCGGATCTTTCTCAGCATGTTCTGCCTGATTCCATCGATATTGGGAACTATATTCCTCTTCTTAACAGTTATGCGTTTGCTGCTGTGGAATATGAGAGAAACTCTGAACTGATATTAAAAACTGAATATATGCTGCCATGCAGAAAGACTGGAGAATGGAAGTTTTCTGATTCCGGGATATTCATTTATTCCAATAGTGAGTATATCTGTTATATAAATTATCACAAGGGAGGAACTGTAAAAGTTTTCAGCAGAAAAACCGGAAAAGCAGATGCAGAAGACGGAGGACTCTTTGGGAAGCTGAAAGATGGAAGCAGATTTTCCACTCAGGTAATGGACAGATCACAGAGTTTTGAAAACAGAGAAGTTAAATGTGATTTTTATAAAATCAATGATTCTCAGCCTAATCCATTAAATTTTATTGTGTTGAGGATTTTTTCCCTGACTGTATTTAAATCAGTCTATCTTGGAAATCTGTTTAAAAAATTCATTGTCAGTATGCTGATGACGGGAAAAAGGCATCTGGACGGATATGAATGAGCCGGCCATATTCGATGCCAACGAGCCG
>DAORDI010000376.1:2839-4304 GCA_035345895.1 Leptospiraceae bacterium
GATATGCACAGAGGAAATTTGTATTTTCCGAAAAGGAAATCAGGGTAATCGAAACAGTAAAACCGCCGCAACACTGTGCAGGAATCGGTCATCCGGGAAAATCCAGAAGTATTCATATGGCATCGAGCGGGTATTATCTCAGACAGTCAAGAGAAATGCCTCAAAAATCAGAATACCTGAAGTTTATACAGGAGTAATATGAAACTGATACCAAGGTTAAAACCGTACTATTCTTTTTCTGAATGGTTATCCATTTTGCAGTTCGGTAGGAAGTCTGTTCAGAGACTGGAGAAAGAATTTGCGGAAAAGTTCGAATGCAGATACGGAGTAATGTTCTCATATGGCAGAACAGCATTATATGCACTGTTCAAAGTATGGAATCTGCAGAATGCGGAGATTATATGTCCTGCATATACTTGTGTAGTCGTGCAGCACTCCATTGTGCTGTCAGGAAATATTCCGGTCTTTGCTGACTGTGAAGAAGGCTCATTCAATATGAGTTTAAGCGAAATCAGGAGAGCAGTTACAGAGAAAACCCGAGCTGTCGTTGTGACACATCTGTTCGGAACTGCGATGGATGTGAATGCTGTAAATGAAATTGTGCGGGAAGCAGAAAGGAAGTATAATCATAAAATATATGTAATACAGGACTGTGCACATTCATACGGATGCAGATGGAACGGAGAGCTGGTCACAAAGTTCGGCGATGCGGCTGTTTTTGGTATGAATATAAGTAAAATTATGAATTCTGTTTTTGGAGGAATGGCAATTACAGATTCCTCTGATACAAATGACAAACTCCTGCAGTTCAGAAAAATATATATTAAACCTTCTCCGTTATTCAAGGGGCTGAAAAGGTTTCTTTATTTTGTCGCTGTAAATATTGCATTCAATTCCTATATATATGGATTTGTAAATTTTTTGGAAAGAAAAGGTTTTCTGAACAGATTCGTGAAATACTATGATGAAAGTCTGATTTACTTTCCTGATGACTGGGATGTTATGCCGACTGACACAGAGGCAAGAGTAGGTCTGTCTCAGCTGAAAAAATATGATAAAATTATACAAGAAAGAAGGCGCAATGCTCTCAGAATTATGGATAATCTGCAGAGCAGAAAGGATATTCTTTTCTTTAAGGACAGTGCGGGAAATACTTACAGCCATTTGGCAGGGATTGTTCCAGACAGAACTGCTTTTGTTGAGGAATACCTAAGAAAAGGAATACAGTTAGGTATTCTGATTGAATATTCAGTTCCGGAGATGCAGTCATATCAGAAATATAAAAGATGGGACTGCCCAGTGTCCGAGTACTATTCAAATCATTTGGTAAACCTGCCCGTCTGGCCAGGATCAAACAGCTTAAAGAGGATAATATGGAAAAGTTAATTATTATCGGAAATGATAAAATCGGGCAATGTCCCATTGAATGTTGAAATTAAATGAGTGGTGATCTCAATACTGATTT
>DAORDI010000377.1:0-4283 GCA_035345895.1 Leptospiraceae bacterium
GTTCAGCTACAGCAGCCACATATATTTCTGCACTGAAGGCATTTTACAAATGGGCAGAAAAGACAGGCAGAGGTTCAAATCCCGCCCTGCAGATCGAAAGAACAAAGATTGACAAAGGCTTCAAGAAGGATGCTCTTACAAAGGAACAGGTCGAGCAGCTTCTTGACGGAATACTTACCTCAGAACAGACAGAGTCAGAAAGAATTGATATGAACATGACACTGAGTCCGGAAGAGAAAGCACAGTTGAAGAAGGAAGCAGGAAAAAAAACTCTGAGAGACTATGCCGCAGTCAACCTGATCATACGTACAGGACTCAGAACAGTGGAAGTATCCCGTGCGAACATAGGTGATATCAGAAAAAAAGGAAAGGATATTCTTCTGTATGTGCAGGGAAAAGGAAGAAAGGAGAAAAAGGAATTCGTAATTCTGAAGCCCGGAGCATTTGAACCGATCAGAATGTATTTGAACCTGAGAAAATTCACGAAACCGGAGCTGCCGCTTTTCACTTCAGTGAGCAACCGAAATGCAGAGGAAAGACTTTCCCAGGATTACATATCCAGAATATTTAAAAAAGCATTAAGAAATATCGGTATTGACGATTCCAGGATCACGGCTCATTCAGGAAGGCATACAGCTGCTCATCTGTATCTTGAGGCAGGAGGAAGCATTGTAAAGCTTCAGGAAATGCTGAGACATGCTTCAGTGGACACTACGAGGTTTTATACGGCGGGAATGGAAAGACTGATCAGTCCTGCAGAAGAAGTTCTCGAAGACTATCTCGAAGACATATGACTCAGATCAAAGTATAGACAGTTACAGCCTCTTCCCTGCCCTTTACGGAAACTGTATCCACTTTTTTGAATGAATCCCTTTCATCAGTCAGCTTTTCCAGAACAGATTCTGAAATCAGAATTTCAGTTCCATACTGCTTGTTCAGCTGTTCTATCCGCGATGCAAGATTGACAGTGTCTCCTATAATTGTGTATTCCTTTCTGATCTCAGAGCCTACATTTCCCGTCACGGCCTCTCCCGAATGAATTCCTATTCCGATCCTTGTCTGCACAATCTTTCCTTCCGCACAATATGAATGAACCGAAGCCAGTATTTCCCGGGATGCCTGGACTGCATTGAAACAGTCTTTTCCGTCAGAGATAGGTGCACCGAACACCGCAAGGAAACCGTCTCCGAGAAATTTGTTGATGATGCCGTGATTCCTGTTGATGATCTCTATCATAAAACCAAAAAGGGCATTCAGATAGTTCACGACCTCCGCAGGACCCCTCTCCTCCGAAAATTTAGTAAAATTTCTTATATCCAGAAACAGTATGCAGACATGCCTCATCTCGGATTCCATCTCCAGTTTCTGCGACAGCAGCCTGTCTACAACTGCAGGGGAGACATGCTGGCCGAAAATATCCATCAGCTGCTTTCTTTCTGCGATTCCGTTCAGCGAATTCAGGAAGGACTTTCTGATCTGAATGGAAACTAGGCCTGCCAGAAGTCCGGAAACAAGGAAGAACATTACCCTGAGAAGAAGACTCGGCACTTCTCCGGAAATCATTCCTTTTGCATTCCATCCAGGCATGGAAGAAAAATATAATATAATTGCAGTATATTCAATGACGGCAGTAAGGGCCGTAAAAATGCAGAGTCCGAAGCTGAGCCGCATAGTGGAAAGAATAATGAAAAAGAAATAGGACATGGAGACAGGAGAAAGAAGTGCATCCAGAGGATCGCTTCCTGCACGGATAAAATTGAGAATGGCAGCAGAAGGCAGACTGGTCTCGATGAACGCATTTCCATACCTTATCAGTTCGAGCGGTTTTCTTCCTTCCCGTATGATTTTTCCTACACCGATCCTTGCAGCGATTTCATAAGCCAGGAAAAAACTTAGAATGAGATATGCAGTAAAAAGATCATATTTTACATTCGGATACTTTCTCAGAAAGCTTTCTGCGGAAAAGCTGAGTACAGTCACTGCAATAAAAATAAATACAAGCAGTACGGCAATGAAAGTAATTCTTATTTTTTCACTCTGAAGAATCTGTCTGGCGAACTGGCTTTCAAAGTCCTCTGCCAGTTCCTTAAATATCCGGTTGAATACTTTTTCATGAAATTTGTTCATTTTCCTGTATCCTGAATATTCAGATTTCCAATCAGGCCTGATGCTGTCCAGTCAAGATTCAGACGGCAGGTGAGATCTGTCTTCTAGGGACTGTCTACCGCTTTCAGAATATCTTCACAGCAAAAATCCCTAACGCACTGAAATCATCTGCGCTGATTTTTTCAGCAGCCTTTCATTTTCTTCATTTCCGATCGGAAGCCCGTCCTGTCTCAATCCCAGGCCTCTTCATCAAGCTGTTTTATCTGATCCAGCATGATTTTTTCGAGCCTTGCACGTTCTTCTTCAAAATTCTCAATTCCTTTCGGAACATAAAACGGCTGAGAATATATAATTTTCTGTCTGGCAAAAAATTTAGGAAACCGGTGTCTGTCCCAGCTTTTTGCTTCATAGTATCTGTCAAATGTGGAATAAAACGCAACCACAGGAAGACCTGTCATGGAAGCAATCTGAACTACACCTTCCTGAAGTTTGTACAGGGGACCTCTGGGACCGTCAGGAGTAAATATGGGCACTCGTCTCTCTTTCAGTGCTTTCAGAAGGGCTCTGAACCCGCTTGCACCGCCTCTGCTGGAAGAACCTCTGACCGATTCCATCCCGATTCTCATAAAAGTTTCATAGATATATTCCCCGTCCTTGGAAAGTGAGACGAGAGGGGTCACTTTCAGTCCTCTTTTTTTCTGCAGATATTTCGAGCAGTGAAGAGCAAGAGACAGAATCTGATTGTGCCATCCGGCAAGAATGAAACCTCCCTTGGTCTGCAGAAGCGCCTCAGTTTCAGGAGGAATTCTCAGATCCTTCAGTCTGATGAATGCATACCAGAAGCGGAGAATGACATTTACTATATGACTGATGACGACCGGTTTTTTCAAAGTTTCCCTCCGAGAATTCTATAATAATGATCTTTTAATGAAAAAATATCAGCATATCTTCTTTTCTTCAGTCTTCCGGAAAAAAGCCGTTTTCTGAGACCGTCAAGTTCCCCTGCTGCAGATTTAAGACTGTACTCAGGAAGAAAATAAAGCCAGACAGGATTCTTCACCGAATTCTCCTCTTCAATATGATTCAGAAGAGAGAGGAGTCCGGAGGTGTAATCCACCATTTTATGCTGCAGAAACTGAAGTCCGGTAAACACTCTTCCTTCCGCAAGGGGAATCAGTTCCTTCCTTGTAATTTTTCTAGACTTGCAGACTATATCATAAAACTCGTCCTTGATTCTGTGAATTTCCGAAGAAAGAATTTTTCTTGATTCCTCTGAAAGTTTTCCGTATTCAGAAAAAATATCTCCTGCCTTTCCTGCCCCTGCCCTGTCCTTAGTGATTCCGAACTTTTCATAAAGACCTTTCAGATTGGGCCTGACCATCACGGCCCCTATCGAACCGGTAATGCACATAGGATTGGAGAAAATCAGATCGGATGCAGATGCGATGAAATACCCCCCGGATGCGGAATAGTTGGCCTGATAAACATAAATCTTTTTAGTTTTTTTAAGCTTGAGAATCTGCTCATAAATCATGGAAGATGCGAATGCAGAACCTCCGCCTGAATCAATTTCGAGAACAATGTATTTCAGATCATCCATCTCTCCCGCTTCCCGAAGGAGACTCAGGACAGGACCTGAAGAAATACTGCCTTCCTTTCTTTCCGTTTCATCCCTTTCCGAATCTGTAATATCTCCCTTCAGAGGAATCACTGCTATTTTTTCCTTTGGATAGCGGATGAATCTGAACCGGTTTTTTCTGTGCCTGTATTTCAGTGAACTGTACGAAAGAATTTCATAAGTTTCCTCTTTTTCCTCATCTTCATTTTCAGGTGCACACATATCTTCGTAAACGCAGTTGTCGCGAAAATCATCCTGAGTCATATGATCTGCAAATTTCATTTCCTTCAGAAGACCTGCATTGAGAAGAGGAGATCTGTCTTTCCAGTCACTGTCTCCTGTATTTGCAAGCATGGTTTCCAGAATCTGATCATTCAGTGACTTCAGAAGAGACTCCAGATTCTGCTTTGCTTCCTTGGAAAAACCGCTTCTGGTAAATGTTTCTGCATAGGATTTATACTTTCCTGATGCAAAACTCTCCACTTCAATCCCGGATTTCTTGAGTGCACCGTGAAAAAAGAAAGACTCAGCCGCTGGCAGAAGCCATATGAATTCAGCC
>DAORDI010000378.1:0-4277 GCA_035345895.1 Leptospiraceae bacterium
GTTTGGCGAAGGGACGATAGTCCCTTAGCAGCTTCCACGCTAGCGAAACCTCCGGCAGGATTAACTCGCTCGCTTTAGCGAGCTGCAAGTTTTTTAGGAAAATTGAAATTAGAGTTGTTGAAACTAATTTTTCACAACTCTAATGAATATTCTTCGTTTGTCCTGAGATCGGAAATAAAGATAAAATCAGGATCTGATATTGAAAGCATTGTGACTGGGCTCTGTTTGCTGCAAAGAAAGAGGCAATCAGAGAAAACGAATCTGTTGCACCCTCAGAAGAATAACAGCATTCTTTCATAATGCAATCCCGCTTCTGAACAAAGCATTCCGTAACCGGTGTTCCGATACTGCTTTTTTTTGGAATCGTCTTTAATTTCAAGCTTGTATTTTAAACAAAGGAATCATAATCATACTTGGGAGCAATCGTTATGGGAAATCAGATTCTGGAACTGCTGAAGAAAAAAGATGTAACAGTAGCAGTCATTGGAGCTACAAATGACAGAACCAAGTACGGAAATATCATTTATCGAGATTTGAAAAACAAAGGCATCCGTGTATTCGGTGTCAATCCCAAAGCGACAACAATTGAAGGAGACCCTGCCTATAAAAGAGTGCAGGACATTCCCGAAAGACCGGACATCCTGGATTTTGTAATCCCTCCCAAGATTGGACTGGAGACAGTCAAAGAACTGATTAAGGATGGGTACGATCATTTCTGGCTTCAGCCTGGAGCAGAAAGCGATGATATCCTTGAACTTTTGAATAAGGAAAATAAATCGGTGCTGGCGCATTCCTGTGTAATGGTGGAGACCCGCTGATGAGTTCCTTTTCCTACGCAGAATCACTTCTCAATGAAATTGAAAACAATGAAGACGGCAACTTCAGAATTGTAAGTGAAGGCGGATTTGCACTGCTCACAGTCAATAAGGGCGGAAAAAACGGAAAGGCTGTACGCAAGGAAGATGTCATTGCCAGGATGAAACTCTATGGCATTGAAAAATACGACAATTCACTGATAGAAAAAATCATCAAGGAAAGCGACGGGAAAGAACATAAGATTGCAGAATGGACAGGTTCAGCAGCTGTTGATGCAGTTCTTTCCTTGGAAATCAGTGAAGACAAAATGCACGCCTTTCTGACAATGCACCCTCCCCGTTTCGGAGGGAAGCAGGTGAGCATTGAAGAAGCTAAGGATTTCCTGAAGCAGAACGGGATTAAATTCGGAGTGGATGAAAATGCCGTGATTTCCATCATCAATGAATCCAAGTATCTGATCAAGACCTTGGCGGCTTCAGGAAGACGACCTACAAACGGAACACATGGATTCATCAGAATTCTTTTTGACTACTCGGGAAAACCTAAACTGGCATCCGAATCAAAGGGAAAGGTAGATTATAAAAATATTCATGTGATTCAAAGCGTGAATGCGGGCGATCTGATTGCAGAAAAGGTGGAACCGAATACAGGAGAAACAGGAATCAATGTGCTTGGCGAAGAGATTCCGAATGAAAAAGGAATTTCCGGCGAATGGAAACTCGGACCGAACTGCAGACTCTCCGACGATAAGCTTCAGCTCTTTGCCACCATTTCAGGACGTCCTGTTTTTACCAAGGACGGAACGATAGGAGTCGATGAGGTCTGTCAGCTGGAAAATGTGGACTATTCCACTGGCAACGTGGATTTCCCCGGAACCGTCGTGGTGGAAGGAAGTGTCGCGGACAATTTCACTTTGAAAACTCAAGGGTCGCTTTATGTAAAGAAAAGCGTAGGCAGAGTCTTCCTGTATGCGGAAAAAGACATCTATCTCTCCGGCGGAGTCATGGGAAGAAACGGCGGATTCATTGAAGCAGGCGGAAACATTTATGCCAGATTTATTGAACAGGGAACAGTGAAGGCAAAAGGTTCCATCTATATTGAAAGCTCTTCCTTTCATTCGGATCTGACAGCAGGAGACTCCATTTTTCTTCAGGGAGAAAGAGGAGAGCTGATCGGTGGAAACGCAATTGCAGGAAAATCCGTTGAGGCAAGCAAGATCGGTGCAGTGGTGGAAACCAAAACGGACATCACAGTAGGTCTTCCTCCTGAAATTGTGGATGAACTGAAAAAGATGAAACAGGAAATTATCAACCGTGAAGACACTCTGAAAAAAATCAAGCAGAGTCTTCATAAAATGAATGAAACAATTGCGGCTAAGAAGGAAATCTCCACGGATGATAAAAACCTTCTGAAGAAACTGATAGAACTGGAAAAGAGATATACGGAAGGCCTGATCTCAGTCAAAAAAGATTATGAGACAGTGTCTCAGGAATATGATTCTCCTGAGCATGCATTTGTTTCAGCTGAAAAATTCATATATCCCAAGGTGAACATCAGCTTCGGCCGAGGAAAGACATTTTCCACAGATATCCGGACAATCGACGGCAAAGTCTTCGTATATCTGAATTCGGAAGGTCTGCCTCATACAAACAGCATCCCCCCTGCGGTAAAAAAAGATAAAAAATAATGATTAGCAATGAAATTATCTCCCTCTGAAATAAAAAGCAATTATCATTTTTCGGCAGACTGCCAGACGCTCCGCCTGCGCAAAGCGAGTAAACAAAAAGGACATCAGTATGAATAAAGACAATATACTTCCATGGACAAAGGAACCGTTTCCTGAATCAGTCAGAAAAGAAGCGGAATCCGCTCTTGAGAAAATAGAAAAAGGAGAATCCTCGCCTGAAACAGAAGGATTCACTGTTCCGCTGGAATTCGGAACAGGTGGAATGAGAGGAGTCATAGGAAACGGAATCGGCAGAATGAATGTGTATACTGTTGCCAGAGCGGCCCTTGGACTCTGCAGATATCTGAATCTGAAATTCAAGAACCCGACAATAGTCATTGCATATGATTCCAGAAGAATGTCAAAAGAGTTTGCAGAAATCACTGCTGCCACTGCTGCCAGGGAAAAAATAAAGGTAAAACTTTTCGGCAAGCCGACCCCTACCCCAATGCTTTCCTATGCAGTCCGTCATTACAAGGCACAGGGAGGCGTGGTGATTACAGCTTCCCACAACCCTCCTGAATACAACGGATTCAAGGCTTATCTGAATGACGGAGGACAGCTTGTACCTCCGGACGATGCAAAAATCATCTCTTCCATCGAAAAAATAAAGGACTGGGCCCAGGTGACTGGAATCAGCAAAAAGTCCAAGGAATATGCAAAGTATGTTTCCGCTGTGGATGCAAAGGTATTTGATACTTATAAAAAGAAAGTACTGAGTTCAGGAATCTATAACTCTAAAATGGATCAGAAGCTGAGATCCAAGCTCAAGGTGGTATATTCACCTCTGCACGGAACAGGCGGGGACTATATGAAATCCCTTCTGAATCAGGCAGGATACAAAAATGTATTCCTTGTTCCGGAGCAGGCCAAACCGGACGGAGAATTCCCTACAGTGCAGTTTCCAAATCCGGAAGAAAAAGAAGCACTGGTGCTGTCCGAGGCATTCTCCAGAAAGAAAAATGCAGATATTTTCATCGCTACAGATCCGGATGCAGACAGACTGGGAATAGGAGTGAGAAATTCGGAAGGGAACTATGTTCTTCTGAACGGAAATCAGACAGGAAGCATCCTCTGCGCTTATCTCTGCGAAAAAATATCGGCCGCTCCTAAGACAGACAAGGTCTGGCATATATTCAAAACAATCGTCACTACAGATCTTCAGGAAAACATTGCGAAGAAAAACAAGGTCAAGATCAAAAATGTTCTGACAGGATTCAAATATATCGCAAATGAAATGAACAAGATCGAAAAGAATCCAAAGAATAAGTTCCTTTTCGGAGGTGAAGAATCCTACGGATACCTTCCTGTAGACATTGTCCGCGACAAGGATTCTCTTTCCTCAGCCCTTCTTCTTCTGGAAGTCATTGCAGAGAAAAAAGATATTCTGAGTTATCTGAATGAAATCTATGTGAAGTACGGACTCTATCTGGAATCATTAAAATCGATCAGTCTGAAGGGCGAGGCAGGAAAGACAAAAATCAAGGAAAGCATAGACAGACTGAGAAATGAAAATCTGATCGGCAGAAAAATAGGCACAAGAGAAGTCATCGGGGTTCTGGACTATCAGATGAAAACAGCCAAGGGATCTGCTTCCAAATCTGTATTTTCAGGAATGCCTCCTTCCAATGTAATTCAGGTTATTCTTTCAGGAAATGCAAAACTCACTATCCGGCCCTCAGGAACAGAACCGAAGGTAAAAATTTACTCTTCATTTCAGTCTCTGAATTCACCG
>DAORDI010000379.1:0-4217 GCA_035345895.1 Leptospiraceae bacterium
GCAGAAGGACATTATATCCAGAATGAATCAGAAAGGCAAGCCGGTCATCACCGCAACTCAGATGCTTGAGTCCATGATTGACAATCCTAGACCGACCAGGGCTGAGGCGAGCGATGTGGCAAATGCAGTTCTGGACGGAACGGATGCTGTCATGCTTTCGGCAGAATCTGCGAGCGGAATGTATCCTATTGAGTCTGTCGCAATCATGACCAAGATCATTCATGAAGCGGAGCTTCTGAGTCCAAAACTGGAAAAGCACAGAAGAACAGAAGTGAATTTTGAACTGAATGAAAGAAGTGCTTTAGGGACTGCTGCGGAACAAATTGCAAGACATATTGGAGCGAAGGCAATTGTCAATTTTACCAGAAGCGGGCTTTCTGCAAGAATAGCATCTCAGTTCAGGCCGGATATGCCCATTTATTCATTTACCCCTTTCCTGATGACTTCCAGAAAGATGAATCTGCACCGAGGAGTTTATCCGTTTGTGATTCCTATTATGGAAAAGTTTCAGGATATGGTCAATTATATGAATGAAAAGTCCAAGGAAATGGGACTTCTCAGACCCGGAGATACGATAGTCATTCTGTCCGGATCTCCAGGCGGACACGCAAATTCTGTCGACTTTGTGCAGATTTATAAGATCAGATAATATATGAAAAAACTCCAGACAATAATAACGCTTATTATTCTTCTTGTTTCTATTGCATACTGCAAAAACAGACAGGCTGAAATGCAGGAAGATGCTGAAAATCTGGTCAAGCTGATCGGAACAAGAGATATGAAAGCCTCATTGGCAAGAGCATTGAGTCTGATTGAAAAGTACCCGGATCAGACTGATTTTTATGTTGTGACAGCAAGCATCTATACCTCAATGAAAGACGATGCCAACACTGTGAAATATTACGAAAAAGCTCTTTCCATTGATCCTAAGTCTTCAGATGTACTTTATCAGGCCGGTTTTTATTTCTTCTCCAAAAATGACTGCAAATCCTCTTTGAAGTATCTGGAACAGGCTTCTGTCGAAAAATCTGCATATGAATCGGCGAAAATTCATGCGGAAGTGCTTTATGTTCTGGGCTTCTGCAGCCATGCGGAAAAGAACAGGCAGAATGCAGAAAAGTATTTCCGAAAATTTCAGGAAACAGTCGGTGACTATGATTATAATGATAAAAGTGTGCGAAATATGATTAATTTCACTGCAGCGACTCTAAAAGCAGAATATTCGGAAACCCCCAAAAAATAAAATTTCAGAAGGATGGATTTGCCTGTGAACGGTCCGTCTTTTCGCTGATTATGATGAAAATCATATCAGTCAGAATGTAAAAAAACTGACAAAATTTACGGATGATTTGTTATAGTACAGCTGAATGAAGCCTGAAAAGACAGCAGATTTTAAATAAACCGGACAAAGCTTTTGTGCAGCCGCAGTTTTAGAATCCTTCTGTCAGGCTGCACCCGATCCTTGCTGAAAAACAGGAAAGGCTTTTGGGTATCATTGAAGCTTCTTCAGACTTTATTTCTGAAGAAATGCGTTTTAATAATAATGAATAACTGGAGAAATTTATGAAATGGCAGGATCATTTTAAGGCAAATACTGTTACTGCGGATGAGGCAGTAAAAAACGTGAAAAATGGAAACCGTATTTTTGTTTCCGGAAATGCAACTCTTCCAACTTCTCTGACAGATGCGCTTGTCAAGAGAGGAAACGAACTGGAAGGAGTCGAGATGAACCATCTTCTGACTTTCGGAGTTGATAAGTTTCATGATATTCCCGGAATCCGTCACAATGCATGGTTTCTTGGACCGAGTATCCGCAAAACTGTAAATGAAGCCAAGGGAGATTATATCCCTATATTCTTAGGCGAGATCGCTGCACTTGTAAGAAGCGGAGAATGGCCGATCGATATTGCAATGATCAATGTATCTCCTCCTGACAAGTACGGCTATATGAGTTACGGAGTGGAAACCTCAGTTACAAAACCCTGTGCAGAAGTCGCTAAATTTGTGATCGCACAAGTCAATTCAAAAATGCCTAGAGCAATGGGAGACTGTTTTATTCATGTCAGCCAGGTGGACAAGTTTGTGCTGTTTGACGAGTATCCTACTGAACTTCCTTCCGAGGAGCCGGGAGAAATAGAGACTCAGATCGGTAAAAATGTTGCTTCTCTGATTCAGGATGAGGCTACAATTCAGATGGGGATAGGCGGTATCCCGAATGCAACATTAAAATGTCTTTTCGACAAGAAGGATCTGGGAATTCACACTGAAATGTTCAGTGACGGAATCCTCCCTCTTCTTGAAGAGGGCGTGATTAC
Source organism: Leptospiraceae bacterium (assembly GCA_035345895.1). Taxonomy (GTDB): domain Bacteria; phylum Spirochaetota; class Leptospiria; order Leptospirales; family Leptospiraceae; genus DAORDI01. The sequence continues at coordinate 2,316 of DAORDI010000379.1, forward strand.
AAATGAGAAAAAAGAGTTTCACAGAGGAAAGATTATTTCGGGATTCGTTATGGGATCTCAGGATCTTTATAATTATATTGATAATAACCCCTTATTTGAATTCCATCCAAGCCATTACACAAATGATCCTTTCCGCATTGCAAGAAACCACAGAATGACTGCAATCAACTCAGCGATTGAAGTGGATCTGACTGGTCAGGTCTGCGCGGACAGTATGGGGGAAATGATCTACAGCGGGATTGGAGGACAGGTGGACTTTATCCGAGGAGCAGCAAGAGCGAAAGAAGGAAGACCTATCATTGCACTTCCTTCCACTGCAAAGGGCGGAAAGGTTTCCCGGATCTCTCTTTTCCTGAACAAGGGTTCCGGAGTTGTTACAAGCCGCGGGGATGTTCATTATATCGTGACTGAATACGGAATTGCAAACCTGTTTGGAAAGAATCTCAGACAGAGAGCAGAGGCACTGATCTCCATTGCACATCCTGATTTCAGAGCAGAACTCAGAAAAGATTCCAAGTGGGCTTTGAAATAGAATAATATTTAGGGATTGTGTAAAGACTGAATTGCACCACCGATGAACACGGACAGGCACGGATCACTGTTGATAATTAATTCAATGCGGTCTGCCTGTTCTTCAGAGGGAATTTCAGCTTTTAGACAGTTCCTTTTAAAGCTCCTTGATGCATTTTACTGAATGAACAGTTTTTTTGGGGAGGCTGTTTCTTCAGCATAGCCTTCCCGTCAGAGATTCATTCTTGATATGCTGATAACCGCTTGACCTGTTTTCAGTCGACGGACAGAATTGGATTTGGCGACGGGACTTTATGACAGGAGGGCTTAAATTCGAATGGAATCGGTAATAGACATCAGAAAAGAAGAAAATGTGATTCAGCAGTTGGAGTCAGTCCTGAATGAGATCTTGTATGCGGAGCAGAACAACGCTGCCAGAGCTGCTTTTCTTGAGGCAACCAGAGGTTTGAAACCCGAAAGCTGTAATGTAAGGACAGGCTGGTCGGCAGGTCAATGGATCGCATTCAACTGTACTTTTCAGAAAAATGGAAACAGTGATATCATAAAAGAAATTGTAAAAGGTATGACGCGAAAAACAGAAGATATGAATTTCATTTTTGGATTAAACCCGAATATCTTTCATTTTGATTCTGACTATATTGTAAATGATTCTGACTTTTTTTACTGCAGGTTCAAGTTATTAAAGGAATAAAATGGGAAACAGAAGGGTTTGTGAAAAATGCGGGATTATGCATTTTTGCGATGATCATCATATTCTCCCTGAATCTATTTTTGGAAAAGGTGAAACAGCTGCTTTATGTAAAAACTGTCATGATGAATATCATCGTTATTTAGGTTTCAGTTACCTTCGAAAAAAGAATGCTCAGCCCAAAGAGTTTTATATTTCAAAATGGGCAAAATGGATTTCTGGTTTCACTTTTCTTCTGAGTATCGGGTATATTTTTCTGTATCTGAATAAATAGCTTTTCTCACCAATGAGACTGTTAAAGGAGATTATATTATGAGACGGTTTGCTTTTGTAATATGTTTTTATGCCAGGATGCCAGATGACTTCGATTTTGACAGGAAAATGCAAAGAGGAAGCCGAAAAACAGAAGATATGCATCATAAAGAATATAATTGCATGTGAACTGGTACAGAAAAGAACAGCATCCGATGGTTTTGTAGATATGTGTACGAACGGAACTTTTTATCTTTATATATCATTGCCATGTCAGAAATCATCCGAATGCCAGAGTGGGTCATATTGATTTTTATAGCTGCCTTGCTGAACTGGATCGCAGGAGAAACGGATGTCCAAAATTCATTTGTGACTCGCCCTCCATTTCCCAATATTGTTTATCTGCTCATTGAAACAATACTGCATTTGCG
>DAORDI010000380.1:0-1934 GCA_035345895.1 Leptospiraceae bacterium
AAGATGAAGTTAAACAAGGAAGTGTAATAGGTTATTTAGATCCACAGAGTATTAGATACGGACTTCATTTAATGATTGCTAAGAAGGATAGCATGTTAAACTTTGAAGAACATTTAAAATTTACAGAGTTTCTCCCTTTTTACTCTGTCAAAGCAGCAGCCGGTGCATTCAGCGAATCTCAAGAATCCAATCCGGATGGGTGGATTCCCGTGAAGAAAAAGAAGTATACTCAGACTTCTTTCGTAATTCAAGTGAAAGGACACTCAATGTATCCCAGAATTTCTGACGGAGATCTCTGTATTTTTGATCATTATTTTGAAGGGTCGAAAAACGGAAAAATTGTTTTAGTTCAGCATCGCGATATTGCAGATCCGGAAAACGGAGGAAAATATACAGTTAAACTGTATAACAGTAAGAAGATCCAATCAGAAGAAGAACTGATCGGTAATTACCAGATTGAACTAAAACCATTGAATCATAATTATAAATCAATTATTCTGAATCAGACTTCAGAACTGGAAGTTCAATTCATCGGAGTTTTTGTGGATAAAATACAGCTGGTAAGCAACTTATAAACACCCCGCCTCCCGTTTCCGAAAGGCGGTTCTGTTTACTGACTCTCAGCTTTTGCCGAGTCCTGTCGTAGGAGCTCCTACAAGGATGGACATATTGCCATGAGGGTGTTTGTTTTCTCTCATCAGCTGGTGAGAGAGAGCGGTTTCTTCGAACTTGAATGTTCTGGAAAGACAAGGATCCACTTTGCCGGCGATCACGAGATCGTTGAAGCCTTTTGAATTCTCATCGTTTGCAAAATGAGAACCCTGCAGACGCTTCTGTCTCATCCAGAGGTAGCGCAGATCCACTGTTGCATTGAATCCAGTAGTTCCTGCACAGATCACCACCATCCCACCTGTTTCGCAGACGAACATGGATGTAGGAAGAGTGGATTCACCGGGATGTTCGAAAACGATCTTAGGATTGTTTCCTTTTCCTGCGATGTCCCAGATGGCTTTTCCGAATTCGCGGGCGTTCTTGGTCCACTCAGCGAATTTTTCCGGCTTGTTGATTTCGGAAGTCAGTGCTCCCCAGTGCTTGAACTTGTTTCTGTTGATCACGCCTTTCGCACCGAGTTTCATACAATAGTCAATTTTGTCGTCGGAACTCACCATTGCGATGGGAACTCCTCCGGCAGCTTTCACGATCTGTATTGCCATTGCACCGAGTCCGCCTGCACCGCCCCAGATCAGAACTACATCGTCCTTCTTGACTGTGTTCGGAGCCCAGTTGTGGAGCATACGGTAAGCAGTAGCTCCCACAAGCATATAGGCAGCAGATTCTTCCCAGGTGAGGTGTTTCGGCTTAGGAAGGCACTGATGGTCCTGAACCTTGCAGAACTGCGCAAAAGAGCCCCAGTTCGTTTCATAACCCCAGATGAGCTGAGAAGGAGCAAACATAGGATCATTTCCTGCCTTGACCCAAGGATCGTTCTGATCCCAGATTCCGCAGTGAATGACTACCTCGTCACCGACCTTTACATTTTTTACATTGGAGCCGACTTTGTAGACGATCCCGGAGGCATCTGAACCGCCGATGTGAAAATCTTCTTTTTCGCCCTTTTTCATTCTCGCACCGATCACATCGACCGGATACCCGAGAGCAGCCCAGACGTTGTTGTAGTTCACGCCTGCTGCCATCACTCCTACAAGCACCTCATCCGGTGCGAGTTCAGGAATGTCGATCTGCTCGACTTGGAATGCATTTGTAGGCTCGCCGAATCTGTTCTGGCGGATCACCTGAGCGTGCATCTTCTTAGGAACCACTCCGACCGGCGGAAGAGTTCCTACGGGGACGATTTCTGGAACTTGAGTCATATTTTCCCCTTAGCTGAAGAATCTCTTCATTACTTCATCGGACAGTTTCTGACCGGTGATTTT
>DAORDI010000380.1:2034-4203 GCA_035345895.1 Leptospiraceae bacterium
AGAGTCACGTTATGAGCAGGAATTACCCCGTTTGCGAGAGCTACAGCCACCATAGTGGATTTTGCTCTTCTCAGGATTTCATGCTCAAACTGTCCAGGGCTTCTCATACAGGAAGCAGGGATTGCACCGTGGTGTCCTGAGATGAAGTCCATCAGACCGAAGTCGAGAACCTGGAGCCAGGGGAGTTTTGCGATTTTTTCCACCTCAGCGAGAGCTCCGTGAGTTTCTACCAGAACGTGAATAGGGATTTCTCTTTTGATTCCCGCTTTTGCACAAGCACTCTGGATATAAGTGATCATCTCTTCCACCTGAGATGCTTTTGTAGGCTTAGGAATAGTAATATAAGCGATTTTTTCGCCTGCGCCTGGGATAATTACATCTACGTCATCTTTCCAATGTGCATTTGTATAGTCGTGGATTCTCACGCCGCTCATTTTATGAACGTTCAAATCAGAGTTCTGGATACGGACGATCATTTCAGCATGTTCTTTTTCTTTACCAGTCTGCGCTCCGTCTTCACAGTCCATAGTAATGTCAAAGAGACCGCCCATTTTATTCTGAAGTTCCATTGCTTTTGTAATCAGTTTTTCGGAGCCGGCGAAATGCTCACAGGCTGGAATAATAGGAAATGGTTTCTCCCCTCCGAACAGTGCGTCTTTAGGGTGCTTCAAGTTTGCCATAATCGTTCCTTATACAGTTTTCACCGGATTACCCCGGTTTTAATCACAGATTTTTTTGTAAATCCCTGTACTCAACCCAAAAACTTCGGATTTTCAGAAGCGGTGATCGACGGGGATGGCGGGAAGGAAGATTTTGTCAAGTATTCGAGTTCTTTCCTTGACATCCTTGGAACAGCCTTTCAGAATACGAATGAAGACTTGGGGTTTGGATCCCGATGGAATTCGAATATCTCTTATGATAAACAAAATATCTTTTAAAAACTATAAACTTTTCCGAACACTTCAGGAAATGGAATTGCGGCCAATGACTGTTTTGATAGGCAAGAACAGTTCTGGAAAAAGTGCAATCGCGAAATTATTTACTTTGATAGAAGGCTCTCTTTCCGGATCATTCAATGAAGCATTTCGTCTCATTAATGGAGGAGTGGAATTAGGGGCTGAGTTCAAAGACCTTATACATGAGAGAAAATACGGTCAATTAGATTTTGTAATTTCGTCAGACAGTGAGAGTTTGGAAACAAAAATAATCACTTTCGAAAGACATCCTCCAGAAATTGCAGAATGGAAATATCACAAAGGAGCAGCCAGTACGGAATTGGATGGTACTTCTGTTTTCAAAGGATTTAATTCTAAAGATTATCCCTTTGAATCCATTTCGTTAAACACCGATTATATTGGTCCATTCAGGCAGCTTCCAGAACGAGTTTACAGTTCCCTGAATGATTCTGAAAAAATTGGAATATATGGAGAAAATGCCTATCCTATATTAATTAAGGATGGGCTTAGCAGAGAGAAAAAGCTGCTTTCAAAAGTATCTCAAAAATATTCAGAAAATTTTGAAGGCTGGGGACTGCAAATTAATGAAGACAAAACCCCATATTACCAGATTGAGCTGACTAGAGGAAATCTGCACATTAATATAAAAGATGTAGGACAAGGGATGAGTCAGGCTCTGCCTTTGGTTGTCCGTGCATTTATGCCGACAGCAGAAGAAACATTAATCATCATAGAACAGCCTGAGCTTCATTTGCATCCTGGAGCCCATGGAAATCTGGCTCAAATTTTTGCGGAATCATTGGAGGATAAAAATAAACGTTATCTGATTGAAACCCATTCACAGAATTTTGTACTGAGACTTCGTCGTCTGGTTGCAGAAGGAAAATTGAAAAGGGAAGATCTGATAATCTATTATGTTGATTTTGATGAAGAGAAAAATGAGAGTAATTTGAAAAAAATTGAAGTGGATGAAAGAGGAAGAGTTAGTTTTTGGCCTAAAGGAATATTCAGCGAAACACTCGATGAGACCATAGCAATTCGTGATTCACAAATCAACGGGAAATACTAAATGCTTATAGAGATGAAGAAAAGTATTTTCGAGCAATCATCAATGAAAGATATTAATACTGCAGTACAAGTGTTAACATATAAGGGAAGTGGTCATACCCCCATTTTTAGTAACGACAAAAAATGGTCGTGAAGGAGACTGAAA
>DAORDI010000381.1:0-4183 GCA_035345895.1 Leptospiraceae bacterium
ATTCAGCCAACAGAAGACTGTACGGTCAGTATGTGACAGACTTCCCTCATATCAAGCAGCTGTTCATGGACGGATATGCAAGGCTTGTCGCGATGAGACTCTTTACAATGAGAGCCTCCGATTATATGAGAAGTGCAAACGAGAAAGACAGACGTTATCTTCTGTACAATCCGATGGTGAAGGCAAAGGTCACAATGCAGGGGGAAGAGGCTCTGAACTGTTTCTGGGATGCAATTGCTGCGAAGGGTTTTGAAAACGATATGTATTTCGAAACTGCAGCGAGAGACATCCGCGGACTTCCGAAACTGGAAGGAACAGTGCATGTGAATATGGCTCTCATCAATATGTTCATGGACAGTATGCTTTTCAGCCCTGCGGAAATGCCTGTGATTCCTGAAAGAACCGATCTCGCAGACGACACCTATATGTTCAATCAGGGACCGACTACCAAGGGTCTGAAGAAAGTCCAGTTCCATGATTATAAAAAAGCTTACAGTCTTTACAAGTCTGAAAATATTTCCATCTTCCTCGAACAGGTGGAAGGACTGAAGCATTTCCTGAAAGACTCTCCTCCGAGTGCAGAACAGTCAAGAGATCTGGACTTTATGCTTTCTTTAGGGGAAATATTCACACTTGTCCCTTACGGTCAGCTCATCCTGGAAAGAGCAGATCAGCTGAAAGTGGACAAGGATGTGATTGATCAGATATTCGATGTCATGATCCGCGATCTTTCCCGTTATGCTGTTCAGCTTCATACCAAGCCTTCTTCTACGGAAGCCCAAATGAAAAATGCAATTGCAATGGTGCGCAAGCCGAAAACAGACAATGAAAGATATGAAAGAGTCTGGACGACTTATGTTCATTCCCAGAAAGATGCCTACCAGATGAATCCCTGATTCATCTGAAAACCTCGAGGTTTATGAAAACCTCGAGGTCTAAATACAGTCAGTCATAAGATCCTTTCCCAGTCGAAGCCTGTGATGTATCTCTCTGCCTTGCTGAATTCTGCACCAATGATATAAATCTCTTTAATACTGCCGGTACTTATGCAAGAGCTTTCCATAACCGATGTATTTCTGGTGGTATTTTCTTTCTTTGATCTGAGTGATTGCTTTTCCTTCAGGAGTCATTTCATTTACTTTAAGTTCAATGATATAACAGCATCCCTTCAAAAGAGCTGCCTCATCCCCTCCACATTCCCGGATTCAAGCAGAGTGTAAAGCTTCACCTTGTTCACTTCTTTTTCTGTAAGCAGGCTGGACAGGTAATTTAATATGACGTCATTCAGACTGATGCGGCTGAATTTACTCTCATCGGTAATGAACACAAGCTGAATATACTGATCGGAATCCTTGATAACTGAATAAAACCCTTTCAGAATTTCTCTGATTTCCTGAGGTGTATTTTCTTTTTCGATATTGTCCAGTAAAGGAATTTTGAAAATGCCGAACAGCAAGCAGTTTTATTTTCGGCGAACTGCCAGAGCGAGCGGGTGGCTCTATTCTGTGTCTTTTCCGCTTTACCGCCATATCAATTCAAATATAATGAGTACTGCTATGATCGGAAAACAAATCTCTCTTCTTCTAATCCTTTCTTTTTCGTTTCTCTCTGCAGAAGATCACTCCCCTTCAGTCAAGGAGCTTCAGAAAATTCTGAAAAGAAAATTTCTTTCAGATGAGGATGCGAAATCAGTCATACTCAAATCTGCGGATAAGAAAGGACGGTACTGCGACTATAATTTTCATGCAGAACATCTGGAAGTGCAGGGATCGGCTGACAATGCCTATCTGATGGACACAAAGAACAGGGAGTCATCTGCATTTGCGTATCTTTCCGTCTGTGAAGGAATGAATAAAAATGAATTTATCATTACAGAAAGATGCTGTCCGATGGGACCCTGCTACAAATCATCACTGTTCCGAAAAGAAAAAAACCGTCTGAAATTTCATAAAAAAATTGAAGGGGATGCATATTACATCACTGATAAAAAAGGCAGAACATTCGCAGCTGTGCCGGATAATTTCATGTCGGGAATCATGTTCTACGGAGAAATAAAGAAAGACGGACTTCATCCGGTCTTTGCATCCAAGGCAAATGAAATTACTGTTCCGGATGAATTCACATATCCCAAAGAAAAACTGCAGTTTTCAAAAATAGATCTTTTTGCATCTCCCGGAGGCACTGAACCTTTTCTTGCACTGACAAAGGTTGCTCCGGAAAAAGTAAAAATTCTGCATAAGGAAAAAGATTTTTATTTTATATCTTTTCCTGCACCGGAAGAGGAAATCCAAAAATCATCCGAAGTGTTCCCTGTAAAGGAGTCCGAAGACATCAGATACGCCACTCAGCTTCTTGCCAGGAAATACCTGAACAGAAAGGCATTTGCAAAACTTCTGAGAAAAACATACATTCTTTACGGATGGGTGAAAGTGCCTGAGTGACTCACTTTTTTATTGACAGAAAATAATCCTGTCATACTCTGAACGGATCATTCAGAAAGGAGTTTTCCATGAAAAAAGCAGCGATCATTTTAGGCGTACTTTTATCATTAATTCTTATCCTGGCAGTGATCTCACCCAATGATTTTATTCTGGAAAGAACAACTGTCATATCTAAACCCAAAGACAAAGTCTTCAGCGAACTTAAGTTTCTGAAGAATCATGAAAAATGGAATGCGTGGTCAAAGAAAGATCCCAAAATGAAGAAAGAGTTCAAAGGTACAGACGGAGCTCCCGGGTTTATCTCATCCTGGGAAAGCGAACATGAAGAAGTCGGAACAGCGGAACAGGAAATACTGAATATTACAGAGGGACAGAAAATAGAAACACAGATCAGGTTTAAAAAGCCCTTCACTGCAAATTTTATGTCGTACATCATTCTGGAGTCTTCCGGGGAGAACAGCACAAAGGTTATTCTGGGGATGAGCGACAAAATGAAATTTCCGATGACTGTCATCAGCTTCATAGTCAATGTATGCCTGGGAAACCAGAACAAAATCATCAGCAATATGGATGAAAGTCTGAAAAATCTGAAGACTCTCCTGGAATCGGAATAATCCGCATCTGAGTCTTGAATCCGTTTACCGAAACTCAGTTTCTGCCTCAGTTCATTTCCGGAATGACAGGAACAGTTTCTGAACGGAGCCGCGCCAAAGTTTCCTTGACATACATTGAGACAGGGAAGAATGTTTTCGTATGAGACTCTTATTCTTCTGCACTGTTTTTCAGATCATCTCTTTACTCCCCCTGTACTCTTCGGACTGGGATGATCTGGAGGAAGGCGAAAATGAAAAAGTTTACGGAAGCGAAAGAAGCAAAAAGTATCCGAGAAGCAATCTGTTTTACGAAATGGAAAAATGGGAGAACCACTATTCCGTAAAAGCGCTGGGTATTTACAGGCATTATGATTATCCTAAATTCGAATCACGTACATTTTTCCCTTTTTATCACAGACTCACGAGCAGAATAGATTCCAGAGAAAAATACAGGATACTGAACTTCAGTGATACGAAAAATCTGAGTTCCAGACACAAGTCCTTTTTCCCTTTCGTATTCTGGGGAGAAGACAAAAGAGATGAATACCATTCTGTATTTCCTCTCTATTACAGATCGTATTCCAAACCGGAAGACAGTGAAAAAAGAAGCAGTTTCTTTTTTGCTCCCTTTCCAATGTTCTACAGAAACAGATCCTATGCAGTGCACTCGGAGAACACTCACAGAGAAACCCTTCACTGGAATCTTTTCTTTTACAGCAGAAAAGCATATGATGAATCCGCAGTCTCGGACAGAACTCACTCCTCCCTGCTCGGCTTTCCTCTGATTCCGGTACTTTTTTATACAAATTATAATGAAGGGACAGGAACATACAGAAGATTTCTGACCCTGTTTCACACAGAGACGGACGAGGAAGGACTGCAGGAAGCATCTTTCTTTCCACTGCTCTTCTATAAGAAGGAGTCTCATATTTCCGCTCCCCTTCTTCTGTTTCATAAAAGCCTTGCTCCTCATTCCGCGACGGCTCCTTACGGAAATACATTCCTTCTGATCTACTGGCACCGGTGGAGCCCGGAAAAGGATACTCTGTTCTTAGGACCGTATTATTCGAGGGAAAACAAAATCGTCAAGGACAGGTTCAGAACTCTCTTTCCAGTCTACTGGTCAGGAGAATCCGAAAAGAAGGAATG
>DAORDI010000382.1:0-4123 GCA_035345895.1 Leptospiraceae bacterium
GTGTGGAAATCCGCGAGATTTTCAAAATCTCCAAAGTGGGAAATATTGCAGGATGCATGGTCAAGAGCGGAAAGGTGGCAAAAAGCAGCTTCGTAAGAGTGATCAGGGACAATGTTGTGCTGTTTGACGGCAAGCTGAAATCATTGAAGAGAATGAAGGATGACGCAAGTGAGGTTCTTACTGGATTTGAATGCGGTATCCAGATTGACGGATACAATGATATCATTGTCGGTGATGAACTTGAAGTTTATGAAGTTCAGACAGTTGCGAGAAAGCTGAAATAAAATGGATCCGATCCGGAAAAAAAAGATAGAAGCGGAGATCATTCGTACATTGGCTACGCTTCTTGTTTCCGGGAAAGTAAAAGACCCCAATATCGGAATTGTCTCTCTGCACAGAGCTGATCTGTCTGCAGATATGGGTCATGTGAAAATCTGGGTCACTTCCTTTATAGAAGAAAAGCAGAAGGGAAAACTGATGACTGCTCTGAAAAGGGCAGCCGGCTTTTTTCAGCATGTGATTGCAACTGAGCTGAAACTGAGATCAACTCCCAGAATTCAGTTTGTCTGGGATGACAACTACATCAAATCCTTGGAAGTAAATGCTTTGATTGACAGTCTTCCTAAACTGGAAGAGGAAAGTTCCCCTGAACTGAATGAATCCTGATTCTGGTTTTTTTATTGCCGACAAGCCATCTGGAATTACTTCTTCAGATTTCGTACTGAAAATTAAAAAAACCGTCAAAATTAAAAAAATAGGACATACAGGTACACTCGATAAATTTGCGTCAGGACTGATGATCCTTCCTTTTGGGGATTTTACCTGTTTTGCTTCGATCTTTTCTGAATGTTCCAAAACATATACTGCAGAGGTTCGATTTGGAAAAACGACAGATTCAGGAGACAGAGAAGGGACTCTCATCGAAGAATGGGAATCGGAAAGAACAAAGGAATTTGCAAAACAAAACAGAGAACGGATAGAGGAAGAGTTTAATTCAGTCATTGGCTGGAAAGAACAGATCCCTCCTAAGATTTCCGCATTAAAGGTGAACGGTCAGAGACAGTCAGACCTATTCAGAAAGAATATCAGTTTTGAATCAAAACCCAGACCGATCCAAATCTTCAGTTTTTCAATTCTGGAGTTTTCTGAAACCGGTCTGAAATTCAGAACAGAAGTCAGTGCGGGTACATATATACGTAAGATCGCAGCAGATGTATCTGAAAAGCTGGGATTCCCGATGCATCTTGTTTCTCTTGTAAGGGAAACTGTAGGAAGGTTTTCTCTGTCGGATGCGGATAATTTGGAAAGATTAGCAGGGAATCCCAGAGTCTATACTGCAGAAGAGATGATCGACTGGAAAAGAATTCCTGCAGCGGACACTGCCTGGATCAGGCACGGAAAAAAGAAGACAGAATACTTCAATGTTTCAGGTGATTTTTTCTTCACAGATGAAAAAGGAAATATTCTTGCCTGGTGTTATGGAGACGGAAAAGAGTTTCATTATAAAAAAGTTTTTATAAGGAATTTTACTTTCTAAGGTCTTGTATTTTTTTGTGCAGCGCCAATTAGGGGTTGTGTAAAAACAATGAAAATATTTCTCGCAAAGGACGCAGAGATCACTGAGAGTTTTGATTTTATTAATTTTTTTCTTGGTGTTCTTTGTGTGCTCAGTGAGAAAAAGATGCTTTTACACAGTCCCATTTGCTTTTGGAAAAGCAGGAACAAGCTGTTCCTGCCGGAGGTTGGTGAGGCGAGGAGCGTTCAACTCCGACCTCGCTTCATAATTTTTTTTCTTACATCGAACTCACGTTAAATTATTAAAAGTAGCAGGCACTCAGTCCCGAACAGGTGGATGAATTTGTGCAGGTTGATGAGGCAGTGCAGCTGTATCCAGTTCCCAGTGGACAGCCTCCGCCGGTTCCAACGTAAGAGCATGTTGCATTTGATATTCCAGTACTCGTATCAATGTACAGGTTTATTACCTGCCATACGGTGGATTCTCCCGAAATTGCATATCCGCTTTGTGCTGTAAATGTGCCAGTGACTGTGTATGCTTCTGTTTTTGAAGATGGAGCCGCAGAATAAACACCTGTAATATTTCCAGTCGCTGTGTCCAAGGTCAAACCTGAAGGGAGATCTGGTTTGACTGAATACTTCACTGTATATCCTGATGGAGTACTGGATCCAGTATTAGTATTCTTTGCGGATGCAGTGAGCGTAAATGAAGTTCCGATCGGGACTGCGAAGTATCCCTTTGACCCTTTTGTCAATGTAGAACTGTATGTAAGTGAATTAAAAACATACGCCGGTTTTGGTGCTGTGACTACTGCAGCTGCAACAGCCAGTTTCGTTTTATCCGCACCATTGTCTTTGGATGGGCAATGGAAAAGGAATAAGGTCAAAAATACTGTGATAATGACCGAAATTTTTTTAGAACTCATTTTTACCTCAATTTAAGTTTTCGATTCGATATCTCATCAGGCTTTTTAAAATGCAATAAATATTTCAGCAATTCAGCAAACATTACAGTGAAAAATCTGCCAGACTTATGATTTCTCATAAACTTTGAAACTGATCTAAACCTGCCTTTTTAGTATGGCAGAGGTATAAAAAAATTATTGATTTGAGGTTGAAGGCCGACTGGAGCAGGATGGTGAAGCTTTTGACGAAGCGGTCCCCGCATTAAAGAAAATGACATATATGTTATGATTCATCAGTTTATTCGTACTGGATATGCGAATTTTCGGTTCAGGGTCTTAAGTCCGGATTTCCGGGATTTCCATAATCATTCCCTGGTGTCCCGGTTCCGTTCCCAGGATTTCCATAACCTGTGCCAGGAGTGCCGATTCCGTTCCCAGGTCTGCCTATCCCGTTCTGTCCATTCCCGAACTGGCTGTACTCAGATCCATGCTTAGGCTGATTCGGCTGAACCTGATGATGCCCATTCCGATTTGGATGATGGTTCCCGTGATGAGGATGTCCTCCGTGTCTTCCATTTGCAGAAACTGAGAAAACTGCTGAAAACAACACTGCTATTACAATCCATCTGTTCATTTTGAAGATCTCCTGAAATATTAGACGGTCTTTAAACAGTTTGTATTTTAACAGTCAGATCGAAATAAAATCCAGTTTTCAGGCGTTTTGATCTCTAAAAATCAGGAAAATCTCGAAAGAGGTTATAATCATATTTCCTTAACTAAAAAAGCCGACTTTGAATCTCTTTTATCTTTGGAAAAGAGGATACTTTTTCCTCCAGGTCGTTTTCATAAAATTCATTGTAGGCATTTTTCTTCACATACTCTGTAAATTCTTTGAATTCTGAGATAGGAAGTCGTTTTCGCTCAATCATAAAATAAACGTACTCTTCACCGATTGCATAAGGGTAGGGGACATCATTGTTTCCTACAGGTGAGTAGAAAGTCTGAATCTCCTCATTCGGAGTGAATTCAAATACAGATTCACCGATAAAAAGATAACGGGAAGCATTAAGTTTTACTAATATAGAATTGCCGAGAAATTCTTTGGTATCAGTTTTAACCCACTTTGTCATATCATTCGATATGCTTTTTCCGACCCACACTTTTTCAAAGTTTTTCTTTGTAACCACATGTTCAATATAAAACCATGCATTCTTACGGTCACTGTCCCAGACTCGGTCTTTTTCTCTGACATAAAACTTATTCTGAACCTCACGGTACACGGAGATTTTTTCTTTGGAAAGATAGACGACAAAAGGCCTTCCGCCGTTGTCATGCATAAAATACACTTTTTCTTTGGAGTGTTTTTCCTTAATTTTCTTATAGGCCTCATTGTTCTTTTCCAGAGGTTTTTTTGACGGATCGTACTTGTACTTTAAAACCCATTCAGAGTCAACTTTTACTTTTTTATAACCTTCCGGTATTTTCACAGATTTTTCTTCGAATTCGTTAAAGCCTGCAGCCTTAAAAATGAATCCTTTTTTATCTTCCAGACCTTCTAAAATATATGTATCGTCACCTTTTGTTTTTTCATAGCGGACAAACATTGAATGCTCTCCTGTCAGCGGTTTTTAAGATTGGAACAGAGTATTTTCACTTCAGAAACTGTAAAGATAAAATCTTCCTTTATCTCATCATCCTCGAAA
>DAORDI010000383.1:0-4099 GCA_035345895.1 Leptospiraceae bacterium
GCATTCAGTGATTCCTCTGTTTCAAGAAAATCTCTTTTTCCCAAAATTGCATTCGTTCCCTACAGAACTCCGGGAATTGATCTTGCACTGGCAATGCTTGAAAGTCAAGAAAATTATAAAAAAGAGGACAGTAAAAATCCTGAAGGTTTTATTCTCCTCAATCACGGACTCGTTGTCAGCGGTGAGTCTGCAGAGGAAGCATTCAGAAAGACTGAAGAGATTGCAGAAAAGACAGAAAAGGCTCTTGGGATGTTTTTTAATGAAGAAAAGTTCAGCGGGAAAATATCTGAAGTGCTGGAGGAATTTACAGGCGAGACCTTTGTGACTGTATGCACAGACGCTGTTTCTGACGAAGTTTCACTGAATATGAAGCCCTGTTTTCCGGACGGGGTAGTTTTCCTTGCTGCCGGTCCTTTGAAAATTTCAAAATCGGATGATCTGATGAAGAGTATCTCCGACTATACAAAGCAGCATACAGTTCCTCCTAAAGCATTTTATTCTATGGGAAAATTATATTTCTCAGCAAAAACATTCTCAAAAGCGAAAGAAACAGAAGAAGTATGGAGACTCCATCATACGGCTTCGAAATACAGTCCTGAACAGCTGAGTGAAGATGAGCGTTTTTATCTGACTCACTGGGAAGCTGAAAAATACAGGCAACGGGTCTGATATGCATATAGTAATACCTATGTCGGGAATCGGCAAAAGATTTTTAGATGCCGGATATAAAGAACCTAAGCCTCTCATCAAAGTGGAGGGCAGGCCGATCATTGCTCATGTGGTTGATATGTTTCCGGGCGAAACCAAGTTTACATTCATCTGCAACGAAGAACATTTGAGAGACACTGATATGAGACAGGTTCTGACCGGACTTGTTCCAGGAGCAAATATTCTTTCCATAGCTCCGCATAAGAAAGGTCCGGTATACGCCGTATCCCAGGTATATCATCTGATTCAGGATGAGGAAGAAGTCATTGTGAACTACTGCGATTTTGGAAAGGACTGGGATTATGCTGAATTCCTGAAGGATGTCCGTACAAATAAGGCAGACGGCGCAATATCTGCCTACCGAGGTTTTCATCCTCATATGCTTGGAACCATCAATTATGCATTTATGAGAGAGAAAGACAACTGGATGCTTGAGATTCAGGAGAAAAAACAGTTCACTGAGGACAGGATGAGTGAGTTTGCCTCTGACGGGACCTATTATTTCCGATCAGGTGCTGTAATGAAAAAATATTTCGACCTCACCATGCAGAAGGATATTTCTCTGAACGGAGAGTACTATGCAAGTGTTGTCTACAATCTTCTTGTGCAGGATGGACTCAGGGTCAGAATATTCGAAATTTCTCATATGCTTCAGTGGGGAACTCCGGAGAACTTGCTGAATACAGTTACTGGTCGGATATATTCAAGGGACTGGCTTCCGATGCCTCGAAGAAAAAAAGCATACCGGCGAAAAAGCGCATCAATCTGATTCCTCTGGCTGGGCGTGGGAGCAGATTTGCAGACAGAGGCTACAAGGATCCAAAACCTCTGATTCAGGTGGACGGGGAAGCGATGGTAGTTCATGCAGCAAAGTCACTTCCTCCTGCAGAAAAAAATGTATTTATCTGTCTTGCTGATCATCTGAAGCGATATCCTCTTCAGGAAACACTTGAGAGAGCTTTTCCGGGATCTGACGTTGTACCTCTCAGCGAAGTGACCGAAGGTCAGGCAATTACTGTTTCTCTTGGACTGAAACAGGAAGATTATGATTATCCGCTTCTGATTGCAGCCAGTGATAATGGAATGCTTTATGACTGGAGCAGATTTGAGTCACTTGCAGAAGACCCTAAAACAGATATGATTGTATTTACATTCAGCGGACATCCGGGAAGTGCAAGAAATCCGAAGATGTACGGCTGGGTGAAAAAAAACGGAAACAGGGCTGCAGGGATTTCAGTGAAAGTTCCGATTTCTGAAAATCCGATTCAGGATGATGCAGTTGTCGGTGCGTTTTATTTTAAATCAGCCGGGCTTTTTATGGATATTCTTTCTGAAATGAAAGAGAAGAATATCCGTGTAAACGGAGAGTTTTATGCTGATTCAATGGCGGGAATTGCTGTAGAGCGGGGACTGAATGTTCAGGTGCTGAGAGTAGATCATTATATCTGCTGGGGAACTCCTGATGAATACAATACTTATCAGTATTGGAAAGAATTTTTCTCCAAAGTTTCCTGGCATCCTTACGGGAAAAAATGAAAAGAGAGATTCTATGGTTTCTTTTCTCGGGATTTTCCGCAGTAGGAGTTGATCTGTGCACATATTATACTCTTCTCAATTGGCTCGACAAGTCTCCTGCAAAAGCAGTTTCATTTGTCACCGGTTCTGTTGCCGCCTTCATTCTGAATAAATATCTGACATTTCAAAAAAAAGATGAATCAGCTGCAGATGAAATCTGGAAATTCATCATTCTCTATTCATCCACACTGGGAGCAAATGTTGCAGTCAATAAAATTGTGCTGCTTATTTTTCCTGAGTTTACTTTCTTTGCATTCTTATGTGCTACGGGCACTTCTACTGTACTGAACTATATAGGACAAAAATTCTGGGTATTTAAATGAATAAAGTGACAATCGTTATTCCCTGTTACAATGAGGAAAAGAACATTCCTCTGATATTGGAGAGACTGCAGACTGTAATGAAAAGACAGGATGTGGGAGTTCTCCTTGTCAACAACGGATCAAAGGACGGTTCAGAGGATGTGCTGAAGGAACTGATTCCAAAGTATCCGTTTGCTCAGACTTTTCATGTGCCTGTGAACCAGGGATATGGATACGGGATACTGCAGGGACTGAATAATACGGATACTGATTATATAGGCTGGACACATGCTGATATGCAGACAGATCCCTATGATATTATTAAGGCATTGGAAATCCTTGAAAAATCAGAAAATCCGGAAAGAACCTATGTGAAGGGGCTTCGCAAAGGACGGCCTCTCTTTGATTCTTTTTTTACTTTCGGAATGGGTGTATTTGAATCAGTTTATATGGGAAGCAGTCTTTGGGACATTAATGCTCAGCCGAATATATTCTCACGGAAGTTTTTCCAGCAATGGAAGAATCCGCCTTATGATTTTGCATTGGATCTGTATGCATTATATATGGCAAAGAAACATAGAATCAGTGTGCATAGATTTCCTGTGGTTTTCCCTCCCAGAATTCATGGTCAGTCCAGCTGGAATTCAGGCTTTGCGTCTAAGTGGAAATTCATTAAAAGAACTGTGGATTTCAGTTTTAAACTGAAGAAGAAGAATGTCTGATTCATCTTCCTTAAACTTGACAGATGTTTCCTGCACATCGGGCAATGAACCCATTGTTTAGATCAAGGAATTATATTTATGACAGAATATATTGCGCACAGAATCAATACCGTTGAAGAACTGAAAGATCTGCCTCCAGGCGTCGGAGTAGAGCTTGATCTCCGTGACAGAGGTGAAAGGCTGGTGCTTCAGCATGATCCGTTTTCTGACGGAGAAAACTTTGAAGACTTTCTTGCTGAATATAAAGACAGAGGAACTCTGATACTTAACATCAAATCTGAAAGAATTGAACTCAAAGTCAGCGAGCTTCTCGTTAAGTACAACGTCAAAAAGTATTTTTATCTGGATTCTTCCTTTCCAATGATCAACCTGCTTTCCGGAAAAGGTGAGAAGAATATTGCTGTCCGGTTTTCTGAATATGAAGGTTTGGGCACTGTTCTGAATATGCAGGGAAAAATTGACTGGGTCTGGGTGGACTGTTTTTCCAGGCTCCCAATTGATAAAATGATTTATCAGAAGCTGAAGGATGCCGGCTTTAAGCTCTGTCTGGTTTCTCCTGAACTTCAGGGAAGGCCTGATGATATACTAATTTATAAAAATCAGCTTCATAAAGAAGGAATACTGTTCGATGCAATCTGCACTAAAATTAAAAATTTTCCGATCTGGAATTCTTAAAAAAATCAGCTTCGCACTCATTCTTCTGCTGACTGCCGTTTTTTATTTTTGGGTTCCATTCATTCAGAATGAACACTTTTTTTTCAGAGACGATTATCAGACCCAGTATCTGCCTGC
>DAORDI010000384.1:0-4090 GCA_035345895.1 Leptospiraceae bacterium
GATGATTCTGCCTACCTCAACGGTTTTCTGCGGTCATACACAGCGCATGAAAAAAAGGATCATACTGTTTATGTAGACAATCTGAAAACCCCTTTCATACTTCTGGACAAAAGATATGTCCTGCCCTCAGTGCCCCTGATGGGAGTGGACAAAAATTCTGCCTTTCAGTTTCTGAATGCAGTCATCGAAAATTTTCCGGGAGCAATACAGGGCTTTCATGTGCTTCCTGAAGCAAGACCTAAAAGAGACATTCAGAAACTGGCCCTGGTCAAACACTTCGAGGCAGATGTGAATCAGTTCATTTATATGATCAAATTTGAAACGGCTTACCTGGGGGGAGCGGCCAAGGACGAAATTGTCAGTCCTGCAACTCAGGGTTATTCTGCTTCCGTACTGACAGACAGAATATATTTTCATGCTAAAATATTTTCTGTTGAAAATGTCATGTACAGAGACAGGAATATTGCAGACTTTACAGTAAGAAGATTTGAACCCAGCATTTATCAGCAGGCAGCCGGGCAGGAGACAAAGAAAAAGAATTATTCAGAACTCTTCGATGAAATTGACTATTCCGAACTTCTGGGTCCAGTGAAGGAATTCATGGGAATCAATGATCTCAACTGGAAGCTCAGATCCCTCTATGAACCGGTCTGGGTGGAACATATGAGCCTGACTCTCCGATTCCTCAACTTTCAGATTATGGAAAACACTGAATATTTCAAAAGCTTCAGAGAGCTTTTTACTGCTCCTTCGGAAAGATCCGTCTCGGCACCTTCAGCAGAAGAACTTTTCAGAGAATACGAATCGGAATCCGTTTCACTGGCAAAAAAACTTTTTATTCATTGGCTGAACAGACACAGTTTTGAAAGGACAAAGTCATCTTCCGGAAATCCTGCATGGAAAATCATTATAAACCATGATAAATGAATACAAAGATTTCAGGGATTTCAGGAACCGACTGGCTTCCTGCACTTTGTGCAGTAAAATGCAGGGACCAGTCATTATTGGATCATTAGAAAAGAAAACCGGAATCATATCCATCGGTCAGGCTCCGGGGATTCATGAAAAGGAAAAAATGATGCCTTTTTCCTATACTGCAGGAAAAACACTCTTTAAATGGCTGAGTCAGGCAGGGATTGAAGAAAAAGAATTTCGCGCAGGCGTGAATATGTCTGCAGTCTGCAGATGTTTTCCAGGAAAAGAGAAAAGCGGCGACAGAAAGCCTGACAGAGAAGAAATTCAGAACTGTTCCAGTTACCTTGAATTTGAATTCAGATACCATGAACCGAGGCTTGTCATTCCGATCGGAAAACTGGCAGTAGAAAACCTGTCGGGGCACGGCAAATTTACTTTGAACGAGGTCATAGGAAAAAAATTTAACGGGGAAAAATTTGGACTGCAGTTTGACTGGATTGCGCTTCCTCATCCCAGCGGGCTGAATGCCTGGAATCATTCGACAGAGGGCAGGCGTTTATTGGAAAAATCGCTGGAACTGATCTCAAAACATGAAGAAATACAGATACTGCGAAGGAATTCCGAAAAGTCTTCCGATACATAAATTATGGATTCTCTCTTTTTCAGCCTGATGATCGTTCTTGCAATGTACCTTGTAATCAACTGGGTTATACAGACTTTCAAGGACCTGATGACCAAACCGAATATGGATCAGATCAAAATTCCAAACGATATGAAAATTTCCACGAATATCAGACGGAAAGGATTCAAAGGGTTCAAAGGAACACTCGAAGTCAACTACACTCCTAAAATCAAACGAGTTCATGAAATTCACGCATCAACAGAAGAGGAATTTGAAAGAAAGGTTCAGGAAATCATAGGAAAATACAAAATATAAATGAACCTTCTTTCACGAAACCTGATCGGTTCTGAAAAAAATATTTTACTGTTTTCGCATATCAGTTATACCGATTCAATTTCAAAACTTCCTTCCTCACCTTCACTGTCCGTATCATCTGAATAAAGGTTCTCTTCATCGCACTGAGAAATACACTCCTGTTTCAATTGCAAGGATTTTTTGACCGGTACTCTCTGCGGAATAACTGAGAAAACTGAGTCTTGCTTTCAAAATCTGAAATTATAAAATGAATTATTATTTGCAGAATTTGCTTTCGGTTTACGGTTCCACATCTGGAAATGCATTCGGAGATTTCTGATATACCCAGGCATCTTCCATCAGCCTGTATCCGTTAGGATCCTTTTCCTTCAGTGTTTCACGGTTGTAAGGAAAATATTTCAGTCCAATAAAATAAGCACAGGAAAGTTCTGCAAAATATTCTTCAGGGTTGGATGTAAGATAGTTTTTGAAATCATATTCATTGACTCCTGTTTTAGAAGTACCGTAGATTTTTCTGTACATTGCAGATTCATAAGCCTCTTCCTTTCTCAGCTTATGTATTCTTACAAACCCGTCATCATAGGCATGGGCAAGTTCATGAAATGTAATGTACAAAGGTCTTTTCAGGTATTCCTTCCGTCTGGTAATCTGAACTCTATTGCCGTAGTAAAATGCGTCATTTGCAGCAGGATCGTCAGTATTGGCCTCACTGAAGAGAATCAGCTTGCTTTTCAATATTTTATATGCCTCTGGCGGAACGGCAGTCTTTATCTGAAAAAGTGCAGTCTGAAGAGCCTTGAGACAATCCTGCTTATGAGGATCACTCCCGAACTTGACCCATTCCACTTCAAATCCCTGAATCTTATAAGCCTCTGTCGCTCCAAGTCGAGCATAGGGAATGAGTTCAGAGCTCGGAAGTAAAACTGGATCAGGAACAGAAATGGAAGCATCCACTTTGGATTCTCTGACAGCAGAGGATTCAGAAATTCGTGAGGTGCAAGACATATGGGTCGCAATAACAGCTGTGACATAAAATAGGACTCTGCCGAAATATTTTTCTATGCTTCTCAAACCGCTTCTCCTTCAGTTATACTGATACTCAAAAATTTTTGCCTGTCAAATCCTGTTGAGTGAACCCAAAAAAGCACTGTTATTGTCGGTGATCAGTATAATATTTATCAGCACAAGACTGATCAGAGAAAAGGAATTTGCAAGATTTTTTCGAAAAAGCGACAGATAAGCGAAGACAGAATTAAACTCATCGAATATCTAATTTTTCGCTTCATCCCCTTCGGAGATAAGGCAGGTATACTGATATCCCTCACCTGTTCCGTTCAGTACGATCCCGATGAGTTCTTCTTTCTCTGTACACAGCGTCTCTATTGGTTCCATCTGTTTTTGATGAACACGCCAATTTACTGGATTAAAACGAACTTCTCTTTTTCCTTTTTTTTCTGATCCTTTCAGATGAACCGTAACTGTCTGAATTTTATGTGTCCCTTGTTGTAATAAATAAGGCAGGAATAAGAGAGAGATATAAATAAGAATACTCATTTTCGGCACACGACTCCAAGATAAACTGGGCAATAAATCAGAAACGATAAAGCACATGAAATCGCTGAAAACTGAGAAAACTTTATATGTTCTATCTCATCTCCGTCACAGAGATCCTCCTCTCTCAGCTCCTTTTTCGAAATGAGTCCGAAAATGGAATTATTCAGATAAAATGTCTTGACATAACGAATTCTCTGTACGTAGTCATTCCGCACATTGTATACAGTGAAAGTACTCCAGTCGTCTTTCTTTTCAACCGAAACTGAACAGAAAGAGATACATTGCAAAAGAGTAATAAGAACGAAAAATCTTTTATTTAGAGCGATCATTTTCTCGAAACTCATTTCAGTAAAAAAAAATGTGAGTTTTTGACAATGAATATTCATTTTTGCACAAATCAAATGATCTTGTAAATGAAATCTGAATACATTCAAGATCCGCCTGCAAATACATAGTATTTCATTTTTAAGGCTCTAAAAACCATTATTATATGGATTTTGCTGATCAAGGATTTTAGATTTTAGAAATTTCAATCAGATGAATCAGACGAATTGAAGATTGAAAGTGGAAAGATTTGCGATTATCAAGATTTATGTTTGAAAGGAACTGAGAGAATTGAGAGAGCTAAGAGAGTAAAGAAAGCAGCACGACCTGCAGAAAGAGTAACAACCTAGTCCTTGTCTT
>DAORDI010000385.1:0-4079 GCA_035345895.1 Leptospiraceae bacterium
GTCCGAAGGAATTCTATTCCAGCGACAGATCTTACAGGTCTGAAACGGAAAACAAGGCTCTTTTCAGTGATCTGCATTTTTTTCTCACTGGAAAATATCCTGACGAAAAGATGCTTGCCCTGATACCCTCAGACAAGGATGAGAACCTGGGCAGATGTGCTTCTATGTGCACATATATTCTATTTCATCAATGGTTCAGAAACAGGAAAGAAGCTGCTGAGCTTTCTGCAATGTTTCTGAGTTCAGTTCTTCCTGCATATTCCTCTGCAGTCAGTGCAGACGAATTTGCAGGAAACTCAGAAAGAAGAGAAGAACTGATACGGCTTCTGCTCTATCATTTGGGATATTTCCCCAAGGGTGAAACAGAAAAATACAGTCTGAACAGACTTGCTGCCCTTGACTCTGTGGAAAGGGACAAGGTAATCAAAGAGAGCAGAGAGGTAATGAAAAAGGTTCAGGCACTCAGAGAGGCAATGGCAAGAAAAGCTGCAGAAGAGGCTGCATCCAAAATGACAGGGGAATAAATTTGCTCCTCGATGAACTGAGAGAAAGGATTCCTCTGATCGAGGAAGAAAACCTGAAGCTGTACACTGAACTTCAGAACCACAGTTCTGCACCCTCATGGAACTATGTCTGCGGTGACAGGATAACTGAGAATGACAGAAAGTTCATTGAGGATTTTTCAGAAAAACTTCAATCAGACAGAAGGATGATGTCTGAGCCTGATGATTCCATCCTCAAGTGGATTCTGGAAAAAGAAAAGGCTTCTCCTCATTTCAGAAAGCGGCTGAAATACATACGTCCTGAAAAATATTTTCACATCATCGAAACAATGTCCCGTGAGGACATATCCGTTTCACTCTCGGAAATTGTTCCTGACGGAAGTTCATTCGACAGGCTGGTGATCAACCCTACATCCGGAACCACAGGACATATCATTCAGTGTCCGAATCATCCGGCATCAGTGGGATGCTACAGTCCAATGCTTCTCTATGCTCTCGAAAGACACTCTGTATTCCCCGTTCAGTCCAGAGACACCGTGCTTGCAATGCAGCTTGGGTTTCAGAAGGAGACAGCAGTCTATTCCACAGTCCAGCCGATTCTCTCCGGTTCAGGATTTGCAAAAATCAATCTGGATCTCTCCGTATGGAAAAAAGAAGAGGACAGGATCAGTTATATAGAAAGATTTCAGCCGGAATTTTTCACAGGAAATCCTGTCTCATTTCAGGAACTGACAGGGCTCGGACTGAGGCACAGACCGAAAGGATTCATATCCACATCACTTCAGCTCAGCACAGGGCTTCAGTCGGAAATGAGGAATATTTTCAATGCTCCTGTAATTAATTTTTATTCAATGAACGAAACAGGTCCCCTCGCCTATTCCTGTCCTGTTCATCCGGAAAGAATGCATATCCTTCCGGCCGACATCTATATGGAAATCATTGATCCCGATGGAAATCCCCTGCAGGACGGAGAATTCGGTGAGATCACGGTCACAGGAGGAAGAAATCCCTTCCTCCCCCTTCTCAGGTACAGAACCGGGGACTTTGGAAAAATGCGCCGCAGAACCTGCGAATGCGGTGAAAAGACTGGCTGGCTGGAAGATTTTGAAGGAAGAAAACCTGTAATCTTCAAGGCTTCAGACGGAACGGAAATCAACCCAGTGGATGTATCCAGAATATTCCGTAAATATCCCATAGTGCAGTATCAGCTGATTCAGAGAAAAGACGGACTGAACTTGAAACTGCATCCCTCCTTTCCTGGAGGAACTCAGCCGGAAAGATATCTTCTCGATGACCTGAAAAAAATTTTCGGAGACATCCGGATTTTCGTTTCTTCGGACATAGAGCCTCATCCGGTATCCGGAAAGGTTGTATCTTATGCATCAGATTTATAATAAATCACTCACGTTATGTAAATACGATACGCTGTCCGGATGCTGTAATTTTCAGAAAGCATCAGTAAAATCTAATCAATCCTGCATTGCGGAGACTTTTTCACCGGGCAGAACACGAAAGTCAATCAGACATATATTCAGCTTCATTATCTGTCCTTCGCATTCTCTGCGTCTTCCGTGGGTCATTCCCTCGTCTTTTTTCCTGAACTTGACAGTATGCGAATGGAGTTCTGAATTCTATGAAAAAATATAAATACGGCGTAATTATAGGAAAATTCTATCCGCTTCACAAGGGTCACGAATATCTGATCCGTACAGGAATAGAAAACTGTGACCTTCTCACTGTGCTCGTATGCACTCTGGAAAGAGAAACGATTCCGGGAAAACTGAGACATATCTGGGTAAAGGAAACTTTCCCTGAATGCAGGGTAATTCATGTTTCAGATGATCTGCCTCAGTACCCTGAGGAACACCCGGATTTCTGGAGCATATGGAAGAGTGTCATCATTAAGAATCATCCGGAAAAAATAGAATGTATCCTGAGTTCAGAAGAGTATGGAAACACTCTTTCAGAAATACTGGACTGCATTCATCTGCAGGTTGACCCGGAAAGAAAAAATTTCACTGTCTCAGGCACAATGTGCCGCAAAGATCCGATTAAGTACTGGGACCTTTTATCAGTCAGTGCAAGACCGTATTTTCTGAAAAGAGTCGTGATTACAGGAAGCGAGTCCACAGGCAAGACGACACTGTGCAGAAAACTTGCTGAGTATTTTCATACGGAATGGGTTCCTGAGTATGGAAGAATCTATCTGGAAAACAAGGGCTCTGAAATGGAAAAATCGGATCTGGAAATCATAGGGAAAGGTCAGGCTGAACTCGAAGACAGACTCTCTCTCAGTGCAGAAAAGGTGCTGATCTGCGACACTGACCTTATCATCACAGAGATGTATTCGGAATGGTACTATTCCTTCTGTCCGGAATCTGTAAGGAAGGAGATTATCAGAAGAAAGTATGATCTGCATATCCTTCTGGAACCGGATGTTCCCTGGGTGAAGGACAGACTGCGGGATTTCCCTGACAGAAGAATTGAGTTCAGGGATGAACTTCTGCGAAAACTTGCCGAATACGGGTGCAGAACTGTCAGAGTCAGCGGGAATTACGAGGATAGATTCGAGAAAACAGTTAAACTGATATTAGACATCCTTTCTTCAAAAAAAGAATAAAAAAATCTGGAAATTTTATGCATTGAAATATCAAGTGTCTATTTAATGCTTCGGAGAATCTTAAGAATCGTCAGTCTGTTCATACTTTCTGTCTTTCTGTGTATTTCTCCTATGAGCGACAGGCTCGAACAGCAGGATGAAATCATTCGGCCAGTCCATCCAGTGATGGAAAACATTGATTTTACTATGTTTTCTGATTATTTTCCAGAATACAGAAGACTTTCTCAGGACTCTTTCCTGAAGCTTGTGCTCGAAAAGAAATTTTCCTTCCTGATGTCTCTTTCCACAAAGATCCCTTTTCAGCAATTTTCAAAAGCTTTTTTATTCTCAAGTCAAATACTGCTCTATTCTCTCATTTCCCTTCCCCCTCCTGTCTGATCTTATTTTTAAAGAAAGATTATGATACGAAGGAACAGGAAATCACCATGCATTTATATGTACTTATATTTTTAACCGCATCTGCATTCAGTCTGATTTCGGCACAGGAAAAAAATCCTAAGGATTCAGGCAGTTCAGCCAAGGTTGTGAGAATGAAACTTCAGGACGCAGAAGAAAAGTTTCTGAAGAACAATCTTCAGCTCCTGGCTCAGAAATTCCAGATCGACGGAAGCCGTGCCAGAATTCTGCAGGCAAGACTGTATGCCAACCCGAACATATTCATTGAACAGAACATCTTCAATGACAAGACGGAACGGTACTTTGATTTTACTAGAAACGGACAGACCGTTGTTCAGATTCAGCAGCTTTTTCTTCTCGGCGGCAAAATTGACAAAAGAATCAAAGTGGCTGAAATCAATACAAGAATCAGTGAAGAACAGTTTTTTGATGTTCTCCGTGCACTGACTTACGAACTGAGATCAAGCTTCATAGCATTGTATTATCTCAGAGAAGCCACTCAGTTTTATGACAGAAGCATCGAGGCGCTCAGGAAAACCGTGGAGAATACAGAGAAAGCT
>DAORDI010000386.1:0-4075 GCA_035345895.1 Leptospiraceae bacterium
TTTTCATTAATGTCCGGGGAGAGCAGGGCACTTTTCACTGAAGAACTGATTTCGAGAGCAGAACTTTTTGTCACGGAAAAGTTTAAGGAAGCGGATATTCCGGGCGGGGTATTCGGAATAGCAGAAGAAGACAAGACTGTTCTGAAAAAAGGGATAGGGTTTTCTGCTGCGGAGGGCGGCAGAAATTTTGATGAAGGAACTGTTTTTAATGCGGGCACACTTTCCAGACAGTTTACTGCCCTTAAGGCAAGAAAACTGATCGAAGAAGGAAAACTGAAGCCGGATGCCAGGGTCACAGAATACATTCCTGAATGGAAACTTGGCGGAAAGGGAAAGGAAAACTATGTTCTTGTCAGACATCTCATCGATTCCTGTTCCCTGCTTGAGCCTTTTCACGACAGAATCGTGCACAGTCCTGACGGAAGCCTTTTTTTTTCCTTCAGGGATATGCTTCCTTCCTTTGCCGATCTGAACGTTCTGGACAGCCCGGATGATGTATACAAAGAAAGCAGTCTGAACTATATTCTTTTGGGGGAAATACTGAAAAGGATTTCCGGCAGAAAGAAATTTTCAGAAATCATTCAGACAGATATTTTCGCTCCGCTTTTTATGAATGAAAGCACTTTTGAACAGAGATCCATCAGCAGAAACAGATCTGCCCACTATTCCTATTTTTTCGGAAAAAGATCTGAACTTCAGTTTGCCGAGACTCCTCTCATTGCTGAAAGTTCCGAGAAGGTTTTTACCAATCTGAATGATCTTCTGAAGTATCTTTTGTTCTGCATCAAGGACGAGTCCGATGTACTGAAATATACCAGTGTTGCACAGCTGAGGAAAGCAGCCGCACTGAACGGCAGAAACGGAGAGCCGTTTTACGGATCAGGCTGGTTTCACTCAGAGCTTCTTGGACAGAAATATATGTTTTTTTCCGGAAAAGGGGCAGGCAGTTCTATTTTTCTTTTCTATTATCCTGAACGAAAATCAGCCTTTGTGATTGCGGGAAATCTTGAGGCAGAATCATCTATGCGTGAAATAGGGGAAGGAGTGATCTCCATTCTGTTCGGAGTGGCTCCCAAAAATCCTAGACCCCCGTACAGAAAACTTCTCGGAATGTTCTGTTTTGTTCTGATCCTGGGCGCAGTCATGTCCGTTTATGCACTCGGTTTCAAAATAGACAGACTATATTCTCCGGATTTCATAAGCACCGGTCCTTCGAAGGAAAATACGGTGGGATTTGCCGTTTCAATGGCAGTCTTTGTTCTTTTGTTCTGGACATCCTTCCGGGTTCTGCCTTATCATACTTTATTGACTGAATATACTTCAGAGATCAGACAGTCCGCAATGTTCGGCTGGGTGCCGGAACTGTTTTATGCTTCCGTTGCCCTGGTCATACTGTCCTTTCTCTGGATGGTGTACTCCGGTCTTGTTCTGATAAGAAATTCGAGGTAGGATTATGTTATTCAAACTGCTGCTCCGTCTGCTCACACCGCCGAGGATTTTTTTCCGTTATCTGATGGAGTCTCTCCGAATAACAAATGAAAATCTCATCCCGGTACTGACAGTGAATCTGTTTTTCGGCCTGATTGCATTTTTTACATACTTTACTCTGATGTTCCTGGTATTCAGAATTTCCTATGAAAGGTTTTATCAGAACATACTTCTCGGATACCTCG
Source organism: Leptospiraceae bacterium (assembly GCA_035345895.1). Classification (GTDB taxonomy): domain Bacteria; phylum Spirochaetota; class Leptospiria; order Leptospirales; family Leptospiraceae; genus DAORDI01. Next base: position 1,674 of record DAORDI010000386.1, read on the forward strand.
GAATTCCTGCAGTCACATATTTTCTCTGCGGACTGCTCCGCTTTTATCTTTCGCTCGTGAGAAAGTCAAAAATCAATCTGGAACTCTGGCTGATTGATTTCAGGAAGTTTCTTCAGATGTTCTTTTTATTTATAATATACTATTCATTATATGTCCTATATATTAAAATTCTTGATGATTTTCGGGAATTTGAGGGGATCATCCAGATCCGTGTCCTGCTTGGCGCAGTTGTATTTGCCTGGATAATAGTCCGTATGATCTTCGCTCCTTTTTTTGTGATAGACCGGGGATACACTGTCCGAAAGGCTCTCCGTTCATCTCTTCTCCTGACAAGCGGAAGAACAGTGAAAACCTTTTTTCTCCTTTTTGCAGTGTCTGTGCCTTTTTTTCCTGTACTGGCAGGACTTTACCTGCTCTTCAACGGGAACTATGCAGCACATATCATCATTATAAGTTCAGTTCTTTTTTCCATCTACATACTTTATTTTTTCTCTCCTGCACTCATCGCACTTGTGCTGAGTTTTGACATTTATCTGAAGAACAGATTCTCGAGAAGAAGAAAACTGATCAATGAGGCTGCTGTCGATACAAAGAAAATACTCGAAGATTCAGGAATTTTTACAGTAGTGAACACAGGAAACAGTGAAGAAGAATGAAAGGTGTCATAAATATTCCGCCGGAGAATTAAAAATCTCTTGCTCTGCGCCTCGGCACTGATGTACGTGACATCATGTATTCCTACAAAAAGAAAAGCCTTCTGTACGACAATCTCCCTGCATTCAGAAAACTGTTCATCAGGCTGACAGTTTCCCTTGTTCTTGGGATTGTACTTTCCTTTGTATTCAAATCTTACATCATTTTTGCATGGAAGTTCAATACTGATTCAATGAGACCGGGCACTGCCAGAGGAAAGACCGGTTTCTGGAACAGGATGTTCAGCAGAGAAAAAATGAACTACGGAAAAATATATCTGTATAAAATTCAGAATGCAGAACTTGTTCTCCCCGGAAGACTTGCAGGAAAACCGGGAGATGTTCTGGAAATAAAAAGCAAAAAACTCAGAAGAAACGGGGAAGCTGTGGAAGACAAGTCCGCTTTTTTCTCTGATCCGAGACCTGCCTTTCCTCAGAATATCAGTTCCAGGGATTTTACTGAAAAAATAAGCCTTGGGCAGAATGAATTTTTTTTCCTCTGTGACAATCGGGATGAATGTATGGATTCAAGGACGGTTGGAAAGGTTCAAAAGTCGGATATTCTGGGAGAACTAATTTTTTAATGCCCGTAAAAATCGAGGAAAAAATAGTTTTTTTTTTAGGCGGGTCAAAAGAACCTGTCCTCAAATTTATGTCGGAGCGTTTCCGGCAAAATACTGGAGATTAAAGTATGTTCAAAAAATTAGGAATTTCCCTGCTTATTTTATCTTTTCTGAGCTTTGGCAGCCTGTTTGCTGGAGATGAAGAAGTAGACAACACACCAGAAGAAGAAATTACAGACACGAAAGAAAAAGCAGCTACTGATGCAAACAAAAAGGCTGATCCTTCTGCCAAAAAAGACGAAAAAAAAGGCAAAGAGAAAGGAAAAGTAAAAGGTAAAGGAAAAGCTAAAGGCAAAGAAAAAGCTAAAGGCAAAGGAAAAGGCAAGGGCAAAGGAAAAGGCAAGGGCAAAGGAAAAGGCAAAGCTAAAGGAAAGGGCAAAGCTAAAGGCGGCACTAAAAAAGCAGCTAAAGAAGAAGCTCCTGCAAAAAAAGCAGAATAATTCATAATCTATGCCTATCTGTGCAGATTGCATCTGCACAGAACATCCATTTCATTCAGATTTACAAACCTCTCAATCAAAATCCCGCTCAACCTTCCGACACTTAAATTTGCGCGACTGGACTCGGTTTTCAGTATTTCCCATAGCAGAGAATCTATTTCCGTTCGAAAGAAAATGACTCGATCATCCGTTTCTTCAAATTCTGATTCATATATGCCAAGAATCAGTCCATACCGGACTGCATCCTTCGGGTGCATCTGCATCTGAATTAATCTGTCAAAATAAGACTTGGAAACTTCTGTCAAAATTGCCGGCATATTCTGACCTGTCTGAAAAATGTCCGTTCCCTCTTTTTTTTGCAGAAAATTGCACCCCTGATATGTTTAAAGGAAATTGACGAAAAGAATCGATTTTCAATTATGTCTCTTGTGATCGAATCAGATTTTACCCACCTGCATCTCCATACAATCTATTCCACTTTGGACGGGGCAATACGTATACCTGATCTTATGAAACACGTCAAGGCATCCGGGATGAGTTCAGTGGGGATTTCTGATCACGGCAATATGTTCGGTGCAATCGAATTCTATAAAGAGGCGCTGAAACAGGGAATCAAGCCGATCATCGGTTCGGAATTTTATGTTTCT
>DAORDI010000387.1:0-4067 GCA_035345895.1 Leptospiraceae bacterium
TCTGAAAAAGGTAAATTTTTCAGATGAGCAGTCCCGCGAAATTGTGAAGATGTTCGTCAAGTACTATGAGGCTGAACCGGCCAGCAAAAGAGATTTAGGTGAGACAGAATCAAATCTGAAAGAAGAAATAAAAAGCACGAACTCTGATTTGCGGATGGAACTGAAAAATACTGAACTTCGACTTCAGAAAGAAATCGAAGATGTGAAGCTGCAGACAGCGGATGTCAGGAAAGAAACTGAAGGTATCAAGAAAGAAATCGAAGGTATCAAAAAAGAAACCCAAGAGATTCGGCTTGAAATCAAGAACACTGAACTTCGGCTTCAGAAGGAAATTGAAGATGTGAAGCTCCAGACAGCGGAAGTCAGGAAAGAAACGGAAGGCATCAAGAAAGAAATTGATGGAGTGAGAAAAGAAACGGAAGGGATCAAGAAAGAGATCGAAGGGATTAAAAAAGAAATCGAAGAAATCAAAAAGGAAACGCAGAGTATTCGTCTAGAGATACAGGATGTCCGCCTCGAAATTAAAAACGTCGAACTGAAGCTTTCCAAAGAAATCGAAGGGGTGAAACTGGAAATCCAGCACGTCAAGGTTGATTTCGTCCGCTGGCTGATCGGAGTTTCCATTGCCTCTCTAGGACTCATTCTGACAGGGATACGTTTCCTGAGGTAGAATCTCTAATATTTCGGTGGTTCGACTGCGCTCACCGACCGAAAAAAGTTCCGCGTCCGAGAAGTGGGACTGTGTAAAAGCAGGTTACCGAGTGATTTTCACCGCCCACCTCGATACGAAAAACCCTGAAAATATTGGGTTTTTCACTCGGTGACCGGCGGTGAAAATTGTATCGAGGTATGCTTTTACACAACCCCAAAAGCCAACGCCAGAAGAATGCCTTTCCCTTTTTCCTTTCAGGAAAGGGGTACAGGTCGAGAATATGTGCCACAAGTAGGCAGGGGGATAGGGTTAAGAGTAACTGTTGGAAATGCATTTGTGGGTAACGATGACACTGAGCACCCCATTCGAAGGGCCGAAGAGAACTCCCTAAAAAAAACCGCTAACCCTCCATTTAGCCGTATATATAAATTATCCTTTGACGAACTGACCTCTTAACAGGCAATAAATCAAATTTAATAGAACAAGTTGACAAAAATAGATGCATTTCGTAAATTCATTGTTATGTACAAAGAAATTGAATCTTATCATAGGCTTCCGTTTCCTGATGAAGGGAAATATGCACTCAATGCACAGAAAAAAACAATAGATCTGATCGCAGAATGAGGAGAAAAATATGAAATATTTAATGATAAGTATACTCAGTTCAGAGAAAACTGTACATATAAAGAAAGAAATATGGACGGCATCCTGTCATCCTGAGCAGCAGTTTCCAAGTTGGCGTGTCGAAGGATGCCTTTCTGGAAAGTCATGGTTTGAAGCGCTCACTATGACAGGCTTTGAAGCCACTGCAGGTCTGCTTCTGCAAATCGAACATCTGTTCAATTCCTTCAAGCATTTTGTAAATACACATATAGTTGCAAGTCCAACTTTCCTTTATGCGGGACATTTCAGCCTGAACTGTATCCTCAGTTATAATTCATTTTATGGAAGGCAAAATGATTAAATTCAAGAGTTTATTTTTACTCCTGATATGTATAACTAATTGTACTGTGATTCGGTATAGATTCTTTTCCTATTATCCTTTTCGCTTGGATGGAAGCGGTGCTAATCTTGCACTTTTCTTCTCTGAGCGGAATCTTGAAGTTGTTGAATTTAAAGCAGACATTCTTATGCCGAAAACTTCAAAGATTACAGACGAAGAGAATAAGTGGTACAATGATTATGGTGTAAATAAATATTCATTAAATACTGCGTGGAAATATTATAGAATAGATGAGCCAATTCAACTAGGCACATACAAATTCAATTCAAATCAGACCTATAATTTCCCCCTCCCTGTCGGGAAATATACTCTCTTACTGCAGTACAAATCAGATGCTGAGCTGAATTTGAATAAAACCGTATTTCTAAAAGAATTGGGTAAATACTCAGTAAAAAATCGGGTGGGTTCAAAAAATGAATTAAAATTTGAGGAAATAGAATGATCTGGTGTGTTCTGTTTTTGTTATCAGCTTCATTATTTGAGGTATTTTCTAATCCATCATCATTGTATATGCTGAATAGTAATTTAAGAAAAGAAAAAGATGCTGATTTATTTATTGCCCATGACCGTATCTACAATAATTTCTTAATTATAAGATTGCCTAAGCAGGAATTCTTCTTATCATTTAGAGGATTACCTAGTAATTCCAAACTTTACCGTGCGCAAGTAAATCAGCACATAGAGTATTGTTTTTTTTCCTGTGACTACTCCGTTTTGACCCCCTTGAGATATCAAATTTTACCAGTCCTTTCTTATGAAGAAACTTCCCAGGATATCAAAAGAACTGATTTTGGCCAAGTGATGGAAGATCTACGAGGAAATTGTGAATATTGGTTTCCTTTGGCCAGAGTCCAATCTGGAAATGTTTATTTTGATTATTCTCTCAGGTCCCCATTCAGAAGCGGGCTGGGTTATGATGTCAGTAATGAAGTGAAAATAAGACTGGAGCCAAATCAGTCTGTTGAACTGCTTTTTGATCAGAGTGATTTTCGAAATGTCAGTTATAGAGTCATTCGCACTCCAGAAAAAATGAAAAAATGTGAATCACCGGAAGGATTGGAGGATACTTTTGAAAAAAAGTAAAGGACAATGCCAAGACATTGCTGAAGCTATTCAGATTGAAAAAGGCATCAATGATATGGATCTGGACTTCATCAGTCATACAGTATCCACTCATGCGATGCTCAGAGAAAAAACAATAGATCTGATCGCAGAATGAGGAGAAAATTATGAAATATCTGGTAATCATTATACTGTTAATCAACTGCACTCTGTTTCCAAGTCAGCAGAGCAATGCAAGCAAGAAAAGAGATTCCGCCATTATGTCTTTCCTTTTATGCACGTTTGCAAGAGCACCCTTTGAAAGATATGTAACAAAGGACAATATGAATGGGACGATTACTGTTCGGATTGAGAAAGTCAGCGGTTGCGGGATGGTCAGTTTAGTTTCAGACGGAACGTTGCTTAAAAAATGCCTTCAGGGGCAAGTTTATAGATCAGCTCAGAATGACTGCAAGGGAACAGGTACTGCTGCAGATTATTATGGAGCGCAGAAATTCCAATGGTGCCCTACAAATGATGGAGCGTGTGATAATTCACCAAATACAGCATCAGTCCCTAGTCCCAAAATCAGTCCTGCAGGAAAAAGCTGTTACGATGAAACTCCTATCGGAACACGTCATTGGTCCCTGCTTGGAGCATACTTTAATGATGATGCAAGCCCACTTTATTCATATTCAGAAAGGAAGGACGAGATCCCGATAACTGAGTATGTCTGGATTATTTATTCTCCATTTGCAAACATTAGTCAGGCAGCAACTATCACATTCTCAGAGCCCCAAAAGACAGTGCTTTTTGCGAAGAATTCTTACTTTTACGTTCTTTGTGTAAACTAAAAAATAGGATATGATTATGAAATATTTATTTCTTTTTGTCTTTGCATCATTCTCGATTCACTCTTTCCCGGGTGATCACATAACACTGACCTGCATCAAGCATTTGGCTTACAAATATGAATCTGCATCTGGCAAACTTGTTAAAGACAAAGAAAATTTGGAACTATACCTGAATAATCTAGGAGATAGTCCAGATGCAAAGATAGCTAGAACAACAGCAGCACAGGCTATACATAAAACACTTAAGGACTACCCAACCTTATTCGAAGATCCCGCAATCATTGCTGAAATCAAACAGAGCATCAAGGACAGCGGATACAACAGGGATGTGCCGATCACAAAATGGGGAGACAGTCTGTCCGACTGGGTGGACTTTTACGGATGGCTTCCGTATTCCAATTTTAATTATGGTATGTTTACTCCGGGCAATCAGGGATTCGGCGGAATTGCAGGAGGAATAAATTCGGCTCAATATTCCCGAAGTGCAGAACTCCGCAGTTTGATGAAGGAAGAACTG
>DAORDI010000388.1:0-4028 GCA_035345895.1 Leptospiraceae bacterium
AGTCTTCCCTGTCCCTGCTTTTCCTGTCAGAAATATGTTCTTATCTGTATACTGGACATAGCTGTAAGCCAGTTCAAGTTCTGTATTGCTGTTCACCTGGTCAAATCTGCAGTGTGCGGAAATAGAGGTCAATCGGATTTGTCTGAAAAAAACTGACAATTCACATTCCGCATTCATAGGCATTGACAGAATTCTATAAGAACGAAATTTTTGTCTTTTTTTGAGATTTTTTTCCGTCATATAATAAAGGATTCACGACTCTTTCGGGGGAAAAGCCAGGGTATGAAAAGATATATGATTGCACTGTTTATTCTGCTCTCTTACTGCAGACAGCACAGCCATGAAAAGAAAATGGATCTGAAACTGTATGCATTTTCTTACGGAACATCTCTGTATTCAGGCAAACTGATGAATACGGAAAACAGAGACAAAAATTTCAAGATCCAGTGGCTTTTTTACCTTCTTGTAGATGATGACAGAAGGATCCTCGTCGATACAGGATTCAGTGATGCAGACTATGTCACGGCATTCGGACTCAGGGATTTCCGTATTCCCAAGGATGTTATTGAAGCAGGAAATTTCCGATCAGATGATATTACAGATATAGTCATTACGCACAGTCATTTTGACCATATCGGCGGAGCTGACTCCTTTAAAAACGCAAAGATTCACATTACAGAAAGAGAGTTTCAGGAATTTAAAAGAAGCAGTCTTTACGGGAGGCGCAGGGCCTTCTATGACTCCAAGGAAAAAAATAATGAAATTTTGTTTACTGACAACGGACAGAGACTTGGCTCCTCTCTGGAACTGGTTCATTCCAACGGTCATACAACAGGGTCTCAGGCATTGAAAATCAGAACAGAAAAAGGAAATTATATTATCACAGGAGATGAGTGCTATCTTCCCAAGGAATGTGAAGAGGGGAGCGGACTGAATCCGGAAGCTTCCTTTTCAGTAAAGAACAACAGACATTTTATACAGAATCATATACTTAAGGAAAGAAATCAGACTGTCCTTACAATGCACGATCCCGAAATTGAAAAAAAAGGAAAAAAAGATTCTTCCGGATTTGTCAGAATCTTTTAGATTTTTTCACAGTTCCTTTTCCTGAATTTCAACTTCTACCTGTCCGATATAATCCCTGGAGTCAAGCTCGCATTCGTAGAGATAGTTTCCGTCATTCTGCTTTTTGGGAAGCATATCTCCTGAGGATATTACTTTCCCTGTATTTGGATTTTTGATGATACCTGTCAGCTTCAGATCCGGGCTTCCGTGCAGATAAGTGATCGGATATTTTTTTCCTGAGGTCCATACAGGAGGAGAATTGCCTTCATTGATTCCTGACAGCTTAAACGGATATGTGTAGTTCTTCACCGTTCCTGAAAGTGTCTCTGAAACGGTAAGAGATTGGTCTCCGTGACCCTGAAAATTCAGGAGTACAGTTCTGCTCAGTTTTGACTTTGCAGGTATATTGTATTTAAATCTTAATGAATCATTGTCGGAAATTATTGCCGCACTTGACTTCAGCTCATATATAAGTTCCTGATCTGCATTTGTGTCGTTCTGATACTGAATTTCCAGAATTCCTCTTCCTTTTTTGGGGTCATCAAGAGTAAAATGAAGTCCTGGGCTTTTTTCAACGTATGAAAACTCCATTGCCGAAGTATGTGTTGATCCAGCCGTGACTGTTTTCTCCTTCCAGAGTGCAAGGATTGCAGAATCCCCTGTCACAGCCCTGTTTGAATCTACCGGATAGTCCCAGACAGTGGTGAATGCATAGCCCCAGTTCGCAAAACTCAGTTCATCAGGAGGGAAAAGACCGTCACCTGCTATTTTGGCACGGAGGAAAATAGTTCCTGAATTTTCGCTGTCATATGTCTCCCAGACTGGGCTCAGGATAGGAGTGAACTTCACTTCGTCAGTGTATACGGTCTGTATATCTTCCGATGCACCGGGAATGGCAAAAGGTACACCGTCGCTTGTTCCCGCCCAGGTGTCAAGGAGCCATCTTGTACCTGCACTGATGTCCGATTTTTCATTATTTTTTATATAAACGAAGAGTCTGATAGAGTCTCTGTCCGGAACTCTTTCAATTTTTTCGGTCACATAAATTTCCCTGTCAGGCCATTTTCCCTGAACCTCAATCACGTTTTTGTCCATTTTTACGACTTTCAAATTCTGAAGATCGAGAAAGTCCTTCACCTCTTCTCCGACTTTTACGGAAATCACTGTGGTTCCCATACCCTCAGCGTAAGCATCGTTCAGATGACCGAAAAGCAGATCGTACGCTTTTCCGTTTTTCCAGAGTCCCAGGGTGATCTGTCCCTTTTTGGAAACGGATGCTTCTATGTGTTCTGCCTTGACAGTATAAACCTCTGTCCCGTCCTTTTTCAGTTCAAAAAAACGAACATCTGTCGGCTGTGAGTTTTCTTCCTTTTTCGGAGCATCTTCGGTTTCCTTCTTCGGAGGACTGGTGCATTCAATAATAAAAAGAGTTATAATAATAAATTTGATCAGTTTCATTTTCCCTCTCCCGCAGTTTCTGCCCCGAATTCTGTTTTCGGAGGAGTTCTGTCGATCAGACATCTGAAAGCCTTTACTGAAGATGTATTTCCTACCTTGTCCCTGGCTCTGACTGCAATCATAAGTTCATCCTGTTCTGTCTCTGTGATCCTGATATCGCCGTCAGTGAGCGACCATTCAGTATTCTGAAATTTGTACTGAATATTATCCACCCCCGCACCGTAATCTGCAGCATCCACATGAAACGTGACAGGGAGCTTGCAGTAGTCCTTCCCTTTGAATTTCATTACAGGAAAATAACTCAGATGGACTTCAGGAGGAGTAGAGTCCACATTAAAGAATACTGTTGCCTGTTCCGAGACATTGCCTACATTGTCTTCTGAAACTGCAGTGACAGAGTGTTCCCCGTCTTTATAAATTCTAAGATAATCTGCATAGAATACTTCCCAGGACTGCGAGTCCACAGAATAACGGATTTCTCTCACTCCTGAATCCTTGTCCGAAGCTTCCAGTCTGAATTCGGCGCCGGGGCTGAAGTATTTTTTTCCCATATTTTCCGCATATCTGGAATGAGGTGCGAGAATGATTTTCGGACGAGTCTTGTCCACGAAGATTTCTTTTTTCTTTGCCATTTCAAGGTTCCCGAGCATATCCCGGCTTCTGTAGACAAGAGTGTTTTTTCCTTCTTCTGTGACTGGAATCGGTTCCTTGTATGTCTGGAATTCTTTTCCGTTCAGGCTGAATTCAGTAAATCCTGCGGAAACATCATCTGTGGACTTCAGAGAGAAAGGCACCTTTCCGTCTGTGAATATCTGTCCGTCAAAAGTGATATACGGATTTTTTTTCTCTCGTACTGCCGGATACGCTGTAATGACTTTTTCCGGGAGTGCCGGTTCTGTTTTGGCAGGCACTGTGACAGTCTGGTTCGAAGCAGGTTTTTTATCCATCTCCTTGATTACATTCGGAGTTTCTCTCTGCACTGTTCCTGTATTCAGAGGAGCTTCTTTTCTGATTACCGTTTTCGGTCCAATCCAGCTTTCGCCCTTGTATATCACTTTTCCGGAAATCAGCGGAAGTGCACTTATCATTACTGCAATATAATGTATTTTTTTCATCAATGTTTTCTCCTGAATTTCTCAAACCATTCCGGATGCAGTGCTCTCTGGTAGAAATATGCATCAACAAGTACAAGATTTATGGCTGCCTCAACTATGGGCACAGCTCTGGGAAGAACGCAGGGATCATGTCTTCCTCCCGCCTTGAGCACTGTGTCTTCCGGCTTGTCGCTGACTGTTTCCTGCTCTATGGAAATCGTGGCTGTGGGTTTGAATGCTGCCCGAATCAGTATTTCCTCACCGTTGGAAATTCCTCCCTGAAGGCCGCCGGAACGGTTGGTTCTTGTCCTGATTCTTCCTGTTTCCTTTTCCACATAGTATTCATCGTTGTGCTCGCTTCCCTTGAATCTGCTTCCTGAAAAACCGGAACCGATTTCAAATCCTTTGCAG
>DAORDI010000389.1:0-4027 GCA_035345895.1 Leptospiraceae bacterium
GACAGTCTGACCCATGATTCGTTTGTAATTCAGCTGTTTGAACTGAAGACGGAAATGAGAAACCGGCTGGAAAAAGTACTCAGTGTCTTCAGTCACAGTTCAAGCAGAGACGGGTACCGTGCCTATCCTTCCAAGGATCATATCGTTTATTACGATTATCCTCTTGATGACGAACTGCAGCAGAAGATTGTACAACGTCTGAACTATGCAGTTTCAGATGAAACACTGAAACGTCAGATGGATTTGGAAGAGGAAATTCTGATGGAACTTCAGGATCTGGAAAGGAAGATCGAAAACCAGGAAAAGACAATTGAAGAAAAGGAAAAGACAATTGAAGAAAGCAGGAAGACAATTGAAGAAAGCAGGAAGACAATTGAAGAAAAGGAAAAGACAATTGAAGAAAAAGACAAACTGATAGAGGAACTTATGAAAAAACTGAAGGACAAATAATAGATCTGGAAAATTTTACATTGCAGTTGTCTGCAAAGTCCCGAGGTTTTTGAAACCTCGAGGACTGAAAAAAACGGATACCGGTGACAGCCAAAGCTCCCTTTTTTCCTCGATAGCAGTTCCTACAATCTGTTCAGAAGACTTTTCTTCAGATTCTGTCCGTTATCCCTCGTTATAGAAGTTCGTACAAATTTGCTTGACACAAAAAAGAGGTCTGTCATAAACGATGCAGCAATTCAGAAGAGGAAAAAATGACCTCTTTTAAAATAAACTCGTTGGAGAAATCACGATGGAAATAAAATCCGTGCAAACAGCAAACAGCAATTAAGCGAATAAGCACCCTCGCATTCATCCTCTCAATTACCCTCATCGGGTGTACAGCCAAAAAATCAAACAACTCCAAAACACTGATCGGTCTTCTTGCACTGAATTCGCTCAAGGCTCCAAGTGCCTGCGATGCATCAGTGAATGTGGTTGCAGAACCTACATCAGCAGGCGGATCAGTGACACTGAAATTCAAACAGTCTACAATTGATACATCCAGTTATCTTGGATATATGACATTTTCCCCGCTTACAGACAGATTTTTTACTCTGGATTTTACGAATTCAAATATTTCCGGGACTGCTTCTTCCGGTGCTGTCTACTTTTCATCTATAGTACTTAATTCAAATTGTAATACTGATCGAGCAGGAAGTACAACTTCCTATTTCACTGGATATTTGTCTACTTCCAGTCTTCCCAGTCCGTATACAGCAAATTCTCTTGCATCTACAGATACAAAAAAAATCCTTTATCGAACCATACAAACGGTTTCAAGCACATATACAGTTCAGATAACAGCAACCTCCAGTGCAACACCGACTGGGATAACTGTGACCAGAGCCAGTTTCGGGAACTGAGAATTCTTATAGAAATAACACAGAGGGCTTGCTGATCAGCTTTGAATGAAAGCTTCAGTAAGCTCACAAACTCGGAAGATGCAGATATGCGGCTGAGTCATAGTTCGATACTAAATTTATTGCATTTGCAATAAATTTTACTCACTATGACCCTCTGCACGTTCAGCAGACTCGCCGGGCCGCGATCTTTTTTAATTAAAAGCAGCGGGCTGTTTGCCCGCCTTTTATCCGCAGTAACGACTACTTTCCTCTCAGAAGCATTTTCACAAAATCGAATCCGTCCATCAGTTTAATGGCCACATTCAGTCCCCCCATCATCGCACCGGAAACTCCGGGTGAGGATGCATCTGCTCCCGTCAGATAAAGATTTTCTACAGGCGTCTGAAGACTGAACCAGGGACATTTGGCAGAATTGAAACGGTCAGGAACACAGGGCAGTCCATAGATCATTCCCATAGGATGTCCTGTAAAATGTTCATTTGTGACTGGGGTGGAAAGTTCAGAAAACTCCACAATGTCCTTGAAGCCGGGAAATTTTCCATTGATGTAATCCAGAAGACTTTCCTTGATCTTTGTCTTAAATGCCTCATACACCTCCCCTCTTTTTTTCCAGGGAGAGTCCTTCCATTTTTCGAAATTTTCGTAATCAGTGAAAGCGATAATCTCTGCAGTGTGAGATTTGGCACTCGGGTTTTTCAGACTGGGGAAGGACAGATATGCACCTGCGATCGGCTTTTCCGGCCAGGAATTCCTTTCGGCAAAATTTCTGTCATGATCATAATTAGAATATATCCAATAGTTTTCACCGTTGAATCCAAGTTCTCTCGGATCTTTGGAAAGGCCAAGATACATTGAAACATGACTCACTCTAGGATTGGATTTGTAAAATTTCTGAAGATCCTCTCTGAAAGCAATCGGATAAGACTGAGGAATGAGTTTCATATAAGTCGGCACAGCACCTGCACAGGATACAACATTCGGTGCATAAAAATTCTCATAAGGATTTTCTTCTCTTCCTCTGAGATGTTTTACTTTGACTCCGACTGCTTTTCCGTTTTCAATCAGAACCTCAGTGACTTCATGAGATGTCAGAATCTTTCCTCCGTTTTCCTCCACAATCGGTTCAATGCATTCCAGTATTTTACCTGAACCTCCGTCCGGAAAATAACCGCCGTTCAGATAATGATACACAACGAGTGCATGGATCGCAAAAGATGCAATGGATGGCGGAAGACCGTAATCCCCCCACTGGGAAGCAAGGATCGCCTTCAGTCTGTAATCCTTGAAATGTCTGTCCATATAATCCTTTACAGTCATTATAGGCTCAGAAGGATCAAACAGAGATGCAAGTGATTCAATTGCAGGAGGCATCAGTTTCAGAAGCATATGCTTTCCGAAATAACCTGCCATCTTCTTCACATCCTTGAAGTATTTTTCTATTGCATCTTTCTCTTCAGGAAACTGGCTGATCAGATCAGACTTGTATCTCTCTGGATCACCGTATACAGCAAAGGTTCCTTCCGGATATACAAACCTTTCAAAAGGTTCAGCCATCCTGTTCCATTTCAGATTTCCTTTTGTAATCGTATCAAAAACCTTTCTAGTCAGACTGCCTTCCTGCAGATCCCCAATATAGTGAATACCGACATCCCAGCTGTATTTATTCTGTTTTCTTTTGAACTCATGAGTGAACCCGCCGGCCTGGAAATGTCTTTCGAGAATCAGCACCCTGCTTTTTCTGAACTGTGCCAATAGACTTGCCGCTGTCAGACTTCCTATGCCTGAACCGATGAAAATGACATCGTATCTGTTTTCTGAATTTTCCATACAACCTCCGTGTGCCGGACAGTCATTTATTTTTCCGGCATACAATTTTCTGTTGAATTTTTTCTTCTATGTTAACGATGTTAATATTGATGTTAATGCTGTAAACATTTTTTATGAAAAAAGATAAAAAAAACTATCATCACGGCGGGCTGAAAAAAGCACTGATCGAGGCAGGTCTGCGGATACTGAAGACGGAAGGATTCAGACATCTGAGCCTGAGAAAGGCGGCGGCAATGGCGGATGTGAGTGTAGCTGCTCCTTACAGACATTTCCGGAACAATGAAGAACTGCTTGCAGAGATAGCCGCTGAAGGATTCAGGATGCTGAAGACAGAACTGGAGAAAAGCAGGGAACTTTTTCCCGGAAAGGTTCTGAAACAGTTTCAGGAATGCGGAATCGCCTATGTGCAGTTTGCTTCAGACAATGAAGAACTGTTCCGAATCATGTACGGAAATACTGTGGGCGACTATTCCGATTACCCTGTACTTAAGACAGCCGCAGATGAAACAGTTATGATCATGCAGTCAGTAATTGAAGAATGTCAGAAAAAGAAACTGATCCGAAAGGCAGATCCGAAAGAACTCGCAATGTCTGCCTGGGTCCTTGTGCATGGACTCTCCACACTGATCATAGAAAGGAAATTTCATTTCAGTCAATGGAACCCGGCAAACCTCAGAACAGAAGTGCTGAGACTTCAGAAAAATTTTTACAGCGGCATCAGAAACCGAAGATAGTTATCCTGTTTCTGAATAATTCAGAACCTCATTCGTCCATCTTCTTTCGAGGGGACGGTGAGCAAAACAGACTGCTTCTGGATCTGCATCCGAAAGTTTTTTCCAGTCGGATTC
>DAORDI010000390.1:0-4011 GCA_035345895.1 Leptospiraceae bacterium
TGCTTTCGGAAAATTATTGCATCTAGATAGCATATTGTATTTGCGTAAGGTGAGTTGCTTAATATGAGTTTTTAGTCCCCAAAGCAGTCAATGTCTGTCAGTGCTTCGGAATGACAAGTCTGTAAATAAGGATTGCCATTCAGCATAATCTCCGTAAATCTGTAATTCTGTGAAGCTGTACGAAGAACTTGCTGAATACTACTATGAAATTGAAAAACACAGCCGTAATTTTCGACATGAAATTGATTTCTTGAATGAGGTTTTCCTGGCCTACGGAGTGAACTCTGTTCTGGATCTGGGATGCGGTACAGGGGAGCATTTAGCGGAACTCCAGAAGATGGGATTCCAGATTACCGGCATTGATTCGTCCAGAGAAATGGTCAAAGTTTCAAAAAAGAGATTTCCTGGAATCAATGTCAGGGAAGGTCGGATTCAGAAATTTCATTCCGAAATTCAGCATGATGCTGTGATCTGTCTGTACGGAACTTTCAATTATCTCATCGAAAACATAGATCTTCAGAATTCATTTCAATCCATCCGTAATGCTCTTAAATCAGGCGGTGTCCTTTTTTTGGATATATGGAATGCAGTTCCTCTTCAGAAAATCAAGAGGAAACCGATTGCGCCTGTCAGTCTGTCAAAAGTCGGTGAGACACTTATCCGGAGAAACAGGGGTTTTTTCCTGCGTTCCTCATCAGAAGATTCTGTTTCTGATCAGACTTTGATTGAGCTGAATTTCGTATTCGATATGAACAAGAAACTCATCAATGACAGGCATATTATGAGAGTGTTCAACCTGAATGAAATCAGGGATCATCTGGAAAATGCAGGATTCAGATTCATACTGGCGTACGGGAATTATTCTAAAGAACCCTTTCAGGCAACTTCAGGAAGAATTCTTGTGCTTGCTATGAAATTATGAACATCTCCTTTGCCTTCAGAATCTCATTAATACTGCTGATTGTTTCTTTCATTTCCTTCATCAGTTTCATCTATTTCGAGGATTTTACTGTATTTGCGGAGATTCAGAAGAAGACAAATTTCAGCATCAGCGAAGAAACTGTAGTCAACAGACTCCTTGGAGCCCTTCTGCTTTCATTTGGAATCTCAGCTGTCCTTTACGCACTTCTTGCCAGACTCATTCTTTCGATTCGGAAAATTTCACTGATGATACTCGACTGGGGCCGGGATTCCCTGAATCATACGGATCTTTATAAAGAGTTATATGATAAAGAGCTCAACGAACTGAAGCTGATATTCCGCTCTGCACTTTTTTCTTCCAGAGAAAGGGATATGAAAAGAAAAAATGATGAGATGAGAGAATGGAAGGAAAACCTGCTTCATACAATTCAGCCGAATCTTTCAGGACTGCCTGAGGAAATTTCAGCAAGGCTTGGGGCTGCAATAGAGCCTAGCGGACAGTCTTCTCCCCGAAGCGATTATGCCAATACAATATATACCAGGGACGGAATTGTGAGTTTTATTGCGGGCTTTGAATCGCCTTCCACTTCACAGACTGCTTATTTTCCGAGGTTTCAGTCTGTTTTCAGCTGTCTTCTTGAACTGAATTATCTGGATATAGCAAAAATATCTCATTCCTTTCTTTCAGGATTTCATCCTTATCCTATTCATGATCTCAGACTCTGTATGATGGAATGGGACAGAGACAAAAGGCTTCTTCGCTACCTGCACTATCAGAAAAATCCTGTCTATTTTCTGGATTCATTTGCTGTCAGAGAACTGCCTGTCAACGGTGAAACCAGTTATCAGTTTGACGGGGACATTCCTGACTTTCGTCATTTTGTCCCGCCTGTCAGCGGCTTTTTTATTACTTTCTCAGACAGAATCAGGACTTACAGAGGCTTTCAGGATATGAGTTTTCTGATTCCTCTGGAAAAGATGCTTGTGGAGAAATACTATGAATTTTCCGATCCTGTAATTCTCGTAAGACAGATACATTCATTTTTTTTTGAGTGGCAGAAGCAGAAGGGAGATGCTGAGTCTCTGGCCCCGGTCAGGATTCTTGCAATACAGGTGTGAGAATCCTCTGTCTTATTTTTCTTCTTCAGTTCTGCAGTTCAGTTCCAAAGATGCAGGAGTTTCCGGAAGATTCAAAAATATCAGGATGGAATATCAGTTCAGATGATCCTGTGCTTGAGAATGTGTTCCGTACGAAGTTTTCCAGGGAAGGGGTTGTCTTTTCCGGAAACAGAATTCATCTCAATGCAAGGATAGAAGAAGAAACTCAGAATGTTCTTTCAAGTTTTCTTTATTCACTTCTCTGGCTTACGGTTTATTTCCGGCATGATACTGAGGCATCCTGGGTATATGAACTGACTCTGTACGAAAAAAATGAAAAAAAATTGATTATAATGAATTCTGCCTCCCGCAAGGGTGTCTGGTCTTTCATGCCTTTTTACATAGGCACAGTCAGCACTGTTCTTGCCTCCGCACTCGACAGACACAGACTTCCGTCAAATCTTCAGAAATACTGTCTGGAAGCTCCAGGAAAACTGAGAGAGTTTTTTGAGCAGAAAAGAGAAGACAACTGCAGGGAATATTCTGAACATCTTTATCAGAGTCTGTATCTTGCTTCTCCGGTCTGGAGAAAAATGATCCGGAACAGAGATCATGAATTTGTAATTAAATAATATTTATCTGTTTCGAAGGGCCAGATCGGTTCACTGCGTCAAGCATTCCGCAGGAATCAGCATTGTATGATGATTTAAGATTTCTCTTCACAAATCGGGAAGCTGTTCATCGAAATGACAGATTGGACAAGCCGGTGATGGGAGATTCAAGTTTAATAAACTCATAAACTATATGTGTTTATACCTATTTTGCCGTTCCTGCAAAAGTACGCAGTTCTGCGTATTGCACGTAAATGCCTGTCTGAAATTCACGGTCAAAATGACACCTCCGATTCAATAAAAATGATTTGCCATTTTTTACTCAGCCTTCCTTCTGTGGGCATTATGAAATTTTTCAGATATTATTCAGACAGACATTTCCATAAAACCGCTTACTGTAACTTTTTATTAGTTTCAGTAATCTTTATTTTTTTCATCCTCCCTGTTTCAGCGGAGGCGGAAAAACCGACTCTTACCGTTTTGAATTTCAAATCAGACTTGAATCCCAAAACGGAACTGAACCCGACGCAGCTTCAGGCAGTCAGCGATCAAGTGAGCAGCGGTCTAGGCAGACAGGGTGTTTATAAAGTTCTGGACAGGGTTTCGAGCAAGGAACGCCTGAAGGAAATCGCAGACCAGCAGCGGGGACTCTATGACGAAAGCAAGACAATCCGTGCGAGTCAGAGTCTTGGAGCGGATAAAATTCTGCTCGGGAGTGTCACGAAGCTTGGTAAAATGTATGTGATTTCTGCTAAGATCGTGGATATAGGGAGCACACAGTCAGAGTCACAAAGTGAAGAATTTGAATCCTTGGACAGGATTACTGACGCAGTGGAATCTCTTGTCAAGAAATTTGGAAGAAAGCAGGAGACTGTCACAAAGAAAGGAATGCTTTGGCGTTCTGCCATCCTGCCGGGCGGGGACAGCTTCACAGCGGACTCAATATGGAAAACAGAAGGGACCGGAACAAAGGACTTCTTTTTATGGGCGGTGCTTTTCTTCTCGGGGCAGGTTTGTACGGTGCGGACTCTGCGCATAAATCAGCCAAATCGGATTTTCAGTCCAAGAATACAATTGATACATTGGTCGTATTTTCTTCCGGGATCTCTTTCAGTCCTCTGGGACTGGCCACTTATTCCATGGCGAACAGTGCTTCTGACAGGCTCGATCAGGCAGCCAGAAATGCCACGATTGCATCGGCTCTTTTCATTGGTTTCTATGCAGTGAATCTTCTGGATGTCATTCTGTTCGGCGGAAATGATGCGACTGCGCAGAATTCTTTTGAAGAATATATTTTATCCAAAAAAAATGGATTTAAATTTAATGTATCTGCAAGTGCAGTGAACGGAAATCTGAACAGAGAGATGTTCCTGAACTATGA
>DAORDI010000391.1:0-3967 GCA_035345895.1 Leptospiraceae bacterium
ATTCATGTAAGTCTATTGATAAATATTCAAGTCCCGTGTCAAGGACATGTCAGCTCAATCAGAATTAAATTTCTTCCAGAATAAACTCAGTCGTTCTGTTCAAGTATCCTATGCCCAGAAGATAAATCTTTTTTCCTGAACTCAGGTAAGGGTTATGATAACCCTTTTTATGAATCTGTTCGATTGCCTTTTCCGGGCTGTCCAATTTCAGTTCTATGACATAGATTCTGTCCGAAAATTCGAGAATCCCATCGGCACGTCCCTCGCTTGAAAGCACTTCCAGGTCTATTCTGCATCCGATCAGTTTCAGGATCATATAGAAAAGGGAATGATAATATGCTTCTGAATCAATATGAAGAGTATAGGGAATGGAAGCAAAAATAGAACGCAGTCTGAGAATAAAACTGTTCAGATCATTATTTCTAAGATCCGAGTTCATATCCTGCACAATAGGACTGACTTGACCGACCGATTTTTTTCCGTCCAGAAAGGAATTCAGAATGTGCACGAAAAAGGATCTCTTTACTTCTTCATTAGGGTAGTCTAAGATATATCTTTTTTCATTATTTCTTATCCGAATCTCCCGGACTGTCAGATAACCTGTCTGGAAAAGAAGAGAATGGAAGCTTGTCTCTTCGATTCCGGAAGATTCAAATGTTTCCGGAGATGCTTCAATGTTTTCCATGGATGGGACAGAGATTTTTTCTGCTTTGATATGCCTGATCAGAAATGTCGGTGTTCCAGTCTGAAACCAGAAATTGTGGAATTCACCTGTATTGAAAAAATTTAATACAGAAAAGGGATTATAGACCCTGGTCGTCCCGTCCCAGCTGTAGCCGTTGTACCAAAATTTCATCTTATTCAGGATTTCCTGTTCATTCATTCCTGTCCTGTTCTTCAGATAAGACATTCTGTCCGAAAAGCAGGATTCGAGTTCCTCCTGTGTATATCCCAAAAGGGAGGAAAATTCAGGAAAAAAAGATATATCTGTAATATTATTCAATCCGGAAAAAATGGAAACCTGTGAAAATTTCGAAACTCCTGTGATGAAAACAGATTTGATGTACTCATCTGAACCTTTCAGAACTGAATAAAAGTTTTTCAGAACGTCCCGCATTTTTCCTGCCAGCTCCAGATCGGTCAGTCTGTCAACAATCGGCTTGTCGTATTCATCAATCAGTATGACGACCCTTCCTCTCGCAGAAAGTTTTCGGATGAGTTCTCTGAGCTGGCCGGAAACCAGCGGGGATTCAAGAGAAACTGAATAATTTTCTGCAATGACCTGAAGAGACTCCTTCAGTGAGATTTCCAGGTTTTGCGGAGAATCCGTCTGGCAGGTGGAAAGATCCAGGCGGATGACAGGATATTCTTTCCACTCGATTTTGTCTTCAATATACAGACCGGAAAACAGATGTTTCCTTCCTCTGAAAATACTGTCAAGAGTGCTGATTAAAAGAGACTTGCCGAATCTTCTGGGTCGGGCAAAAAAAAGATATTTCCCTGCATTCAGAAGATCCAGTATCCATTTCGTCTTGTCTACATAGACATAGTTTTCTTCAATGATTTCTGAAAATGTCTGAATTCCTATTGGAAGCTTTCTCACAGTATGTCCATTCCCGATCTGTAAAGATTCATTGTCAATTCTAAAAGGCCGACTGCAGATCTTCTGATTGCAGAGACGGTGGAAACTGCAGGCGGTATTCTTTGGACTTTGGATTCTGATTTTTCCGCAATGGAAAAACTGAGCTTTGTCCTTCTCTATAAAGAAATCTAAAAAACTCAGTAAATCATGACCATACCCCCGATTGTCAGTCCAGCTCCTGTTCCAATGAAAAGAACCTTGTTTCCCCTCTGAATTTTTCCGGAACTGATCCCGAAATGAAGTGCAGTGGGAAGAGATGCACCTACCTGATTTCCGTGCTCTGCAAATACATCCACCAGTTTTTCCTTAGGGATGTTCAGTCGTGATGCAATATGATCTATCCCAAGCCTGCTCGCCTGATGAGGCACAACGATATCAATATCTTCCATCCTGCACCCTGATCTTAAAAATAAATTATTCATAAAAGGTGTTATTTCTTTCGACGCAAGAGCAAATACTCCCCGTCCGTTCATTTCGAAAAAGGCATCTGCGTTCGAATTTTCCGTTCTTCTGTGATACCTTGTTCCGCCGGAATCTATCCTGCAGAAATCCACTCCTTCCGAAACTGTCACCGTGTCTGAATGCACTATGCATGAAGACTCATTCTCTTTCGATCTTGAAATGATGACAGCAGCCGCACCGTCTCCGAAAATCCCGTTCTCCCTAAGATTTTTATAGTCCACAGTAAATGCAGATACATCCGAGGATACAAACATCACATTCCTGAATCGGCCTGCATCCACTGCATAACTGATCATATCGAGTCCGGTGAGAAAAGACATACAGCTTGCTCCCACATCAAATGTAGTCGTCCTTCTCTGATTCAGTCCAAGTTCGGAATGGATCATTGCGGCATTGTAGGGAAGAGCCTTGTCCATTGTGGCCGACGTCGCAACGAGGCAGTCAATATCATCCCATTTTAATGAAGAATTCATTAATGCTTTCCTGCAGGCTTGTGCGGCAAGCATCGCAGCAGTTTCATGAACAGACTGGTATCTTTTCCTTACCCCGGTCAATCGGAAGGTTTCCCCTCTCGGCAGGCCGAGTATTTCATCCAGTTCAAAATCGTGCAGAATTTTTTCCGGCAGCCCCGTGCCAGTGGATATGATTTTGATTTTTCGTGTTTTCATAATGGTGCCTGAATGTATTCTTCTGTCAATAAACAGTCTGAATCCCAGTCCGTAAAGAAGGATTTTCATTCAAAATCCCGTAATGTTTTCTGTCTAGCTCTGCATAAAGGATATTAAGGCATTTTCTCTGCTCTGCAGAAAGTTTCAAAAGGCAGCACACGGATATTTTCTTCCTGCCAGTCATCCTTGCCAAGATGAATTTGATAAAAAAATGGAATATCTGTTCTGCTGCGGAAATAGCGGATATGAGGAGAAATATGCTTCTCTCCTGTTCTGCATTCGACTGCAAATAATGCTTTTTTATTGCGGAATACGACAAAGTCAATTTCTCTTCCTTCAGTATCCCGCAGAAACCGCAGATCCATCCTGTATCCTTCCGTATCTTCCAAAAAATGACAGTATTTCAGAAGCTGTCCTGCGACAAGGTTTTCAAATCGTGCTCCCTGATTTTCTACTTCAGCCCAGTCCCACAGATAAAGTTTGCCAGCTTTTTTTACTGTCCGAATCTTTGGTGCACCCATTGGAGAAATACGATAACAGTAGTACAGCCTTTCCAGAATCTCAATCCAGCTCGCGACCGTGTTCGGTGATACTTCCAAGTCCTCTCTCAGGGAGTTGACAGAAAGAAGTGAGCCTACTTTGGAAGGCAGTGCATCCACGAGGAGTTCCAGAAGCGAAAGTTCTTTTACATTTTCCAGATCTCTCAGATCTTCATAAATAACTTTAGCAATTCTTTCTCTGCTCCATCTCCTGTAAGTTCTTTCATCACGGGACAGAAATGGTTCCGGGAATCCTCCGAATTTCATAAGATCCAGGACTGTCTGTCTTTTATATTTTTTATCTGCCTCTGCGAGCGAAAACGGATGCAGACGGTAATAATGGTACCTCCCTTGCAGAGAATCTCCTCCCTTCCGAAAATGATCGAGTCGTGCAGATCCTGTCACAAGAATAGAGAGTGTGTTGCCGTGTTTGTCGTAGAATCCCTTGACCAGTGTCCTCCATTTGGCAAATTTATGAACTTCATCCAGAACAATCAGTTTCAGTTCAGGATTGAGTCTGTGCTGCCGGATCAATGCTCTGTCGTCCGGGAAATCCCAGTTCAGATACTGCTCTTTTTTCTCCGTAAAAGACTTGGCAAGCGTAGTTTTGCCTACCTGCCTCGGTCCGCCTAAAAACACCATTTTGGTCTTCAGAT
>DAORDI010000392.1:0-3961 GCA_035345895.1 Leptospiraceae bacterium
AAAGAATTGTACTACCCATTCCCTGTCTCCCTTTCCGCAATTGCTTCTTTCAGTAGACTCAGATCCTCAAACAGTTCGAGCATCTTGTCTATCCCGACGTTTTCCAGCATCAGACCAAGCATATCCAGTCTGTGTTTCTCTTCCCAGAACAGTCGGCCTCCGATCATTTCCATTTTCTCAGGGGTCAGGCTGTATTTTTCATACGCCTCATCCTTGTCCCAGGCTCTGCCTTTTCTTTCAAATCTCCATTTCATATTTGTATCCCCACAAAGCAGCCGCAGCCCATCTTGCGTCTTCCGCCGATTCCTTTTGTCTGAATCAGAATGGATTCTTCCGGCTCCAGATTCGGTATGACCAACGGAAATCCGACAATTTCTTTATCATGAATTCTTAATGTTTTTCTAACAGGATTGACAGAACTGCCAGTGGAAAAGAGCAGAGTTTCCTTTTCTATTCCCATCGCTTTCAGCTGTCTTCGTACGGCGTCCAGAAAATCCATCGGGTTCAGAAATCCTTTGATTGTCACTAGTCTGCTGTACAAAACAGATCTAGGTTTCAGAAGTTTTGTGATTGGGATTTTCAGACGAACTTTATCGTCACCGATCTTAAGTTCCTTTCCGGCAAGTTTTAAAAAAACAGGAATATGAGAATGGTCTATTCTGATATTCAAAGCACTCGCGGGTCCCAGATTCAGACCCCTGGATCTGTCCGGAACCCCCGAAATTCCACGAATGCTGATATCCTCCAAATTGTGGACTTCCGGAAGAAGATTTGAAATTGCTGAATACAGAAGATATCCGTGATCCGACGGAATTTTTTTCCCGATGACCGGGAATTTTAAATCAACAATTGTCATTGCACTCTCCAAAAATAAAACTGAACTTCTCTCATTTTTCCCTCCAGTCTCTCTCATAGAGTTCTTCTAAAAACTCCTGCCATTTTTTCCATTCTACTGAAGCCCCGGACAAAATGGAGGGTGATGTTCCTTTTTTTCTACAAATGGAACCGAATCTATCCTTTCCGTCCAGTATGCCGCAGTGGAAACAATGATTTGTCTGTATTTTTAGGCAAACAGAATATTTTGGCTTAAAAATATGCGTGATGTGTGAAATTTAGCGTAACTGTTCAGCCTGACGGCAGCGTCTTCAATTTTTGCGAAACCAACGCAAGTTGGGAAGCTGCTGCCCGTAGGCATCCCTGCCATTTTTGATTTCTAACAGCCGTCAGGCGGAGCTTAGCAGCTTCTTCCAGATTTGCGAGATTAGAAATCTGGGTATATGTATGCTGACCAGTTGCAATTTTGCTTTTACGCAGTCCCGAACGCTCAAAATCAGTCAAAATGATCTCTTTTTTATTCCTGGCTGATTTTGTTCTTCAGTCTATTCCTGTTTTCCTCTCAAAATCATTTTTTCATTTTCTTCTGTCCGGCCTGAAAAATTCTAAGAAAGTCGGATAATCTGTCCTCAGACAGTCCGCAGGAGAATCTAAACAATGGCAAAAATCATACAGTTGAAATCTCAGACAGGATACCAGCTGAAAATCACACTGAGCAGCATCAAACCGGAAATATGGAGAAGATTTACTGTCAGTGCAGATATAAAACTGTCGGATCTGAGCAGGGTGATTCAGACAGTGATGGGCTGGACGAATACACATCTGCATCAGTTCATCACCAAGGACAGGACTCTCTATGCGATGCCTGATGAAGAGAACTCAGAATTTATCACAGATTACAGGAAAGTTCATCTGAATCAGATTCTGACAAAGGTAAAGCAGTCGATAGTATATGAATATGATTTCGGTGACGGGTGGGAGCATAAAATTGTTCTGGAAAAGATCCTTCAGGACTATAAGGATAAACACCCAGTCTGCCTGGCAGGCAGAAGAGAGTGTCCACCTGAGGACTGCGGCGGTCCCTTCGGATATCAGAGACTTTTGGACACCATCTCTGATCCTGAAAATCCGGAATATGAGGATGTGCTCGACTGGCTGGGGGACGGTTGGGATCCGAAATTTTTTGATGAAACAGAGATCAGCGAAAAACTGAAAAAAAAGAATTTCGGCTGCGTTGATCTGTATTGATCCGAAAAGGAGTCTAATAATTATGCCCTTAGTCAGACTGTTTATTTTTTTGAATATTATCTTTTTATTTTCCTACTGTGCTGCTGAATTGAAGGATTCCCGTCCCCCTTCCACTGCAGTGAAAGAGCAGGCGTCGACAGATACAAATAAACCGGAAGCCCCAGTCTCGCCTGCAGGAAAGCTGGACGGAAAAAAGGAAACTGAGAAAAAGAAAGAGCCTGTCAAAGATTCAAAGACAGTGACCGAGTCTGAAGAGCAGCATGATAATGACAGTTCCGACGTCTCAGAAAGGCCGAAGTCTGAAAATTCCTCTTCCGGTCTGAAGGCAGGTTATGCAGACGACAACAAGCAGTTCAATTATTTTGCAGGATTTCTTGAAAAGTTCAAGTCTGTTCCTCATATTGATCTGAATATTTCTGAAAGGATTTTCATTAAAATTAAGGAAAAAAACGGAAAGCCTGCTTCAGGGGCCAAAGTGAGAATCCTTTCGGGAGGAAGTGAAATTGAGTCAGGTACCGCATTTGCTGACGGGACATTTCTGTTTTTTCCGTCGGAGCATTCTGGGAAACTCAAGGACTACAAGGCTGTAGTTTCCAAAAACGGAGCAGAAAAGGAAATCAGCTTCAAGAGAGACGGTCAGAGAAACATTGAAACGGTTTTGAACGTCAGTCCAAATCAGACTTCGTACCCGATGGATATAGCATTCATCATGGATACAACCGGAAGCATGGGGGAGGAAATAAACAGGCTGAAATCCACAATTGAACTCATTAATCTGAATCTGTCAGGGATGAAGGGAGCAAAGCTCAGGTTCGGAATGGTCCTTTACAGGGACAAGGGAGAAGAGTATGTCACTAAGGTGATTCCGTTTACCTCTGATCTGGATGTATTCCGAAAGGAGCTTGACAGAGTCTCTGCAGACGGGGGAGGGGATTATCCTGAGGATCTTCAGTCAGCTCTCGATGAAGCAGTGAATAAACTCAACTGGAACAGGGATGCGCTGAAGCTCAGTTTCATTATCACGGATGCTCCTCCTCATATAGATTACGGACAGAAGTTTAATTATATGGAAGCTGCAAAAAAGTCCAAAAGAATGGGAATGAAGATATTTTCGATCGGCACTGGAGGTCTCGATGTGCAGGGAGAATATACTCTCAGACAGATTTCTCAGTATACATATGCGAAGTACATCTTTCTGACCTACGGAGAGAAAGGGGAATCTGAAGGCGGTGCACCGGGAAGCGTAAGCCATCATACCGGTGCCAACTTTGCCACGGACAAACTCGAAAGCATTGTGATCCGCTTTGCAAAGGAAGAATATTTTCACGCAAACGGAAAACCTCTGGAGGAAGGGGAGAGTTATTTTTCAGCAAACAAAATCAAGGAAGAAAAAAGAGAGGATACTCTTTTGAAACTTTTTGACAAGGGGGTCAGCCAGCTTTCCGACTTTTCTTCACTGAAGCTCGAACAGTCTTCCACTCTTGGAATTCTTCCTGCACAGACTGAGGACAAATCCATTTTGAAAAATGCAGAATACTTTTCTGAACAGCTTCTCATCTCTGTGAAAAAAAATTCACAGTTCAAAATTGTAGAGAGAAAGGATCTGCAGAAAGTTCTGAAGGAGTGGAAACTCGCACAGGATCTGGGAAATGAGGAGGAGTCAGCTGCACGGTACGGGAAAATGCTTGGGGCCAAACTTCTTCTGATATCCAGAGTGTACAAAAAGACGAATAATTATGAAATGTATATGAAACTTCTGAATTCGGAAACAGGAGAAGTTCTTTCAGTCACTAAACTTCTGATCGCGAAGGAGCTTGGGCTTTGACTGCAGATATTCCGTGTGATACCTGCGGTTCAACACTGTTCAGACCTGTTCTGA
>DAORDI010000393.1:0-3937 GCA_035345895.1 Leptospiraceae bacterium
ATATACGCTTGACTAAAATAATATGAAATATATATTATATATACTATTGATGATTTTTGCAGTTCATTGCAGCTTTGCCAGGAAAAGCAAGGCTTATGCAGTAAACAGGTTCAATGATCTGACGGATATTGTGTCAGTCACAGCGAATGTAAATTCTTATGGAGCCAAAGGATATATAGGACCTGCAGGAGTCGGTCTTCACGCGGAAGGACTGTATACAAGAGACTGCATCGACGAGAAAAAATGTTACAGGGGAAATATTACAATTCCTTTTGCAAACGGAATTCCTTCAGTTGAAATCGGAATCAGAAACGGATTGCGGATCTGGGGCAACGACAGCAGCACTGCAGGATTTACCTATTGGGAATATTCAAGGCCTGGTGAAAGCAGTGAGCGTTCTCGGAACAAAGGTGTTGTTTTAGGGAGTCAAAAACAGAAATTCCAGTTTCCAGCATCACAGTGGACAAGAATCGGATTTACTGCAGGACTGATTTTTGGGACTCGAGTGGAAATTAATCCAGGCGAGGCTCTGGATTTTGTGCTGGGGATTTTCGGTCTGGATATATACAAAGATGATGTGTACATATATTATTTTGAGCCCTCGGAGAAAATCCGCAAACTGATGAAATCTGACAGGGTTGAGGAGTTTGCCGGTCTCTTTGAAAAAGAACACCTTTCCGGGGATATTTACGTGGACGAATACAATAACACATTTCTTCATTATGCCGCAGGAGATATGTCAATCAAAATGGTAAAGTACCTTATTGAACAGAAGAGATCGGATATTAATAAGGTAAGCACTCTTGGATGGAGTCCAATGGGACATCTGACCTGGTGTTCCGGTTACTCTGTCGCCGAGAAGACGAGTTATGAAAAGGAGAACCGTGTTTACGGGTTTGCTGACTGTCCTGAACTTATGGATTATTTTGAATCTATCGGGGCAAGTTATCTGTATTCAGGATTTATGAGAGATCACAGTCCTGAAATCATTGATGCAGTGAAAAATGAAAAATACACTGTGATTGAAAACTATTTATACCCCTCAAAGAGAAAAAGCCGTATTAAAAGTGATGGAAAAATCTGCTTTGACTGTGTGGTATTTCCTCATCTCGAAGAAATCAAAGCTCTTCCTGGTGAAGGCGGAAATTATGACAATGATTCCAATAAGTACGGAGGGATGACTCTGCTGCAGCTGGCTGTATATTATGATAGACCGAATGTCGTGAAATATCTTCTCGTGAAAGGTGCTGATCCGAAAAAGAAAAATTTCAGGAATGCAGATGCTTACCGTTTTGCAGAAATGCTGGGAAGAACAGAAATTCTGCAAATTCTGCCTAAAAGGTAGAAGGTGAAAAATTATTATTTCCAAAGAAAAAAATCCGTATTCTGACTGTTACTATAATCAGGGGATACTGTGAGAAAACTGATTCTAATACTTCTGTGCATTTTTTTGGGATGTTTGAAAACTATAAAGTCAGGATTTGATATTTCTGCCCCTGGGGGACTCCTTTTTGGATTTGCACTATTCAATTTTACTTCCCAGTCTTCATCAGGCACTTACACAATCGGCGGAAGCATTACAGGAATCAGTTCCGGGACTTTGACCCTGTCTTACAATTCACAGGCCAATACCATTGACCTTTCTGCAAAGACCTATAAAATCAGTGCTGCAAAAGGAGCATATACATTATCATTATCTTCTGTTCCGACCGGCTACATCTGCACCGTTTCGAATTCTTCCGGAACTCTTTCTGCAGATATTACGAATGCTGACATTACCTGTTCAGCGGTTACTGTATCATCTGTCTATACCGGAAACTCTAATTGGAACGACTATGTGAAGAATGACGGAAGCTCTCTTCTGAATGCGACGAATACTGCCTGCACGGGTTCTGAGACTGGGGGCTACAGGGCCTGTATTCATGGAGGCGAGATCAGAAAAATTACTCTGACTGGACTCAGTTCCTGCACAGGCATTACTGCATCGGATGCACTCAAGGCGTTCAACTGGATCTGCAAGACTGATTCCTCCGGAACTGCGACTGTTTTTTCGACCGGTTTAAATTCAGGAAAATATCTTTCTGATCTGATGGATTTTTCCGCTCCCGGCTTTCTGAAAAATTCAGTCACTGTATCCAAAGACGGGGTCGCTTATATTACAACTGTTTCTTCTGTCTGGTGGACAAATCCTGTTGTGCTGAATAGCGGCTCGATCAGCACAGCCTCGCAGATTCATCTGTTCAATACAGATCCGGGCACAACTCTTCCTTTCAATGCACATAAAGCCGCTATCGTATTTAAAACCTCCGGTCCAGTCGTTCTCGGCTCTTCAGGATGTGCAACCAATCCTGCAATAGGAACAAATACAAAAAATTTTCTTTGGATAGAAGGTAATTATATCAGCCCAAGCGGTTTAAATACCAGCGGCCTTGCCGTTACAGGTACGTTCAATGTAATTAAAAACTTCAGAATTCAGAATTTTAATTCAGGATCCTGCAGCAGCCCGGGAATCTTGCTGACGGGTCAGAATAATTTTTTTGAAGATGTTGTCATCGGAAACGGAGCAAGCACAGGAGCAAATGGAATCACAGTCAGCGCAGCATCTTATAATTTCTTTAAGAATGTCACAATTTTCAATATGACCAATGCGGGAATACTGCTTTCAGGCAGTTCCCAGAACAATACATTTCAGAATATCACTGTAATGAATACCGCAGGATACGGCTTTCTTACATCCGGAACAGCTTTGAATACTTCACTGATGAACGTGTCTGTCATCAACGGAAATAATGACGGGATTCGTATCGGCGGAGCAAATAACTCACTGCTGATGAATGCACTGACTGTAAACAATGCAGGTGCAACAAACGGGGGACTTGTTTTAAATTCTACCGGACTCACAGTACAGAACGCAGGTTCAAGCGGGAACGGTACGAGCAATATCGTTCTCACCGGTGCAAGTGCTTATATCACCGGTGTGTTAAAAGGAGGGGGCTGTTCCAACATTGGATCTACCGGGATAACGGCTTCCTGCGCAGTTCAGGGAACATCTGATTTTAATTTCACTACAGGTCTGACTGGGATTGCTTTTACTGTAAACTCAGGATTGATTTTTCTGGACAAGGTGACATCTGATGACAGCAAAAATCAGTCTGATGCAACAGGAAGCAGCAGTTACGGGACAATTACGGATTGGACTCATTTTGACAGTTTTTATCGAGGCTGGGGACTCGATGGAAGTTTTCCGAGTACAGGAGTACGGGGAGCCGGAAGCGGGGTAAGTGTGATGAGGATTTATGACTGGAGCCTGAAATCCTCCGATTCAATTCTTCGAAACGTTACACCTTGCCCGACTGATATCAGTGATCTCAACGGGGCGGATACCAATGCACTGACCCACAGTTTTTCCACAGGTACGGTCACGATGCTCAGAAATGCGGTGGAGATCGTCGGTGACGGAATCGGGGATGATGACGGATTCTGCGAAAACGATGAGGCCTGCATTTATACTCCGAATATCGGTGTTTATCAGGGACACGGAAATCTGATTCTCTCCTCTCAGGCATCTTCCACAACGAAAACCTGTCCTGACCCCGGATCAGCCGATACAGTAAAGAATGTTACATTATATAAATATGAAAATAACGGATACTGAGATATATATTAATACCGTTCTTGTAACTACTCAGCCTAGCGGCTTCGTAGTTACTGTTTTACGGGGGCCTGCTGGCGGTTTCAAGGGTTTCGCCCTTGAAAATCCCATCAAAATTCCAAATGAAAACATACGCTGAGTAGTTACCTGTTCTTCCATACAAAACTTGGCCTTTCGAACTTTGATTGGATCGGCAGTTTAGAAAAGCAGTTGTGATGATTTCAATTGGTTGCTTTTTATCATATTGGAAAAGGAACAATCAAAATGACAGATAATATAGAACAG
>DAORDI010000394.1:0-3934 GCA_035345895.1 Leptospiraceae bacterium
TAAAACCGCCGGTAGGCTCTCTGCCAAAAACGCCCCACCTGCGTAAGGTGAGTGAGTAAAATATTTGACGGATTCATGCAATTGAAATATTTCTGCAGAGAGGTGCCGAATGAATTTGAAAGACATTGCTGCTGATTTTTTAGCAAAAGCTTCTTCCGGGAAAGCAAGTGAAGCATTCGAATTGTATGTCAGGGATGATTTTATCCATCATAATCCCTATTTTAAGGGAGACCGTTTGTCTTTGCTGACGGCTATGGAAGAAAATGCGCAGAGATCTCCGGAGAAAGTTTTTGAAATAAAAAGAATTCTTCAGGACGGCGACTTTACTGTCGTCCATTCTTTTGTGAGACAGAAACCTGAAGACAGAGGAGCGGCTGTTGTTCATATTTTCCGTTTTTTCGAAGGGAAAATTTCTGAACTCTGGGATCTGGGTATGCCTGTTCCGGAAAATGTACTGAATGAAAACGGGATATTCTAATAAACTAAAATGATACTAAAATAAATAATCAGTGTACAAACTTTCTATTTCATTATAATCTCTGTAATAAGCCTTCTGGAAATAAAGACCGTACGGAGGAAGAGTCTTTCCGGCGGTGGTTCTGTCTTCTTTCTGCAGAATTTCTTCCAGTGATTCGGTGATCTTTCCGTTTCCCACGGACAGGATTGTGCCTACAAGGATTCTCACCATATTGTGCAGGAAGCCTGTTCCCCTGATCTGAAACCGGATCAGTCCAGGAATTTCAGACGAGGGCTTCAGACTGAGTGACGTAATCTGTCTTTCAGCTGATTTTGTTCTCACAGATTCCAGTTTTGCAAAACTCTTGAAATTGTGTTTTCCGATGATGGACGGAATTTCTTTCTGAATCCTGTCCAGGTCGAGGGGAAATTTCATCCAGTAGGCTCTGTTGTTCAGAAGAGGAGATGGTGTTTTTGCATGATAAATCCAGTATTCGTATTCTCTTTCGGTGCAGGAAAAACGTGCATTGAATTTTTCCGGCATTTCCCGGCCTCCCAGAATGCTCAGCGAATCGGAGGTAAGTGCATTTAATGAATGAACTACTCTTCTGAAATCGGAAATTTTATTCTGATGGGATACACTGACAATCATCCCTCTTGCATGAACACCTGTGTCCGTTCTGCCTGCCGGAGTAAATCTGGCATTTTCTCTGCAGACAGTGTGGAATGCATTTTCGAGCTCCGCCTGAACAGAGTGAAAATTTTTCTGTCTCTGGAAACCGTAAAAATCAGCCCCGTCGTATTGGATTAGAAAAGCGGATATACTCACATTTCGCTTACACTGCAATCGCGCGAAATTATGCGGGCAGGGGACTCACTGCAAGTACCGTTGTCCAAAAGGGCTTGGCCCTTTTGAATTCCGTTTATGGATGAAAAGAAAAGCGTAAAAAATCCTAAAGTGGCTCGCTATGCTCTGCGAAGGGTTATTTTTCGCCGCCCATAGACTCGATGATTCCTCCGAGCTCATCATACAGCTCTCTGGCAATATCGAGAAGGACTGAAGGCTTCGACTTGGAAGACTTTCCTGATCCATACAGTTTTGCGAGCATTCTCTTGGCTCTGACAAGGATATTAAGCCTCTTTTCGGGATCATCAGTGATCTGATCCTTGAATTTGAGAGAGAGGTAGGCATTCAGATAAATCACACCGTCAAAGCCCCAGTTATTGTCCGTGTCCGGTCCAAGGATGCTGGCTGCAACATCGGCAGGCTCTACTCCAGTCTGCATAATTTCCAGGGTAGAAGAATACCACATACAAGCCTTTCTGTAAAGGAAATCTCTCACCTTATCGTAGGGGAGATGTGGGAACTCCAATGCCAGATCGTCAAAGTACCAGGCTGCTTTCAGTGCACAGACCGCTTTTTTCGGCGTAGGAGCTACTCCAGGTGCCCTGTG
The DNA here is from genome assembly GCA_035345895.1 of Leptospiraceae bacterium. Lineage (GTDB taxonomy): Bacteria > Spirochaetota > Leptospiria > Leptospirales > Leptospiraceae > DAORDI01. Next base: position 1,911 of record DAORDI010000394.1, read on the forward strand.
CTGATAGCAGTCAATGGCAAGAAGGAAAGACCCAGCACCGGAAATCAGGTTCCTTTCCTGGTTGAAATCGATCGGACCGAGAATTTTCTCCAAATTCAGTTTTCTGTCATTTGAATACTGCTTCAGTCTTTCGATTTCGGTCAAATTCAAGGAAGGCCAGTCTCTGGGATAAGCGGTATACAGGCATCTTGAGCAGGTCACCATCAGATAATCGTTTGGATTGATTCGTCCAAATTTCTTATTTTTCTGGTAAAGTCTTCTCAATTCCTTAGTAAGGTTTCCGGCGATAAGCCTTCCCCCACCCTGGAACATCTGTTCCCTCTGAAAAGTATGATTGCAAATCGGGCATACTGTGTTTTCTTTTGCCCGGAAAGATGCTTTCTTGGTTTGTAGAGCTGCAGAATCCTGTTTCATACGACTTAAAGAACTAGTACAAAACAGGCCAGAATTGTCAATTGATTCCTAATTTTCAGTCAAGGTTTCGGAAATTTTTTCAAAGGCCTGTAGAGTGAGTTTTTCGTCCGCTTCGGCTTCGTGTTCGCTGAATTTTACAAATATCAGTTTTTTGGAACGGTTTATGCAAAGATACTGCCCGTGAATTCCTATTCCGCAAATCATATTCGGATCTGTTCCCGGATACCACCATTGTCTGTTGTAGCCGAATTTTGTGTCCGGCTCGACTGTTTCAATATGATTGAGTTTATCCATCCATTTTTTGGGGATGATTTCTGCATTTTCCCATTTTCCATTCTGCAGAACCAGTCTGCCTATCTTAAGGAAATCTCTGGCTCTGGCATTCAGGCAGCAGTAGGATTTTTCCAGTCCATCCTCTCTGTCCAGGCTCCAGCCTGCATCCCACTCCGTGCCTATTTTTTTCCAGATTCGTTCCTGAAGAAGCACTGATAGTCTCTGATTTGTCACTCTTTCTATAATCAGTCCAATTATAAATGTATTGACGCTTCTGTACTCAAATATCATTCCCGGTTTCAGCGGAGCTGAATATGAATGAAGGCGGTTTCCCAGGTCGCTGCTGAGAGAGAAAAGATAAAAATCGGAGAGGACACTGAGATAGTTCTCCTGAAAAATGATTCCGGAGGTCATATTTAAAAAATCATGCATTCGGATTCCTTTCAGATTCTTATACTCAGGAATGTATTTCCAGGCAAAATCCTCTTCCGAGAAAATTTTACGATCATTTATCATTACTGTACCGAAAAGCAGAGACACGATGGACTTTGCAATAGAGTAGGAGGGGAAAACGCTTTCCTCTGTTTTTCCTTTGAAGTATTTTTCCTGCAGTATTGTCCCGTCTTTTGCCAGCAGGAATGCCAGCGTGTTTGTCTCTTTCAGAAATTCACTGAATCGTATTTTCCCGCCCTCTCTCCAGCCGACTTCAGGATCAATTTCTGTTTCTTTCCTTTCAAATATAAATGGATTCCTGGACTTTTCAATCTTCCGTTCCGGGAAAATTCTGTGGACTTCCGATGGAGAGTTCCAGTAGGGCAGGGCTTTCAGCAGAGTCAGAGGAGAAATCCTGTGCCGTGCAAGAAACACTGATGAGCCTGCGGTCAAACAAAGAACGGCAATCCCGGCAAAATATTTTTTCATGAAAATTTCTGAGAAATCACTTTTCATTATTTTATAGTGAAGGGATAATTACTTGGGTCATTTATCCAGTTCTCCAGTATTTCTCTCAGCCTTTTTTCATCCATTTCCTCTTCTGTAACATCGATTCCTGCTGAGTTCCTATGATCCTCTTCGTGAAACAGAAAACAGTTTTTTTCTCTGCTGTATTTTATGCTGCAGAGAATCGTTCCTGCCATAAATTTTGCAGACAGTGTTTTTCCGTTTCTGATTTCGTTCAGAGTTTTTTCTGTCTTTGTTTTTGAATCTTCCATCTGAAAATACTCCTTCAGATGAACAGAGTTTCTTTTTTTCAGGTTTTGTCAAGCAAGGCAGTAAGCCTGCAGGCGGCTTGAGGGCTCGCACATTTGGAAGCTGCTGCAAACTTAGAAGCCGCTGCC
>DAORDI010000395.1:0-3909 GCA_035345895.1 Leptospiraceae bacterium
TCCTTGGAAAAATTGTGGAACTGTTCTGGTGGGGACAGGAACCCCGATTTACGGATGTGGACTGCAAGTTTTTTGCCGTGTGGAAGGATTCCTATTCGAAAATCAAGTCCAGACTGACTGTCAAAAATGAATCCTATCCTCTGGAAATGATGATAGAAATAGTACGTTCGCATATGAGATGCATTGAGGTGCCTATTTCCTATTTCAATCCGGTAGAAAAGGAACATTACAGAAAAAGAACTGTGTTTAAAAAAGGTCTCAAGGCATTGAGACTTGCATTATCAAAGAAAAAAAGAGACTACTTTCCCGATAGACTGGAGGATTAAGAATGAATAAGGTGCTCGTGACTGGCGGATGCGGATTTTTGGGATCACATGTATGTGAATATTTCAGAAAAGAAGGATGGGAAGTTATCAGTTATGATAATATGACCAAATATGAACTGAAAAGAACCGGTTACGGAACGGATGCAACGAGAGATTTCAACTGGAATTTCCTGAAAGGCATCGGAGTGGAGATGGTCAAGGGTGATATCAGAAACCTGGAGCATCTTCTCGACCGCACGCACGGATGCAGCTATATCGTTCACACTGCAGCTCAGCCTGCAATGACAGTTTCCTGGGAAGATCCGGAATATGATTTCACAAACAACGTGGTGGGAACATTCAATGTTATGGAAGCGGCCAGACAGAGAAAGATTCCTGTAGTCAATACAAGCTCCATCCATGTGTATGGAAACGCAATCAATGATACTCTGAAAGAAGGCGAGACTGCCTATACAAGAGATCCTGTGGAAATTCCTGAAACTCAGCCGGTAATGGTGGGAAAACTTTCTCCTCTTCATGCATCCAAGATGAGTGCAGAGCATTATGTGAGAACCTATCATGATATGTATGATGTGAAAAGTGCCACATTCCGTTTTACTGGGATTTACGGGGAGAGACAATTCGGAGGAGAGGATCACGGTTGGGTGGCAAATTTTGCAATCCGCTCTGTATTCGGCCTTCCCATCCGGATTTTCGGAACAGGAAAACAGACTAGAGACATCATCCATGCAGAAGACGGTGCGGCAAGTTATCTGAACTTCTTCAAGAATCCGATTCACGGCGTGTACAATATCGGAGGCTCCAAGGAGCATAAAATTTCCCTTCTGGAATGCATTGCTATGATCGGTGAGATCCTCGGAAGAAAGCAGGAAGTCATCTTTGAAGCAGAACGTCCAGGCGATATGAGATACTTCATCTGCGACATCACTGCAGCAAAAAAATTCGGCTTCAATCCTAAAATCCGTCCAAGACAGGGCGTCGAAAGACTCATCCGCTGGATAGAGGCAAACAAGTCGGTATTTGAAATTAAGAAGTAAATTTAAACCGATAAATACGGAGATATTAAGAAAGTCCTCTTTCCGGCAAGGGAGAGGACTTTTTTTGTTTTTGGGGAGAGGGAATAGTCTAAAAAAAGGACTGCAGGAATGTTCTCTAAAAAGATAATTATATTTCTTATTTTCTTTCACTGTTCATTGATTCGAAACAGTTTTGATGTGAAGAAGGACGGGCAGATTTTGCAAAAATCGAGGGAAGGAAACTTCTCATTCGAGATAAAAACTCCCGATGATATATTGATTAAAAATTTTCGCCTTGCTATAGGGAGGCGAAAACCACAGCCTGTGACAGAATACTATTACTATCCTTCTGAAGGTGCGACTGATTCAATTTCTTTAGCAGCATCTTTCTTTTTTATACATAGGGCTCAAGCACTGCCTTTAATTCCTGATCCTGATTTTATCTTTATTTCTGACATCAGGACAAATGAAGAATATTCATTCACGTTAGATGAAGGAGCGTATTATATCTCAGCTGATACTATGGCGAATGCCGATATCTCATTTTCACCTGCAGAACCATTGGAGTTTATCTTTACATTCGGATATTTCCATGAATATCCGCATAAGCGGGTTGTCGATGTTACAGAATTTACTGAAAGCCATTGCAAGTCTTTTGACATAATAGATGGGAATATCAGCAGGAGGAAATACACCGATACTGCCGGAGCATATTGTCCAAAAGTTGAAATAAAAAAAGGGAAAAAAATAAAATTCACTTTTTCAGGAACGGAATCTAAAATTAGATTCAAAAGTTTTTTAGTGAAGCCTTTCTTTTTTTGGCTTCTTTTTCCTTTTACAAATGGGGGAGGTTATTATTTTTACCGCTATTATGAAGCTAGAATGGATGAAATGCAACATTGATTGCAGACAATTCTAGGTCACATAGAAAGCCTCCGCGAAAGGGATAGCAACAGTGGAGGCGGCGTCAATGATTTGCGGATAATGAAGCGCAAAGCATTGACATTGGCCGAAAGCCCGGTCGCACTGCTTCTGAAAGGCAGATTGTTAAAGAGGACTGTGCGATTCACCCAAGAAAGGAAGATATATATGACAGAAAAACATAGATTATATGACAGTTCGCTGAACTCCGAACTCCAAGCTCTGAGCCCTTTCCGGATTCAGGGAATGAATCGGTATATGTATGTGGAGGGGAATCCAGTGAAGTATAATGATCCGAGCGGGCATAAGCTGAGTTCGGCTCAAAGTTATGGTTTATTTGCTTATATCATAGGGCAGCAGTACAATCTAAATTATGAAACAGTTGTCGGAATAGCCATTGTAGGAAGACACCAGTATAACAAGAAACACAGGAACAGCTTGAGTAACGGAAGATTTACAATCAGTGATGCTGAAAACAAAAAAGACAATGATAAAATCATCAGAGGAGCAGTTACTGGGGCACTTTTTTCTGGACAGTTTGGAGTAGATCCTCTTCAAGGAGCAATGCTTGGAGGTATTATAGGAAATGATAAGATGTCCAAGTCAGCAAGAGCCTCCTCCGCAGGCTATCTATTAGGTCCATCGATAGGAACAACAAGAGAAGATGCTGCTATGATAGGGGGGATGATGCCTCAGCATGATAAAAACAATCTGCTTACTTATATAATGGCAGTCCATGATAAGGAAATGGGTTTGTCTTTTGAGGAAGCACTCTTCTGGGGTACAGTAGCCGCATGGAGTCATCATTCAGAAAAACAGAAACAGGTACGGGCAAGTCATAACCTTGACTGTATTGGAATAGGGATATATCAAGTATATTTTTTCTTATCTTTTACTTTCAGCGGTGGGATTAGTACTTATGGCATTCCAAATACCCCGCTTAGTTTTAAAGTTAAAAATTTTACAGATGCTGGTCAAAGCAAATGTGATGATGGTTCTAGTTCTAGTTTCTTTGGAAGATAATAGAATGATTGTGGCTAGATTATTACTAATTTTTTTATTATGGGGATGTGCAATTGCATATAAGAAGAAATCACAGGAATTTGAAATTGTCTGGCCATGGACAAGGATGGATGTATATGAAGACAAGTATTTTTTCCCTTTGAGTAACGAAACAGAAAAACTAAAAGTTGAACTTAGTCATAAGCTGATTGATGTGCAAGGAAACTTTTACTTAACCCTAAGCAGAAAGTTGCCTGAAATAAGCAAGGAAGAAATCTTTGCTGCAGGATTAGGGTTTGGTTTAACAACTCTTCCAATAGTATTTCCCTTTTTTGTGACCTCTCCTTCCGATAAAAAACCTCATACCGAAATAGTGAAAATGGAAATCAAGTCCGGAGATACAGTTGTCCTGCCATCAGGAGACTGGTACGCGGCAATTGATAACATTGAAATTGAAGAAGACTCATCTCCGTCTAAGTCAGTATCGGAACTAAATCCAACTATTTTCTGGAATAGAAGTTTTCTCGCTACATTCGGATATGAATATGAATATGATAATTATGTTTTTAAAGAATATAATGGAGAATGTAAACACTCCAGTGTGCCGAATATTCATTGGCTGGGGAAACTGTATAATCCAAGGG
>DAORDI010000396.1:0-3893 GCA_035345895.1 Leptospiraceae bacterium
TTCCTAATGCCTTCTGAAAATTACAGAATCTAGATAGCATATTGTATTTGCGTAAAGTGATCTGTCATAAAAAATGCCGACCTGCAGGCATAATTCAGAAGTTTTTGCAAGGTTATGCCGATATCCATAAATAACTGCATTTTTTCCTGCCGACGGGACCAATTGTTATTGAGTACAGAAAGAATAAATGTGCTAAGACTTTGGGAAATCAGCATAAAAGCCTGAACCTGCCGCTGTCTGCGAAGCATCAGAAAAAGGCACATTATTATAAAGAGGTATATTTTATGCAATTTTATAAAGTAATTTTGAACTGGCTTGATTCTCTGAGAGAAAGTGAAGAGACAGAGACCTCTGTCGGCAGACATTCTGAAAATCCGGACGAGGCGGAATTCAAAATTGTTTTCAATCTGCAGAAAAGCATTCCTTCCAAAGAAGACTGGATCAAAGCCTTCAATGAATCCGCTCAGGTTTCGTCTGTCACATTTCTGAGAGTCGATATGAAAACAGCAGTCTGGGACAATGATATCCTTGCACTCTGTGAAAGGATATTCCCTAATCTTACAAATCTGTATCTGTCTGTCAAGGGATCCAAGGGTTTTATTCTCCACCTGAACTTCAGCAGACTGAATTTCCTTGAAATCAACCTGATCCAAAAACCTTCAAACGGTGAATTATCCCTTCAAGGAAAACTTCCGTCACTGAAAACATTTACCTTTCAGCATTCCGGAAACATTGAAATCGACAAAGCCTCTCTGAACAGACTTCTTCTGAGTTCTGAATGCCTGGAATCAGTAAATTTATACTGTAAGCATTCCTGGAATATTGCTGAAGAAATTGCAGAAAGTGTAAGCAGGCGGACTTCCGGAAAACTCCCTGTTCTCACTTTAAGGAATTCTGTTCATGAAAGAAACAGCACGATGGTTTACAGCAGAACTGAAACCGAAAAAAACAATGACCAAAACTCACTGATTAAACTTCTGAAACTGAAAGTAAATATTGATTTTGATTCAGCAGTAATCGCATGTTCTGATCGCGAAAATTTTATCCTTGTATCAGAATATTTAGATAAAAAGACAGATCATCTGAATCTAGACGGTTCCGTGCACAGTTTCCTTCTCAGAGAACCGGAACTTTTGAAGGATTTTTCCAGTATCCGAAATCTGTATGTATTCGGTGCGCAGGAACTTAGTCAGAAAAATTTTCAGAAACTCTGCGATATTCTTCCTTGTCTTACTGCAGTCTCACTTATAAACAATCATCATCCGGAATTCAGGTCTCTCTGTTTCCGATCAGAAACGCTCAAGGAACTTTATCTCACGCATTTTCATACACTGGAAACATTCGATATTCATTCAGACAGTCTGGAAATACTGGAACTGGACAACTGCTCCGATTCTTCCACTGTGGAGTATCCCGAAAAAAATATGAGATGGTGCAATGGATTTTTCGGAGAAAAGTTTCTTTCGGCACTGCTGAACGGAGACAGAGCCATTCATCTCCCCAATCTGAAATCTCTGTATATATGGCACAATCATAACGGCTTTGGTCCTCCTCTTGTATATGAAAACAGAAGAATGGATATTGAATGCACTGCCGGCCATTCCAAATTGGAAGAGCTTGTCATCAGCAGACTTTCCCATATCAGAAATCTCACTCTGAAAAAACTTCCGAGTCTCAGAAAACTTTCCGTCTTTGATGATTTTGAAGAGAATCAGGGATGGATGGAGAAACTGGATGCATCTGATCTTTCAAAAGACTGTGAAGTCAACACAGATGGACATTCCGGACCATCAAGAAAAGCAGAGGATATCTGGTGGAAATAACTGATCTGATAATCAGAATGATCAGCATTATTTTTACTGTTGAATGAACGCTTCAGACGCAAGGCAATCAGAAATCTGATTTTGCTCTTTACAAATACAGACCGAAGAAGAGCCTTTGATCTGTATGGAATCCAAACGTTATTTCAATACATCAGGTCCTAATCAGCCTGCAAAACACTATACGGTACTGCGTCCTAAACTGATACAGAAAGGGATATCTCTTGTCCGTAATGAAAGATACTTTACGATCTGGGCTCCAAGGCAGACAGGGAAAAGCACATATTTCAGACTGCTGGCCGCCGAGCTGGAGAAAGAAGGATACAGAGCTGCCCATATCAATATTGAGAATTTCAAGTCAGCCACGGAATCAGAATTGTTCAATCTGCTGACTGCTGCGTTCAGGGACAGCTGGAATATAAAAATCAGTTCAACTACGTTTGCAAATTTTTCAAATGAAATATCTGAAATCAGGGATAAAAAACTAGTCTTCATCTGCGATGAAGTGGAAGGTCTGAATCCTGAACTGCTGAATCAGTTTCTGCATACAATCCGCAGCTTATATCATTCCCGGGAAAACCATTCTCTGAAATCAGTCATACTTGTAGGTGTATCCAATATCACAGGTGTGATGCAGGACAATGCAAGTCCATTCAATATTGCAGATGAACTGAATATTCCCTATTTTTCAGACGAAGAAACAGCAGAACTTTTAGGACAGCACGAAACAGAAACAGGACAGATCTTCGAGTCTTCCGTGAAGAAAAAGATCAGCGAGATCACAGCCAATCAGCCGGGACTGGTCAACGGCTTTGCCAAAAAACTGGTGGATACAAATCCGGAAAAATCTGTGATCTCATCAGCAGATTTTGAGACGGCAAGAGAATGGTATCTGAATAAGGCAATAGATAAAAATATAGCAAATATCATTAAGATAGCAGAACAGCAGAGAAAATTTCTGGAAAGACTGCTTTTCGACGAAGAAGAGATCCCGTTTGAAATAGACCGCCCAGTCATTAAGATTCTTCACGTAAACGGACTCATTACCTATGATGAAAAAAATAATGTCCGGTTCTGGGTTCCACTGTACAGAGAACGTCTTTTCAAGGCACTCTATCCTTACAGCAACGGTGAATCCAAGCGGATATCGGAGTCCATGCTTGCCAATTCCTATTTGACGAAAGAGAGGGAAATCAATTTTGACAGGCTGATGGAAAGTTACAGAAATCATATCCGATCCAGAAGTTTTCGGCCATTCCGTGAAAGAGATGAACAGGGGAATTTCATCTCCATACCTGAAGCAGCAATGATCTACAGCTTCGAAACATTCATCAGCATATTTGTTCAGGAACTGGAAGGGAAAATATACAGAGAATCCATCGTATCCCTGGGAAATTCAGATATGGTGATCCATGCAGAAGGAAGAGAATACTTCATCGAAGTGAAAAAATACTACAGTCCCCGTAAATTTGAAAAAGGAAAAAAGCAGCTTGCCTATTATGTAAAAAGAGCAGGACTTCAGCAGGGAGTCTATATTGTTTTTTTGAGAAACAATCTGTATGAAGATCTTCCGGACAACAGTTCGGAAATTATAGATAATATAATTATAAAGACGTATATTATCAGATATGATGAAGAGAAGGATTTTTAGGGCTGGAAGGCAGATCCGGAATGCACTTACTGTCTCAGGTTACGCAAATACGATATGCTGTCTAGACGCTGTAATTTTCAAAAAACATTAGAAAAATCTAATGAATCAGTAAAAACAGCAACTTCCGTACTTGCGGAAGTTTAGCCATCTTTTTGGCGAGGGCAGCAGCTTCCATACCTTGCGGCTGCTTCCATGCCTGAGAGATTGGAAATCTGAGATGAATTATTGTTTAATAATGTATAATATAATTATATATATTCTGATGCCTCTGTCCCGTGAGGTTTTTTTTGGATGAGGGAATTTGGATATGCCCGGATTCTGAATTTTCGGAGCGTTCTGTCTCTTCACTGTTTTTGCATGTCGGTGCCGTGAATTTTTCTGAAGGGTGCGGCTGTCTGCTGTTTTTCATGAAAGGATATATG
>DAORDI010000397.1:0-3890 GCA_035345895.1 Leptospiraceae bacterium
TCATCTTCTTCTTTTCAGCAAAAGGAGAAATGAACTTTACAATCTGTACTTCGGACTGTTTGGATTTTTTCTTCCTGTCTATATATTCACCCGATCAAATATTGTATTCGAATTTCCTCTGGACTCCATACTTATACAGAGGATAGAGCTGATCGTACTCTATCCTCTGCCTGCAATTCTGATTTTTTTTGAGGAACAGCTTTTTTTCGGAGCGCGTTCCAGATTTTCTAAAGCTGTCTTTATGATGTCGATTATACTCTGCCTGCCGAATTTTTTTGTTCCAGGCTATATGATGGAATACATTCTGCGCGTCTGGCAGCTTATGACTCTGGTCAGTGTTACGTATGCAACGGCGGTCGTAATCCGTGCCATCAGGATGAACATTCCGAGTGCAAAGAGGCTTATGCTGGGAATATTGACTATCATTGTATCTTCAGTATTTGATATAGTCGATTCTCTCGTTATGAACACTGGACTTGCTTTCAGCAAATTTGCCTTTCTTATCTTTGTCATTGGAATTGCGGGTATGCTTTCCAACAGGTTTCTGGAACTGTACGAAGAAGTGGAAGATCATCGAAACAATCTCGAAAAAAAAGTGACAGAAAGAACAAAGGAACTTCAGTCCACTCTTCAGCAGGTGCAGATACTGAAGGAGCAGCAGGACGGGAATTATTTTCTGACCACACTGATTGTCAATCCTCTGATTGCCAAAAAATCCTCAAGTGAATCTGTGAAGATAGACTTTCTCATCAGTCAGAAAAAGAAATTTGATTTCAAGAAAAAAATTCATGAGATTGGAGGAGACATCTGCATTTCTGAATCCATTGTTCTTCGAGGGAAAAAGTATTCTGTATTTGTGAACGGGGATGCCATGGGAAAATCCATACAGGGAGCAGGCGGAGCCCTTGTTCTCGGAGTTGTTTTCCACTCCTTGGTTTCGAGAACCAGGTATTTCAGAACCAACAAGGATATATTTCCAGAAAGATGGCTGAAGATGGCCTTTCAGGAACTTCAAAGTGTTTTCGAGTCCTTTGACGGTTCGATGCTCATTTCAGTCGTGATGGGACTTATCGACGATGAAAACGGAGCAATGTACTATATGAATGCAGAACATCCCTGGACAGTTCTGTACAGAGACGGGAAGGCATCCTTCATTGAAGATGAACTGACTGTGCATAAACTGGGAATGACAATTATGGAGAGCCGGTTTACAGTAAAGACGTTTCAGCTTCTGGATAATGATGTCATCATTATCGGCTCCGACGGGCGGGATGATCTCAAGCTTTTCAGCGGAGACGGCAATGCAATCAATGAAGACGGGGATCTTTTTCTGAAAACAGTGGAGGAGACTGGAGCAGTTCTTCGGGAAATTTATGAAAAGACCAGAGAAATCGGTGAGATCACTGATGATTTCAGCCTGCTTCTAATCCATTATAATGAAATAAAATGGGAATATGATGCAAAACAGTTTGATCTGCATATGAAAAAGGCTCAGCTTCTGTACAGAAAGGCAAGAAGAAGAGAAGCGATTGACGAGTTTGAGAAGGCATATTCACATAAAAGGTCGGAGAAGAATCTTCTCAGGATCATTGCCAGAATATTTATGAAGATGAAGGAGTATGAAAGGGCCGGCAATTATTTTGCAAAGTATGCGGAGGCTTCTCCTCTGGATGAAAAGTACATTTATATGACTGCGGAAGCATACAGGGAGTCAGGAAGAACCGAGGATGCGATAGATTTTTCTGAACGCCTTCGGATCAGAAATCCTTTCGACATCAGAAACCTTAAGCTTCTGATTGCACTCTATGAAAATACAGGCAATACAGAAAAGGCAGAAGGACTGAGAGAGGACCTCGAGCTTGTTCTGAATCAGAATGTAATGATTTAATTGGACAGTATGTCTTTAAAAAAGAATTACTCTTCTGTCAGTGAAAGTGCAGGAAGAATTTCTTCCAGTGTTACGGGCTTTTCTTTACTGTTCAGAACTGCAGCGATCAGATAACCCTTGTTTATTTTATGTTTCTTCATTGTTTTCAATAAAGTCAGATGACTGCTGTAAAGAAGTTTTCCTGTCTTTTCCGACCAGAGTTCTGCAGAGGTAAAACATCCTAATGCAGGGATAAGGGGATAGGATTCAGTATGCTTGAAAAATTCAGGATCAACTGCTGTTCCATGGGACCAGATTCCCGATCTGCCTGCAGCACCTGCAATATAATTTTCCCTAAAGTCGCCTGTGTTCTGCAAAGAAGGAGGAAGGATATTTTTTATCATTCTGTAATTCCATTTCTTTTTCATCCTTCTGTTCCCGAAAAAATCGGCCGGCGAAATTTCTCCCGGCATATAGAGCCTGAGAGCAGGCACAGGGCCAATGTCCGGATTTTCAGAGACCGCTGTATCCTGAAAAAAGTAAATTCCTTTAGGAGTGTTTCCGTTCGTGATGAAAAATGGGAGCCCTGAAGCGGAGGATGCAAGATGAGAAATATGAAAATAAGCTCCGTTTTCCTCTTTCAGAAATTTTCCATCCGGTTTTCGAATAATGAGAATTCCAGGATACAGGCTGTCTTTTCTCTGCAGACTGAATAGAATCCAGTTTCCAGGGATAAAGGGGGAGGAAAGCAGGTTTTCCGGATCGGGATAAGCATCCTGAACAGAATGATTTTTCCATAAAAAATATCCCTGTCTGTAAGGATGGTTTTCAGCAAATTCTTCTTCAAGCAGTTTCCGAGTCAGGATTTCATATTCGGGATTTCCTTTTTCCAGATAAAGAGAATAAATCAGTTTCAGACGGATGTCTTTTTCTTCCGATAACAGTCTTTTTACTTCCTCCTGAAATGAATCTGTATATCTGCTGTATATATAATCCATTGATGCTTTTCCGAGAACAGGATTCAGATTTTTTCCGGAGAGGATTGTCCGCAGGGCTTTTTCTGTGTCGGTGCTTCGGAATGACAGCACATTGCTTCTTTTCAGTGCCTGCTCAGTTTTCTTATCGTTAAAGATCTGTCCTGAAGAAATTTCCTCAAAAAAACGAGCCAGTTTTTCTTTCTCGATTTTTCCGGATTCTGCCGGAATTCTGTATTCTTCAGGATATAATGAAAATACAATGGAAAAGAATGAGAAAAAAATCAGATTTCTCATTTTGTGCAGGGTTTCAGGATTTGTGAAGACTTTCTACCTGTTTTTCCAGGTTTTCTCTTTCGAGTCTGAGCTTATCCTTGAAACTTTTCAGAAAGAAGCAGTTGTTCACCATCTGACTGTAGTAGGGACTGAATACAGAATTCAGAAACACTTCTCCGTTCAGCTTGCGCACATTCACATAACCTTCTGTTGATGAATTTCTTTTGTGTTCAAGCACTTCCTGATTGATGTGTTTTACAAGTCTAAGATAAAAGGAGGAATTGAGCACGGAAAATTTCTGAAATATCCTTCCGCTTGCGAGGGTTTTTTTCAGTGCAGCCTCTTTCAGAAATTCTTCTCTGTCAGAGGAAGGATTCAGATGCTTGTAAATTTCTGCAAGTTTTCCTATATCAAATTTGATTTCTTCCAAAAGCTGTCGGAAGAGTTCGAGGAAACGGAAGAGACTGAGATAAGATACAGGTCTTCTTTCTGATTTGATTCTCTGTATCCTTTTTCCATCCAGAATAATTTCTTCAAAGTCTTCGATGCGGATGTCAAACGGATCATTCTGAAAATATTTAGAAAGAAATCCTTTCATATCTCTCTCGTATTCCTCCGGAATCTGCATATCCAGTTTGAGCATTCTGAGGGTTCGGTCCTGAGATTTTGCCACTATAACATCAAATGCAGCGTCAAAATCTTCCAATGTCGGTTTCGTTATTGCCGGACTCGTTCCCATATTTCCCTCTCTTTAGCAGCATTCTGAAATTAAA
>DAORDI010000398.1:0-3859 GCA_035345895.1 Leptospiraceae bacterium
ATAGGAAAAATATATGTTCTAAAAAAATGCATAAAAATTTTTTATACATATAAAAAAATAATATTAATTTACTTTTAAGCTTATTGATAACTTAATGACAATTGACAGATTTTAATGATTTTTCGTAACTGTGGGCAGTAATACCCGGATTTCTGATTACATTTCAATAGCAACAATGAGGCATTGGTAAAAAGTCAATTCTGATTGACCCCATTGCCGCTTGCAGTGTGCCGCAAATGGAGAGGATTAGGCAGAGACCCTCCCGAGCCAGCCCGGAAACTTGGCTGAGGGGCTGCTTAAGCTCCTTAGCGGCCCCCACGTTAGCACTGCTTCACTATTAGAATTTGAGCAATTGCACCCGAGCTTAAGACACATAAAAAAGAAAGGCGGGGTTAATGATGGAAAAATCTTTAATTTTTTAAAGAGACTGCGGCTTCCAAAGAGAAAGGATCAGGAATTTCAGGAGGATAGATTTTTTACCCCCGCACACCTGCAAATTAAACTCAGAATTATTCCAGCTCAAGCAGGTGCTAAATAAGCCCTCTCCCATAGTTATGTTATGTGATACATCATATGACAATATAATTTTTTATGTTAATGAAGGAGGTAAACGTATTTTCGATAATCAGATTGCCAGTCTGAATTCCAGATTTGGAGCGTTTCATGCCGAAACCTTGATCGGAACATCCATACACAAGTAACACAGTAATCCGGAAAATATAAGGAAATGTCCAGACTCTCAGAAAGGACAGGAGAATCAGCAAGAACAGTAAGGTCAATTACAAAGCAGTTCCGAACAGGAATCAATGAATCCGCTGTCAAGACAGCCTCCATAAGAGGCAGCATAGAAAGCATTAATGCAATGATAATAATGATTAACGGCGAAATGGACAGTATCTATTATGGAATATCTCCGCTCAGCACATTGATTGACAGTGTAACTGAAAATATTCAGGAAGTATCTGTCTGTGTTTCAAAGGTCTCAGATTCTCTTGAATCCATTCTTGCCAAGACAGGCAGTTTCCAGCAGCTGTAAAGACGATGCGGGATTCACTGTTCAACACAGAGAAGATACCATTGAGTACTGCAGGACGGTGTATTGTTTCTGATCGATGTACTGTCAGTTGCACTGCTGTCACCGGTTCTGCCGTTCGATCCGGCTGAAGAACTTGTCCAGTCGGAACAGTCATTGGAAGAACTGTCCCAAGTGCTTCTCAACCCTGTCCAGTAGGAAACTGTAGCACCGGAGGTAAATGAATTCGTGAGAGTTCCGAAAGGGAAAACTCCCCCTGCATTTGTAGTCATAATAGTCGTAGAGTCTGAGGCTCTCACATAAGAAGTGGAGGGCTTGAATGCCCAGTTCAGATTCTCTGCAGGATTTGTACAGTTGGCGGTTGTGCATGCCCTTCTGGCAGTCCCCGAATTGTCTACAACCAGAGCTCTGTAAGTGCTTCCGTCATTTGGTCTGACAGTATCAGAATCGCATTTTGTGTCTGCTCCTGCCACTCCGCCGAGATTTCCGTTATACGTCGCCGCAGTGATGAAAATCCTATAGACCGACGCCGCAAGACGGGTAACGTTGATCGTATAGGTCGAACTGCCTGAAGCGGATGTGACCGCTATTGTAATTACATTTGCTCCTGAATTCATTGTAATTGAACCGGAAGAGGCGCCGGAATTCACCGAGGTGCCGTTTACCGTGATGGAAACTCCTGAGGCGGCAGAAGGAGTGACCGTAATGGAGGATACTGCATTTGCCAGAGTCATCGTATAAGAAGTGACTGCAGAGGAAAATACAGGACTCAGTGTTCCCTGACTTGTCCACAGGGAAATCAGATCTGCTGATACTGCAGCAGATGCGGCCGACGCAGATTTTGTGATTTCAACTGTATATGTTTTAGTACTCCCGCCTGAACCGCTGACGGCGATGGAAACAGTATTCGGACCAGTACTGAGAGAAATACTGCCGGATGGACTTCCTGAGTTTACAGCTGCACCGTTTACAGTAATTGAAGCGGAGGAAAAATTGGCAGTCGGCGTGACTGTGACCGATGTGACCGAATTGTCTACGCTTGCAGAATAGGATGCTGCTGAAGAAGAAAATGAAGGGGAGAGTGTTCCAGAACTTAAGGAAAGATCAGTCAGGTAGACAGAGGAGTCTGTATTCAATGCCAGAGGAAAAATTGCCTTTAATGCCAGTTTGTTTTTTTTGAGACTGCACGAACTTGCTGCCGAAAGGCAGATCAGCAGAAGAAAGGCAGTCTTGCATAATCGAATCATCACTTTATATATGACATTTGAATCTTCAAATATCTTCACGAAACAGCTGTTTTTTGAGCGAATTAAACAGAAAACAGTCTCAATCTGCACTGTAATTTTTCTTAAACGCTGTTCGATACCTCTTATTGTCCAATGTCTAAATATTGAAGATCAGATTTTCCAGAATGGAAAGATGATCCTCGAAGAAAAATTCTGAACTGCTTTCGATTTCGGTAATCGGCATCCAGAATGCCTTCTCTGCATCATCGCTTCCTTTGACTGACGGAAGGTCTCCTTTTCCAAGGTCAATCAGGAAGGTATGAGTTACTGTTCTTCCTCTGAGGCTTCTGTCTGGTCTGTCAAAAACCTTTGATACTGATACTCGGTCCTTTAATTCTGAAGGACTCAAATCTATTTCGGTTTCTTCCTTCAATTCACGGATGGCACAGTCCAGCAGAGTTTCATTCTGATCCAGAAATCCTCCCGGCACTGCAAACAGGCCTTTTCCTGGACTCGATTTTCTTTTTACCAGAAGGATATGACCGCTTTTCAGTACAGCACAGTCGGCAGTCACAAATACAGGGGGGTAGGGTGCAGCCTTCCAACTCGCCTTATACTCTGCAAGATGGAACCAGTCTTCCTGCAGAATGGAGAAACTTTCAGTCAGCGCGAACTCTTTCAGAAATGAGACGACAGAGGAATGAAGGGACTCTGTGATTTTTTTATCATTAAAAAAATCTTTTTTTTGAAAAAAAATATTCCTTATGTCCGTTGCATTCAGATCGCTGATCAGGTCTATTGATTCAAATTCCCATTCCGGAAACAGTTTCAGATAATAGCTTGAGGAGTCTTTTACGTGGCCGGTAATGCAGAGATTTTCTCTGATATGTGCACTTACTTCTTTTTTTATACTGACTGTCCAGAGGCTGTCGTCATTCGGGAAATTTCTTACCGGACAGAATATCACCCTTTCACTGTCTTCTTTTTTAAGACATCCGAGAAGCATCTCTTTTCTTTCATCAAATGTAAACGGGTTTTTTACTGATCGTGCGGACTTGTAGTCGCCTGCTATGATGACTGCTTTCTCTGCAAGTTCAAGAGCTTTTTCTACAGTCTGAATATGAGCCTTGTGAGGGGGCTGAAATCTTCCTATATAAACTGCACCTTTGTATTTTTTCATTATATTCCTTTCCCGAATCAGGCTTTACATTTTTCCCTTCCAGGGGTGAATTTCCAAGTTGATACCCAGGCTGCCTATCAGTGAAAGAAGCCTCGGACCGAGCTGCAGTCCGTTTGTTTCTGTATCCGCAAATTCCACAGAAGCGTAAAACTTAATTTCTGCCTTGATGTGCAGGTCCTTGAGTTCGTCTCTGACCGGTGCAATTTTTTTTAACAGATCCCATAGATGATTTTCCAGATTTTCTTCGTCGGGAAGAGAGGAATTCAGCTGCCAGAAATTGCCTTTTTTGCTTTTTGCTTCTACTGGATTTGTAAAATCGGGCTGGAGTTTCAAAAATTCAGTAATCTGTTTAGGGCTCAGTTCCTTGGAAGAAACTACAAGAGACACCCAGGCTTTCGGCTGTTTCATGCGAACAGTCTC
>DAORDI010000399.1:0-3852 GCA_035345895.1 Leptospiraceae bacterium
TTTTAGGAAGTGACTTTAAGGGAAAAAATCTGGGGATTGCAGTGCCTGTAATTTTCAGAAGGCATTAGTAAAATCTAATGAACCAGTAAAAACAGCAGCTTCGCTGCTTGCGGGATTTTTAGCAGCTTTACAGTTTCCCCATTTTTTGGACAGTAAAATTGAAAAAACAAGGCGGTAAATAAATTGCAAAACCCGCAAAAAAGAGAAGCAGTGAGACAGCGGAGAATCAGAATACAATATAATGATTATGAATCTGATTGACCGCGAATACACCAGACATCCGTTTTCCGAAAGAAAAGGGTTATGACTTAAACCGCAAGCGTATTGAGAGACTGATGCAGTGATGGAACTTTTGCTCAGTATAATCTTAAAAAGTGCAATTTGAACGGAAAATATCAGATGGTCTTTGATGAAGGTTATTTTTCTGACAACTGTGTAACAACCGGCACAATAAAAGTCGACCGGGAATTTGCTTATCTGAGCGGAGCGGGATCTTATACTGCTGACAAGCATTTTGACGATAATTTTGCCCTCTGTATAGTCCGGAGAAATTTCAGCATAGGACAGCAAAGAAGACAGTAGATTATCTATTTTTGACTTGACTGGGAAGGAGCTGATAAAATCGAAAGTATATTTTACGGAAAGTAAGATAAGCGCTGATTTTAAGAATTATTACAGTGAGAATACTGTCACCTTTCTTGGCAAAGAAAGAATTTTTTTTCGAGGTGGAAATACAGCAGAGGAACCTGAATACATTGAACTAAAGTCATCGGCTGTAATTTTCACTGAACTGCAGAAACAACGGGAAATGATAAACAATAAACGAGGGGATGCAAGCTCCGCAGTTCTGGACTGCGAAGCCGGGCTGGTGTCAGATTATTTCTTTCTGCTTCCTTCCACTTCCTGAGCCTTTGCGACGATAGCATCTTTTCCGCCTGGGACTTTAGCAAAGATCACGCATTCGCATTCTTCCCATTCGATGCCTGGAACTTCAGGCTGCTTTTCTTTCAGAGGCTTGCACTCTCTGGTGTTCAGCCCTTTTACTTTACCGTTGAATTCAGCAACAACTACTTTTCCTGTAGATTCACCGTCAGAAACACCTTCAGCACCCTGGAGGGATTCACCGATTACTTTTCTCATAAAATCCGCTTTTGCAGTCAGTGCGGCTGAACTTGTGCAGGTTTCCTGCATCATTGCTCCGGAACGTTTGTCATTCGCTTTGACACTGGCTCTGGAAACTCTTTTCATGTAGTAGTATTCGAGAGGTTTCTTTTTAGTGTCTTCTGGAGGACCTGCCCATCCTTCAAAAACCTTTCCGTCTGAACCTACTGTAGTAGGGTCTTTATCTGCGGATGTTCCGCATCCAATTCCGAAAAGTATGATTGCAGTAAACAGCAGTCCTAAACTTTTTGATTTCATTCCATTCTCCTCATAAAGCAAATTTGCTTATATGTTAGACTGGAGTTCTCGGCCTCTGAAAAATAATTTTCAGAGGTTTTTTCCGCAGTTTCCCCGAAGACCGATAATCCAGTTTTTTACTGTTTCCATTCCCTCTTTATGGATGAGGGATCTTCCCAGTTCCGGCATCATGATGGACGGATCGATGGAATTCATCCTGTAGTAGAGGATCGATTTTTCCGGGTTTCCCGGCACGATGTCGAATTTCAGATTTCCTGAGCCCTTTCCGGCCGCAACAGGACTTCTGCAGACACCGAAGCTGTAAGGATCTGTCTCGTAAGAGGAGAGAATCAGTCCTGATGTCTTTGCCTGACCTTCACGGCTGTGGCAGTGGGAACAGTTGATGTCCAGATACAGTCTTGCAGGATCTGTATCGGGGGCAGACTTGGGGAACTCTGCAGAAGTGAATTCCTTCATTTTTTCAGTCTGCAGTTTTTTCCCTTCCGGGTACTGGAATTCCCTGTCGAAATGTCTGAGCTTCAGACCGATCGGTTTTGTCTCGCCGCTGTTTTCATGGCAGGTCTTGCACTGGTTTGCATTCGGGATGAAATAGTCGAACTTGGTTCCCCTGTGTTCTGCTGTCAGCCGTCTGCCTGTGATTTCGAGATATGCATCCTTTTTTTCCTCGTCCCAGATATAGGGAAGGGGTGTCCATCCCTGTCCAGTATTCACAAGCACCCTGGTTTCCATCAGCCGTATGTTTTCTTTCAGAAGTCCTGGGACAAGATCGTTTTCTTCGGGAGATGATCCGTCTTTTTTATAATAAAATGTCTTAGTAATCACTGTTCCTGCAGGAAGGGCAAACGGGCCTGTTTCAGTGATCTCCGTTTTTTTTCCTTTCGGAATGTACACTGTTCTGAATTTTCCTGCATAGTCTGAAAACAGTGCAGTCTTCAGTGAGTAAGGAAATGTCTGGCTGGAGTATGTCCAGTTTCTGCCTGTAAAAAGATTCCATTCAGAAAGTTTTTCCGGGAAGTCATCGGTGAATACCTTTACTTCATTTTTCTGAGTGCAGGAGAGAAGGAGGATCAGCAGAAACAGTTTTTCGCAGATAGTATTTTTTGTCATTTAGAAGCTCTTAAAAAAGCGTTTTCCCTTTCCGGGTCGCTGTTGAATGAAAAATAATATTCCTGAAATTCTGCATAGTCTTTTCTGATCTGCGTCCTGCTTTTATTCTTAATGTCGGCAATGTAAACATCCAGGTATTCTTCAAAATCCTGGAAATGAAACTTGCCTGTCTTTTTCAGGAATCGGAAGAGTTCTCTGTCATAGCATACTATCCAGAAAGGGTACGGAAAGCGGGGAATCTGAAATTTGGAATAGTCTCTTTTGGGAGTTTCCTTCAGCCCGAATATATCCAGATGAACTTTTCTCTGTCTCAGATATTCTATCGGAGCTTCCTTCTCATGACCGACCCTTCCTCTTGCGGATATTGGACGGTGAGCAATCCATGCATCGGTAAGACCGGAAGCAGATTCAACGGCAAGTACAGGATTCAGGTAAAATGCAAAAAGAGCCTGGCTCCCGCCGAAAGCAATTTTCATATTTGCCGCCGAGAATGTTTCTCTGTAGGGAAGCAGAAAATTCTTGATCTGATAGACTGTCTTCAGCCTGTATATTTCATTTTCCTGAGTGATTCCCTGTATGGAAGGATACTTGGTTCCCCTGTAGGGATTCCAGCTGAAAAGTAATGAAAATATGATGAAAATATATATAAATGCCCTTCCTTTCTCCTCGATTCCCCTGTGAACGAGTATTTCCAGATAAATGAAAAGAAGGGGAGAGAGAGGGATCAGAAGTCTTGCAAACATGAAGTCCCCGCCGATTTTCATCAGGAAAAATATGTACAGAACGGAGGGGAGCAGAAGAAGAAAGCTGCTTCTGACAAGAAAATCATTTCTCCAGTCGTACAGATCGAGGAATACGGCTGAAGTGATTCCGGTTCTTTCCGTGATTTCTTTTTTCAGTTTCCTTTCCTTCAGGGGATCGCTTTTCTTCAGTCCGGAAATGACCGGATAGTACTTGGAAATCCAGACATAAATCAGTATTCCCGGAATGAACAGAAATACATAGTATGCGCTGAAGTACAATAAAATATACTGTATCCCCTGTGAAATATACCAGGAATCTGCGGATTTTGCATAGTATGTATTCGGAAAAATGTATCCGTAATAGTCCCATTTCCAAATCCAGTAAGGAAGATAGAAAACCAGGAACGGGATCTGCATGAAAATAAACTTGATGATCTTTTCCACAATCTTGTCTTTCTGAAAATGAAAGAGAAATACATAAGCGGAACCGAATGCATAAAACAGAAGTCCGTCCGGTCTGGTGAATGCAGAGAGCATCAGTGCGGAAAGACCGATCATCAGACTTTCCCATTTTTTGGTAATG